>JAATFF010000052.1 GCA_015655335.1 Lysobacterales bacterium | reverse complement strand
TCGTCGCGGTAGAAGTAGAACCAAGACTCGTGTTCCACCGGGTCCCACTGCACGTTCGCCTGTTGCTGCTGCACGAGAGGCATCCATTCGTCCGCGTCTATGTAATCGGCCTTGATGTTGGACGCTTCGGTGCCGTCCTCGCGAACCGGGTTGCCGGTATACCAGTGGTATCCGTACAGCGCGATGCCTAGCGAGAGTTTTTCTTTGGGCACCATCGTCAACGCATACTTCAGTTGCGCCATCACCCAGGGCATACCGTCGACCGGGCCTGGTGTGGTCCAGCGGGTGTGCTGGTCGTATGTCATCAAGCAGATGAGATCGGCATATTTGCCCAGCGCCGCCAAATCGTACGCGCCGCGCCAGTACTGCCACATCCATTTGGAAAACTGCCCCTCGCCCGCGTGACCCGGCGCGTTCGGAACCACGGCGATGGAGAGCTTAAAACCATGCTTGTGCAACGCCTCGGCGGTCTGCTTGACCAGCAAGGTATAGGCATCGCGATCTGTCCAGGAGATGCTTTCGAAGTCGAACTGAAAGCCGGCGTAGCCATGCTCCGCCGCCTGCTGAAGCATCGCATCGATCATATGCTGCTTGGCGGTCTCGTCATGGATCAGATCATGAAACCCTTTGCGACCGGCCGACATCGAGATGATCGGCATGACCGGCAAGTGATGATCCTTGGCCATGTTGAGTACGTAAAGATTAGGTCCGCCGTTGACCAACCCCTGATCATCGACGCCATACCACGTGGGTACCAGCAAGCCGATCTTGTCGACATGGGCCACAAACGAGTTGATCGATTTCGGCGAACCCATCAGATAGAACAGCGCATCCGGTTGCTTCGCACACGCCGCGCCACACGAAAGCGCGGCGAACAAGAACCAGACAAATCGTTTCATGAAGATTCCCGAAAAGTGCAAATTCAAGGCGCTGTCGCGAACAGTTCGATGCGATAGCCAGTTGATTTCATAAAAAGCCGATCGCGGCCAAAAAAATAAGGGGAGCCACTTGGCCGCGATCGGTATGGGAAATTAGTTGCGCCGTCCGATCTGCAGAAGGGGCGCCGAACGCCCGCCGCCACTGACATATGCGATCGCTGCCGCGGCAAGAAAAACCGCACCGCAAGCATCTGCGAACACGCCCGCCCGGCTAACGGTGAAATCCGTCGCCGGATGATCCAGTGAGCGCGAAGACGTAGACACGGACATTTCAGTCATACCGCCCTCTCCCCTGATGGAAAGCGGATCCGTCTGGCTTTTTCGATGGAAACGGCATGTGCGTGCCCCTTTACCCGGCGCGGCCAGAATCGACCCTGGCCTGCAGATCTTCGTGTTTATTAGCAAAATAACAATTCATATATGTTTTAGATCGTGGCAAATGGAATTGCAACCGTTTTTTCCCGATGACCGGCACCCTGTTTGTACACACCTGTAAATTAGTTGTTTATATGTACACAGACGCATAGATGCGCGATCATGCGCCAATAGGCCCGAAGAGAGACGGAAAACACCCCTCTCCCGCAGGCGGTTTTCTGAGTCTTCGTGAGGGCGGAATGACGCAAGCGACGATCAAGCCAGATTCGGACATCGCCAGAGATCGGCAGGTCAGCTGGCTACGGTCGCCCTTGTCGTTCGGCGGCGCTCCGATCGGCAACCTTTACGAATCGGTGGATGACGAAGAGGCGGCAGCGACCGTCGCGCGCGCTTGGCAACAGGGGATACGGCACTTCGACACGGCTCCCTACTACGGCTACGGCTTGAGCGAGAACCGACTAGGTGTCGCATTAGACGGCCTGGCGCGCGCGAGCTTCACGCTGTCGACCAAGGTGGGCCGGATCATCGAAACGGATTCCCGCCAGACCCACCACGACGATGGTTTTATCGTCGATGGTCGACGCGCTCATTTCGACTACAGCCGCGATGGCATTCTGCGTTCGCTCGAGGCCAGTCTCAGCCGTCTGCGTACCGACCATGTCGACGTCCTGCTATTGCATGACATCGGCGCACTGACGCACGGTGCGAATCATGCTTCAGTGCTTCGGCAGGCACTCGACGAAGCATTGCCGGCGATGGCGGAATTGCAGGCACAAGGCCTGTGCGATGCCATCGGCATCGGCGTCAACGAAGAAGCAGTGTGCCTGGAGGTGATGCCGCGATTCGAGCTGGACGTCATCATGTTGGCAGGGCGCTACACGCTGTTCGAACAACAGCACAGCGTGGCCGTGATGACGCAAGCTCAAGCACGCGGTGTCGCGATCCTTGCCGCAGGCCCTTACAACTCGGGCTTGCTAAGCGGAACAGATGGACCAGGAAGTTTCTACAATTACGCACCTGCCGACGACGCCATTGTCGAACGAGCACGGTGCTTCTACGAAACACTTGGTCTCACTCATACCGACGTAGGTGCGGCGGCCCTGCAATTTCCGTTGGCGCACCCCGCAGTGATTAGCGTCGTTTGCGGCATGCGTTCCGTTGCTGAGGTCGACAGTGCCAGTACGCGCATGCATGCTGCCGTTCCCGCTGATGCATGGAACGCGTTGCGCGAGGCCGGCTTGATACTGCGCAGCACTCCCACGCCATGATCATCGTCGACGCCCATCAACACTACTGGCAGCCATCGCGCGGCGATTATGGTTGGTTGGCGCAAGCGCCTATCGCATTGCGCCAAGCCTTTTTGCCGATCGATCTTTGCGCGCAACGAAAAGCGGCGGGCGTAACGTTTAGCGTGCTTGTACAAGCCGCGCCCAGCGAGGAAGAAACACGTTATCTATTCGAACTGGCGCGTCTGGACCCCGCAGTCGTCGGCGTCGTCGGCTGGGTCGATCTGGAAGCGACCGATGTCGGCGCGCGCATCGATGCCCTGATCCGCCATGGTGGCGGATTGCTATGCGGATTGCGTCCGATGGTGCAAGACATCGCCGATCCGGACTGGCTAGCGCACCCATCGCTCGATCGCGCTTTCGATTGCATACAAGATTGCGGCCTGAGCTTCGATGCACTGGTCGGCATGCCGCAAATGCCTGCACTCTGTCGCCGTTTGCGCCGAAATCCACAGCTGAGTGTCGTACTCGATCACGCTGGCAAACCGGCCATTGCCGACAGCCGTTTCGATCAGTGGACCAGTTGGATCGACGAATTGGCTCAGCATCCGCAGCTTCACTGCAAGTTATCGGGTTTGCTCACGCTGCTCGACGATACCGTGCGCGAAGACGCCATCGAACCCTACGTCGCCGATCTTTTTGCGCATTTCGGACCTGAGCGTCTGATGTGGGGCAGCGATTGGCCGGTACTCACCACGCATGCCGATTATGGTCAATGGTTGCGCGTGGCCTTGATGCTGACCGAGCGTTACGCCGCCGGCTCGCAGGCGGAGGTGTTCGCGGCCAATGCTGTGCGTTTTTATGCACTCGATATCGATTCTCCGGTTCCGGATCTCGTTTAGGAGTACTGCCATGATCTTATCCGCCCACCTATTTCGCATTCGTTGTACAGGGGATATCGCATGACGGGACGATTGTCCGGCAAGCACGTGCTTGTCACGGCGGCAGGTGCCGGTATCGGTCGCGCGACCGCGCTCGCCTTCGCCCACGCCGGCGCGCAGGTTTTGGCCACCGATATCGACAGCAGCGCGCTCGCCAGTCTGGCATCGGAGCACGCGTCGCTCAGTACCCAGGTACTCGACGTGACTCACGCGGAAAGCATCGAGGCCCTCGTGCACGCATCCGGTCCGTTCGATGTGTTGTTCAATTGTGCAGGCTACGTGCATGCAGGCAGCATTCTGGATACCGACGATGCCAGCTGGCACCGTTCGTTCTCGATCAATGTCGACAGCATGTTTCATCTGTGCAAGGCAGTCCTTCCCGGCATGCTCGATCGCGGCAAGGGCAGCATTATCAACATGGCGTCGGTCGCCTCCAGCATCAAAGGCGTGCCGAACCGTTTTGCTTACGGCGCCACCAAGGCGGCCGTGATTGGCTTGACGCGTTCGATCGCAGCGGATTTCGTTGCGCGCGGCGTGCGATGTAATGCGATCTGCCCTGGCACTGTGAAGACGCCATCGCTGGGCGGGCGCGTACGCGCACTTGGCGGTGACGAAGCCGCCACTTGGCGAAGCTTCGCCGAACGTCAACCGATGGGACGCTTGGGCGAGCCTGAAGAAATCGCCGCTCTCGCGCTGTACCTGGCGTCCGACGAATCCGCTTTCACTACCGGCGCCATCCACGTTGTGGACGGCGGCTGGTCCAACTGAGCGCAAGGAGCGCATGTATGAAACTGGTACGTTACGGCACTCCTGGCAAGGAAAAACCCGGCCTAATCGACGAAGCGGGCACGCTCCGCGATCTCTCATCCGTCATCGGCAATATCGATGCAACGGTACTCGGACGCGATGGCCTTGCGCGTATCGCGGCGATCGATCCGCAAACGCTGACACCTGTAACGGGCCAGCCTCGCTACGGTACCCCGCTGGCGCATGTCGGCAAGATGATCTGCGTGGGTATGAACTACGCCGAACATGCTGCGGAAACCAACGCACAGGTGCCCGAACTGCCGGTGATTTTCATGAAGGCCACCAGCGCGATCATGGGTCCTAACGACGACGTGATCATTCCGCAAGGCGCCACCAAAACCGACTGGGAAGTGGAACTTGGCGTAGTCATCGGCGAGACGGCCCGCAGCGTTACCGTCGAAAACGCGCTTGCGCACGTCGCCGGCTATCTTGTGGTGAACGATTTGTCCGAGCGCGCGTTTCAATTCGATCACGGCGGTCAGTGGGTCAAAGGCAAAAGCTGCGACACCTTCGGACCGCTCGGCCCGTGGCTGGTCACCACCGACGAAGTGACCGATCCGCAAAATCTCCGCCTTTGGCTGGAGGTCAACGGACACCGCTATCAGAATGGCCATACACGCACGATGATCTTCAACGTAGCGAAACTGGTGAGTCACATCAGTCGCTACATGACGCTGCTGCCTGGCGACGTTATCAGCACAGGCACGCCTTCGGGCGTGGGCCTCGGGCAAAAGCCTCCGATTTATCTGCGTCCAGGCGACGTGATCGAACTGGGTATCGATGGACTCGGCCGACAGCGCCAGCACGTCCGCGCGCATCCCTCCGACGAACACGCTGCATGACTACGCCAATTTTACGCGGCTCTTACTCACGGAAGGCCATGGCATGACAAAGATCACGGCATTGGATACGTATGATGTCCGCTTTCCGACCTCTCGTGAGTTAGATGGCTCCGATGCCATGAACCCCGATCCGGACTACTCGGCCGCCTACGTGGTGATGCGCACCGACCAGCCCGGCCTGGAGGGTTATGGCTTCGCCTTCACCATCGGTCGCGGCAACGATGTGCAGAAAGTTGCAATAGACGCATTGGCTCATCATGTCATCGGGCTCAGCCTCGATGACGTGATCGGCGACCTGGGCGGATTCGCCAGGCGCATGGTCGGCGACTCCCAATTGCGCTGGCTAGGCCCTGAAAAGGGCGTGATGCACATGGCTATCGGTGCGGTCATCAACGCCGCCTGGGACCTGGCCGCACGCGTTGCGGGCAAGCCGCTTTGGCGCTTCATCGCCGATATGACGCCCGAGCAGTTGGTCGCAACGATCGATTTCCGCTATCTCACCGATGCACTGACGCCGGATGAAGCGCTCACGATGCTGCGCGTCGCTGCAGCCAACAAACCGCAGCGTATTACGCAGTTGCTTGCCGACGGCTACCCGGCCTACACCACCTCGCCGGGCTGGTTGGGTTATACCGACGAAAAAATGCAGCGTCTTGCACGCGAGGCGGTCGCCGCTGGCTTTCGCACCATCAAACTCAAAGTCGGCATGAATGTGGAAGACGACGTGCGTCGCTGCCGACTCGCGCGCGAAACGGTAGGGCCTGACATCGGCATCGCGGTCGATGCCAATCAGCGCTGGGACGTGACCGACGCTATTGCGTGGCTACAACGCTTATCGGATGTGCAAATTGCGTGGGCGGAGGAGCCGACCAGCCCGGACGATATCCTCGGCCATGCTGCGATCCGTCGCGCGGTCAAACCGGTTCCGATTTCAACCGGCGAACACACTCATAATCGCGTGATGTTCAAGCAACTGTTCCAGGCCGGCGCTGTGGATATCGTGCAGATCGACGCAGCGCGTGTCGGTGGCGTCAACGAAAACCTGGCCATTTTGCTGTTGGCTGCCAAATTCGGCGTGCGCGTGTTTCCGCATGCGGGTGGCGTTGGTCTGTGCGAGCTGGTGCAACACCTGGCAATGGCCGACTTTGTTGCGATCAGCGGAAGGAAAGACGACCGTGCCATCGAATTCGTCGATCATCTGCACGAGCACTTCGTCGATCCCGTCGTTGTGCGCAATGGCTGCTACATCGCCCCGACATCGCCGGGTTTTTCCGCGCAAATGCATGCGAATACCTTGGCGCACTACAGCTATCCGGACGGCCCCGCCTGGTGTGAATCGACGAGTTTGGCGAGCGCACGATGACCACCCCCATCACCAGCGTTGCCGATTTGCGCGAGCTTGCCAAACGCCGCGTGCCGCGCGCTTTTTTTGAATATGCCGATCGGGGCTCTTACGAGGAAACCACCCTGCGCGCGAATCGCGAAGCGCTGGCACGGATAAGTCTGCGACAACGAGTGATGCGCAATGTCGACAACCGCTCCCTGGCTACCGACATTGTCGGCCAGCCGGTATCGATGCCGCTGGCGATCGCTCCAACCGGTCTCACCGGACTGCAGCGAGGTGGCGGCGAAATCCTCGGTGCACGGGCTGCGGCGAAGGCCGGCATTCCGTTCTGCCTGAGTACCGTATCGATTTGCTCGATCGAACAAGTGCATGACGCAGTGAAGACGCCGTTCTGGTTTCAGGTCTATGTCATGCGCGATCGCGGGTTTACACGCGAACTGATCGAACGCGCCAAGGCGGCCGGTTGCACCGCGCTGATGCTCACCGCCGACCTGACCGTACAAGGCCAGCGTCATCGCGAGATCAAAAACGGCTTGTCGGTGCCGCCCAGGATTACCCTGCACAACCTGCTGGACATGCTCAGCAAGCCGCGCTGGGCCTGGAGCATGTTGCATGCGCCTAGTCGATCCTTCGGCAACTTGAAGGGACGCATCGAAAATACCGACAGCCTCACCACGCTGGCGCAATGGATCGCCAATCAGTTCGATCCGACCCTGACCTGGAAAGATCTCGAATGGATCCGCGCGCTATGGCCCGGCAAGCTCATCATCAAAGGCATTCTTGATCCGGAAGATGCCCGCATTGCGGCCGATCATGCGGTCGACGCCATCGTCGTATCCAACCATGGTGGTCGGCAGCTGGACGGCGCTCCCGCCAGCATTGACGTGTTGCCATCCATAGTGCAAGCGGTCGGCGACCGGCTGCAGGTGCTATTTGATGGCGGCATTCTCAGCGGTCAGGATCTACTCAAGGCGCTCGCCTGCGGCGCACATGCCGGTTTAATCGGCAAGGCATTCCTGTATGGATTGGGCGCGATGGGCGAGGCTGGCGTCACGCAGGCCATTGAGCTCATCCGCCGCGAGCTGAGCGTAAGCATGGCCTTGACGGGTCAGACCGACGTGCGGAGCATCGCAAGGGATGTGATCTGGCGTAACGACAACTAGGTCGAAGCACCCGCATCGATCGCGGACATCAATGAGAAAATGCGCTTCATGGGCACCCACTTCTGCCCTGCCTCGGCCCAAGGCAGGCGCTGCTGATAGCGATCCATTAACGCTTCCCACGCTTGCGTCATCGGGTCGGTAACCTCCATATCTCGTGTCGTTGACGCATCGGAATCGTCCGGTACTTGCACGACCATCACCAGCCGATTTCCGACTCGAAAGATCTCCATTTCCTCAATCCCGGACGCACGGATGGAGGCAATGATTTCCGGCCAAACGCTCTCGGGACGGTGCAAACGCTCGTATTCGGCAATCGCCGCAGCATCGTCCCGCAAATCCAACGCGTAGTAGTGACGCAGCATCAGCTCTTCCCCTCATTAGGATGTCCACGCCGCTGCCATGCAAACAGCAGCACCACGGCAAAACAACACATAGGCACAGCCATCGCTCGCGCAATGCTGGTCATATCGGATACTGCCCCCATCAACGCCGTGAGTACAGCACCGCCAATAATAGTCATGACGAGCAAAGCCGAACCGAGTTTTCGCTCATCGTCGCCCCGCCCTTCCACGCCCAAGGCAAATACCGTCGGATACATCACCGACATAAAAAAGCTGCATACCACCAGTGCATACGCGCCATGGCTGCCTGGCTGAAGCACGGCAAACAAGGTCAGTGCGATATTAATGGCGGCAAACATCATCAATAGCCGTACCGGAGCCCAATACTTCATCAAGGCGGTGCCCACAAAACGCCCGGCCATGAAGCACACTAACCCAGCGGTTAGAAAATTGGCAGCGTCCCTGGACGATGTGCCCGGCATCGTGGCCTGTACGTAGCGGATGGTGTAACTCCACACACCGACCTGCGCACCTACGTAGAAGAATTGCGCGAACATCGCGCCGATAAAACGCCGGTCGCTTAACAATTTACGCAATACAGCGCCACCAGCCGACGATGCCGAGGCTGCACGAGACGCCGTCCTCGGAAAGCGCGTCAACAAAATCAATATCGCCCAACCCAGCACCACCACACCGATCACCAGATACGGCCACTGCACGGCCTGCGTTTCACTGGCGTAGTAAGCCGTGCGCTCCGCAGCACTCATCGCCGTTAGCTGGGCAGGCGATCGTTCGATGCCCGAAAAGATGAAATGCTGGCCGATCAAAATACCGGCAATCGAACCCAACGGATTTAAAGCTTGAGCCAGATTGAGGCGACGCGTCGCTGTTTCTCGCGGACCGAGCAACGTGACGAACGGATTGGCCGAGGTCTCCAGGAAAGCCAACCCACTGGCGATGACGAACAGCGCAAACAGAAACAGGCCATACGTAGACGAAGCGGCGGCCGGCCAGAACAAAAGCGCTCCCACCCCGTAAAGCGACAACCCGAATACCACGGCGCTCTTGTAGCCGAAGCGACGCATGTACATGCCCGCTGGCATCGCGATCAGGAAGTACCCCAGATAGAACGCACTCTGCACCAACCCGGCGCGGAAGTCGCTGAGCACGAACGCCCTCTTGAACTGCGCAATCAGTACGTCGTTGAGGTTGTTGGCGCCGCCCCAGAGAAAGAACAGACTGACGATCAGAACCAGCGGCAACCATGATCGCCGATCGGTTGGTATGGCGTCGCCGACCGGCATGGCGTGGTCTTCTGTCACCGTCTGCACATCCACCTTTTTCTCCCAACGCCGCACGGCGACGCGATCCGCTGGGCCGACGTGACGACCCTCGCCATTATGTGCAAATATGAAACAATAATTCACCTGCAGCAAAGACGCACCGCAACATACTTGCCCGGCTGCCTTGGCATGATAGATAGCGGCGGCGTACGAACGGCGGCAAGCCAGTCGCCACAACGGAAGGAAAGCCATGCCGACTCAGACCCCCAAATACCGTGCGCCCGCACTCGATAAAGGGTTAGACATACTCGAGCTACTGGCCGGTGCACACAAGCCGCTCAGCATCGCGGAGATTTCCGAAGGCGTCGGACGCTCACGCGGCGAAATCTTCCGCATGCTGCAGGTGTTGGAAGAGCGCGACTACATCACCCGAGGCGAAGGCGACAGCGGCTATTTGGTCACCACACGGCTATTTCGCCTGGGCATGGAACAGCCGCCGGTCAAAAGCACGATCGAAGCCGCGTTGCCGGTCATGCATCACCTTGCCGATATCAGCGGCCAGGCGTGTCATCTGGTGGTGCCCTCCCACGAACAGATCGTCGTCGTCGCTCGGGTGGATCCGCCAGGAGAGATCGCGCTAGTCGTGCGCGTGGGACATCGCCGTCCCATGTCCCGATCCACCTCGGGTCACGTACTCCTCGCCTTCCAGGACGAACCGGTACGCGAGCGCTGGCTGGACCTGATCGTCAAGTACGAGCCCGCGCTGGATCGCAAGAAGCTGACCAAGTTGCTGATACAGCTGCGCGCACGTGGCTATGCCAGCGAGCCGAGCCAAATCGTCGATGCCGTCACCGATCTCTCGGCACCGGTGCTGCAACACGGGCGTGCCGTATGCGCACTCACCATTCCGTTTATCGAACAACGCACGGAAGCGCAGACCACCATGGAGGATGTGATCGCCGAGCTCCGTCGCGCCACGACAGAAATCACCGATGCGCTGCAATTCGGAGCTGCTGCGCATCCCGATTGAGCCGCTGCTCGTCCAGTCTCGTCATGTCGTTTCCAAAAAACATTCACGCAGGATCTGAAAACATGCAGATGGGCCTACGTACTCTCCTCGCCTTGGCCGTAGGCACTGTATGCGTTACCGGCACTTCTTTCGCTCAGAATTTCGTCGACATCAAGCCGTCGCCACAACAGGTGCATTGGCAAGATCTCGAATTCGGCGTGATCGTGCACTTCGGCACCAACACGTTTCTGGACCGCGAATGGGGCGATGGCACAGCCAGTCCCAAGGTATTCAATCCTGACCGCGTCGATCCGCAGCAATGGGCTCGCGCAGCCAAGTCCGCCGGCGCAACGTATCTAGTGCTTGTCGCCAAACATCACGACGGTTTTGCATTGTGGCCGACGGAACAAAGCGACTATTCCGTTAAGAACAGTCCCTGGATGGATGGCAAGGGCAACCTGGTGCAGATGACGGAACAAGCCACGCGCAAGGAAGGTATGGGGTTCGGCATCTATTTATCGCCTTGGGACCGCCACGAACCGCGTTATGCCCATTCGGCCGCCTACGACAAATACTATCTCGCACAGATGGATGAGCTGATTCAAAGCTACGGACCGCTGGTCGAATGGTGGCTCGATGGCGCGGGCAGCGCCGGCCACGTTTACGATTTCGAGAAATATATCGAGGAATTGCGGACCTACCAATCGAACACGATGGTCTTCGCCGATGTGGCGTTGTTTGGTTACGGCGACATCCGCTGGGTCGGTCAGGAAGACGGCCACATTCACGGCGAAAACTGGAACGTGATCGATCGCCACGCCCAGTTGCGCTGGCGCCCGGTAGAAGTGGATACGCCGCTGCACACGCTGCAATGGTTCTGGCATCCGGACAGCGACAAGACGTTGAAGAGTGTCGACGAACTGGTCGACATCTGGGAAAACAGTGTCGGACGCGGCGGCCAACTCATGCTCGGCATCGCGCCGAACCGCCACGGTGTTTTGCCCGATGCCGACGTCGCACGCCTTAAAGCGTTCGGTGAAGCGCTGCAAGCGCGTTACGGCGTCGATAAAGATCTGGCGCGAAACCACGTTGCTGGCGACCCGAATGTCGACGCAGCCCTGGATGGCGACCGGGATACGTTTTGGTCCGCTGCGGAGGGTTCGCATCATGCGACGCTTGAAGTCGATTTCGCAAAACCGGTTACCATCAACCATGCGCTCACCATGGAGTGGTTGAACGACGGTCAATGCGTGCAGAAGTACGCCATCGAAGCACGAGTCAACGGCGCGTGGACGCCGGTGGCCAAAGCCGAAGCCCTTGGACATATGAAGATCGATCGGTTTGTACCTGTCACGACCGACAAGGTGCGCCTGAATATCCTGTCCAGCGTTTGCACCGCACGCATTCGCGAGTTTCAGCTCTTCGACATTGCTGATCGCTGACCTATTGTATCTGCGTTCTTCTGCAATTTATATCGCGCACAAAAAAGCCTCCCTGCGCACCAGCGACAGGGAGGCTGCATAAAGCGTCGATTACAGGCCTGCGGCGGTTTCCGCTTTGACGTACGGCAGGCCGTGAGCCAGGGCAACCGGCTCACAGGTCACGTGACCTTCAAACACATTCAGACCGTTGCGCAGATGGACGTCTTGCGCAAGCGCCTTCTTCCAGCCCTTGTTAGCAAGCGCCAGGGTGAACGGCAGCGTCACGCTGTTGAGCGCGAAAGTCGATGTGCGCGCGACGGCGCCAGGCATATTGGCAACGCAGTAGTGCACCACGCCGTCGACCACATAGGTGGGATCCGAATGGGTGGTGGCGTGCGAGGTCTCTACGCAGCCGCCCTGATCGATGGCAACGTCGACGATGACCGAACCGGGCTTCATCGTGCGGACCATATCGTGCGTCACCAGCTTGGGCGCGGCGGCACCCGGCACCAACACGGTACCAATCAACAAGTCGGCGCGGCGCACCAGTTCCTCGATGGCCGAACGGGTGGAAAACACGGTCGAGATAGACGTGCCGAATTGCGAGGCCAGACGCTTGAGAACATCGGCCGAACGATCGACAACCGTCACCTGGGCACCCATGCCCACGGCGATGGTCGCCGCATGCGTACCGGAAACACCGCCACCCAGAATGACCACTTCCGCAGCCGGCACACCAGGCACGCCACCGAGCAGCACACCACGGCCACCCTGCGCTTTTTCCAGCGAATGCGCACCGACCTGCGGCGCCAAGCGCCCGGCAACTTCGGACATCGGCGTCAGCAGCGGCAGCGCGCCATTGGCCGAAGTGACCGTCTCGTACGCAATGCAAATAGCACCGGAGTCAATCAGATCGCGCGTCTGCTCAGCGTCTGGCGCAAGGTGAAGGTAGGTGAAGAGAATCTGGCCCTTGCGGAGCTTTTTGCGCTCAACGGCGAGCGGCTCTTTGACCTTAACGATCATCTCCGCTTCGGCAAAGATCTGGTCGGCACTCTCAACGATAGTCGCGCCAGCCGCCACATAGTCGGCATCCGTAAGACCCGCACCGATGCCCGCATCGGCCTGCACAAGCACCTGATGGCCGTTGTGCACCAATTCCTGCACGGACGAGGGGACGAGGCCCACGCGGTATTCGTGGTTCTTGATTTCTTTCGGCACACCGATGCGCATGACTGGATTTCTCACTCAAAGGTTGGGTCGCGCTCCCGGCCCGCCCGGGGTCGCGCGGATCGCAGTATGATCGAGATATTGCGCAATTTCTCGCTCATTAGGCCGCGTCATAGGCCATTATTTCGCATTGAATACGAAATAAATGGGATAATATAGAATCCATGACGAATAACGATCAGACCTTAGACGACCGCGATCGCGCGATCCTTCGGCTACTCCAGGAAGACGGGCGGCTAGCCAATATGGAGTTAGCCCTACAGATCAATCTGTCACCCTCCGCTTGCCTGCGACGCGTAAAGCTACTTGAAGAACGTGGACTGATCGCTCGCTACGTCATGCTGCTCGACGAGAAAGTAGCGGGCCTGCCCGGCACGGCATTTGTTCTGGTGACGCTCGATCAGCAGGGGCGCGCTGCGCTCGATACATTCGAAGCGGCCATCCAGCGACACCCGGAGGTCACCGAGTGTTGCCTCCTCGCCGGGACGGCCGACTACATGGTGCGGGTGGTCTACGCCGATTCCGCCGATTTCGAGCGCATCCACACCGAAATTCTCACGCAGCTTCCCGGGGTCGTACGCGTTCAATCGACATTGGCGCTACGTACGGTCAAAAAAACGACAGCGCTGCCGGTGTGATCGGCACGACTCGATCACGGTCACTTACGTGGTTTCCTGCAATTCATAAGGACGATACTGCGGCTCCCACACGATCGACGCGATCCGCTCGCCCACTGCTGCTTCATCGCACTTATCGGCAACGCCATCGACCTGCGCTTGAACAGCAACGGCCTTCGCCACGGCCACGGAGACTGCTCGCAATTGGTCGACAGGCGGTAGCAGCCGTCCATGCCGATCGCTCAAGGTCGGAGACATACTTGCAACAACTTTGCCGGCGACCATAAACATCGCATCCGTAACGCGGCGCGCGTTGACTGCCAGCACACCCAGACCGACGCCCGGAAAGATATAGGAGTTGTTGGTCTGATCGATCCGCATCCGTTTGCCGTTCCATGGAACCGGCGCAAACGGACTGCCTGTACCGATCAACGCACGCCCATCCGTCCACTCGATCAATTGCTGAGGCGTTGCTTCGCAACGCGAGGTTGGATTGGACAGGGGGAAAATCACTGGGCGTTCTACGCTTTGTGCCATCGCGCGCACCACCGCTTCAGTGAATGCACCCGCCTGCCCCGACACGCCGATCAAAACGGTGGGCTTCGCGTTGCGCACCACATCGAGTAGACCGATCTGGCCTGGCTTGTCGAGCGTCCAATCGCTGACTGCCGCGCGCTGCTGTACGAAAGGAACTTGAGCGGGCGTGATGCCTTCCATACCTTCAAGCAGCAATCCGTTTCGATCGACCAGGAAAAAAGATTGGCGCGCCTGCGCTTCACCAAGGCCTGCATCGATCATCGCCTGCAGCAACAGCGATGCGATGCCGCAACCTGCAGATCCCGCGCCAAGCACGGCAATACGCTGCTCCGTTAACTTGATGCCCGTGACATTGACCGCTGCCAGCAACGTGCCTGCCGCAATCGCCGCGGTGCCCTGGATATCGTCGTTGAAGGTACAAAGCCGGTCGCGATACTTGGCAAGCAGCCGGCTTGCATTGGAACCTGCAAAATCCTCCCACTGAAGCAGCACGTTCGGCCAGCGCTCAACCACCGCATCAACGAACTCTTCGACAAAAGCATCGTATTCAGCGCCCACGATGCGCTCATGGCGCCATCCGATATAGAGCGGATTGGCGAGACGGTCCCGATTGTTGGTGCCAACATCCAGAAGAATCGGCAGCGTCAGATCGGGATGGATGCCGGCGCAGCCGGTATAAAGCGACAACTTTCCGATCGGAATGCCCATGCCGCCGGCGCCTTGGTCGCCAAGCCCAAGAATGCGCTCGCCATCGCTCACCACGATCACGCGCACGCGATCGAAACGCGAATCGGCCAGGATCTCGCGAATACGATGCTTGTTGGGGTAACTCAGGAACACGCCGCGCGGTTTGCGCCAAATTTCACTGAAATGCTGGCACCCCTCGCCCACCGTGGGTGTGTAAACCAGCGGAAGCAGCTCATCGATGTAGCGAACCAAGAGCGCATAGAACAGCGTCTCGTTGGTGTCCTGCAGATCCCTCAAGAATGCGTAACGTTCAAAATCGGTACTGAATTCGCGCATGACCTTGAGTCGACGCTCGACCTGCTCATCCATGCTACCGATATGCGGAGGGAGCAATCCGTGCAAACGAAAAATGTCGCGCTCGCGCTCATCGAAGGCGGTGCCCTTGTTCAACATGGGCTTGTTGACAAGGTCATAGCCGGTCAGGTCGGTTTTGATCGTGGTCTCAGACTCTGCTGCCGAAAAATCATGCATGACGCGACGCCCTCCGTTAACGGCCACCCGCAACTTCACCACAGTCCATGTAACAAGATTGTGTGTCATGCACGGGACATGCGCTGGAATGATCACTGACCGGCGCCGCGTCTTCCAAGACGATTATTTCTGCGCCGCGGCCTCGGCGTCCGCCGCCTTCTTTGCGGCGACTCTGGCATCTTCGGCGGCCGCGTCAGCATCGGCCTTTAGCTGCTTCGCATAGGCTTTCGCCTCATCCGCCTGGCAGGTGATGTGAATGTCGATCGCATCGCTGACCTGTGGAACAAACATGCCCAGACCGAAATCGGAACGCTTGAGCATTGTCGTGGCCTCAAAGCCGATCGAAGGCAGGTTGCTGCGGATGTTGATACCGATCTTGTTGAGAGTGACATCGAGCGTGACCGACCGGGTCACACCACGCACGGTAAGGTCGCCGGTGACTTTAAGTTTATTGGATGCGCCGTCTCTCTCGACCTTAGTGCTTTTGAATGTTGCGGTGGGAAATTTTGCAATGTCAAAAAAATCGACCGATCGAAAATTATCATCGAGGTCAGGCACGCCACTGCTCAAATGGGAGAACTCAATTGTGGCGATCACGGACGATTTAGTGGGATCGGCCTGATCGAAATTCAGTACGCCTTCGATTAGCGAGAACTGAGCGGTCGGGTTCGAAAAGCCCAGGTGACTCCAGCGAACGATCCCTTCGCTGTGTTGCGATTCCAGTGTGTAGGTGGTGGCACAAAGAGGTGCGCACACGAAGGCTAGTGCGGCGGCGAGGGCGAAGCGACGGATCATGCGGCGTACTCCTTGATAGTTACCGGCAACGGGCCGGCCGGGACGCTGGGCAAGCAGCGAGATGTCACTGTGCTCATGCGGTGCCCGCGAAGTCCTGAAAATCACCCTGAAACACCCTGAAGATCTTTGAAAGGAGCGCTGCTGGCGACGCTGGTTGCCGCTCCCTGGCGTAGATGCGAAGATCGCCAACTACCCATTCGCTCCTATAAACAAAGGCTTATATGTCATCTGGTTTGGAGCAATCATCCAAAGCAACTCTTCGTATCGGGGACTGGTTGGTCAGCCCGATCTCAGGTCAGATGTCGCGTGGAGAAGAAACCGTTCGACTGGAAGCCCGAACGATGCGGTTGTTGTTATGCCTGGCCGACCACGCCGGCGACGTGGTGAGCATTGATGAATTGCTCAATCAGGTATGGCAAGGCGTCATCGTTACACCAGACTCTGTCTATCAGGCCGTGACGTCGCTGCGTCGGTTGCTTGGCGACGACCCCAAACAACCCGTTTACATCGCCACGGTGCCTCGCCGTGGATATCGGATGGTGGCGACAGTCAGCCCAGGAGATGATTCGACGACCCTCCCACTTGCTTCTTTGGCGGCGGCCAACGACGCGTTGGAGCGGGATCGCACCCCTATCGCCGGTCCTACTCCACATCTGCACCTATATAGAAGACTGCTGGTCATCGGAGCACTTCTCGCGATGGGCTGTTTCGCGTTTTATCTGTTGACGCGACCTAATCCGATTCCGCCAGCGGCGACAGTCGCCGCGGCTGTGCCCAACCCGAAATCCATTGCCGTGCTGCCGTTCCTCGATCTGACCGACACCATGAACGAAGAACCCTTCGCCGACGGCATGACGGATGAGCTCATCAACAAACTAAGCCAGTCACGCGGCTTGCAGGTGGCATCGCCCACCTCGTCGTTCTATTTCAAGGGTAAGCAAGTCACGGTCGCCCAGATCGCCAAATCGCTCGATGTGGCGTACGTCCTCGATGGCAGTGTGCGCAAATCGGGCAATACCCTCCGCGTGGCTGCGCGATTGGTGCGTGCCAACGACGGATTCGTCGTGTGGTCAGAAACCTATGATCGATCCTGGGACGACAAATTGATGATCCAGGACGACATTGCCAGCGAAGTCGCCAAGGCGTTGAAAGCATCGATCAACTGATAGCGTCCGGCACGGCCAATGACACTGACGTATCCCTAACAGGCTTGGGTGTTGAATGCTCACACCATAGGGAGGGACGCTCATGAAAACGCGCATCGGCGGTATGGCCGCAACCTGTCTGGCAGTGACCTTCAGCCTTGCCTGCGGCGTAAGCGGCGCACAGGATTTAGGCAGCCTGGGCGGCAAGCTCGGCGGCACGATGCCCGGCGGCAGCTCCACGACATCCGGCAGTATGGGTAATGTGGCAGGGCTATTGGGATATTGCGTGAAGAACAACTACCTGGGCGGCAGCTCAGGCGCGTCGGGCATTCAGAGTCAGCTTCTCGGCAAAATGGGTGGTCACTCCAGCAATGACTCGGGTTATCAGAGCGGCTCCAATGGCATTCTGCAGAGCAGCAACGGCAAGAGCATGAACCTCGCCAACGTCGGCGGCGGCTCGAGCGATATGAAGTCGAAGATCACCACGAAGGTCTGCGACACCGTGCTCAAGCAAGGCAAGTCGTTCGTAGGTCATTGACGGGCCGCCACGCGGCTCGATGTCGATACCACCGCATCGGTACAAATTGCACCGATGCGGTGAGTATTCGTGATGCTTTACGGTGGATCGAAGCGACCCCGGCCACGCTTTTATGATCGACGAAACGCCGCGGCGTGATGCGCAATGTGCTCGCCGATAAAGCTCGCCACAAAGTAGTAACTGTGATCGTACCCAGGCTGCATGCGAAGTATCGCCGGGTATCCAGCGGCATGCGCCTCGATCATAAGCAAATCAGGACGAAGCTGGGTATGCAGAAACTCGTCCGCGTCGCCTTGGTCGATCAACATGGGAAGCTTTTCCTTCGCCGTTTTCATCAGCTCGGTAGCGTCGTATGCCTTCCACGTTTCGCGATCGTCGCCTAGATACGCCGAGAACGCCGTCTCGCCCCACGGTACACGTGAAGGCGCGACGATCGGCGAAAATGCCGACACACTGCGGTAGCGGCCTGGGTTTTTCAGTGCAATCGCCAGAGCACCGTGACCGCCCATGGAATGCCCACTGATCGCGCGCGCACCCGTCACCGGACATTGAGCTTCGATCAGCGCTGGAAGCTCATGAACGACATAGTCGTACATGCGGTAGTGTCGCGACCAAGGTGCCATCGTCGCATTGAGGTAAAAGCCGGCTCCTTTGCCAAGATCGTAACCTTCGGCATCGGGAACATCATCGCCGCGCGGACTGGTGTCAGGAACAACGAGTGCCATGCCGCACTCCGCCGCATAACGCTGCGCACCGGCTTTGGTGATGAAGTTCTGCTCCGTACACGTCAGGCCGGACAGCCAATAGAGCACCGGTACCGCCTCGTGCGTGGCCTGCGGCGGAAGGTAGACCGCAAATGCCATATCGCAGTCGAGCACCGACGAATGGTGGCGATAGACATCCTGCCAACCGCCGAAACAGGCGCGATGTTCGACGCATTTCATCGGCATGATCCTCGCCCGATCAAAACTGAATGACCGTTCGAATCGACTTGCCCTCATGCATCAAGTCGAATGCCTCGTTAATGCGTTCCAGAGGCAGCCGGTGAGTGATAAACGGATCGAGACGAATCTCTCCACGCATGGCTTGTTCAACCATGCCCGGCAATTGGCTACGGCCTTTTACGCCACCAAACGCACTGCCGCGCCATACACGTCCTGTTACCAACTGAAAAGGACGCGTGTGAATTTCTTTGCCGGCGCCAGCCACACCAATGATGACGCTTTCGCCCCACCCCTTATGGCAACACTCCAGCGCGGCGCGCATCACATCCACGTTGCCGATGCACTCGAAACTGTAATCGACGCCGCCGTCGGTCAGGGCAACGATCACATCTTGAATGGGCTTGTCGTGCTCCTTGGGATTGATGCAATCGGTCGCACCCATATCGCGCGCCAGCTCAAACTTGGCAGGGTTCGTATCGATGGCGAGTATGCGCCCGGCCTTGGCCTGTTTAGCACCTTGAATCACCGCCAAGCCGATGCCGCCCAAACCGAAAACGGCCACCGAGGCACCCGCTTCCACCTTGGCCGTGTTGTGCACAGCGCCGATACCGGTCGTCACGCCACAGCCGAGCAGGCATACCTTTTCCAGCGGCGCCTCCGGATCGATCTTGGCCAGCGAGATTTCCGGCACTACGGTGTACTCACTGAACGTGCTGGTGCCCATGTAGTGATAGATCGGCTTGCCGTCGAACGAGAAACGCGTCGTGCCGTCCGGCATCAATCCCTTGCCCTGCGTGGCGCGCACGGCCTGACACAGGTTCGTCTTGCCCGAAAGGCAGAACTTGCATTGGCCGCATTCGGCTGTGTAAAGAGGAATGACGTGATCGCCCGGCTTCAGCGTGGTTACGCCTTCGCCGACTTCCACCACGATACCGCCGCCTTCATGGCCTAGCACGGCGGGGAAGATGCCCTCGGGATCGTCGCCCGACAACGTAAAGGCGTCCGTATGACAGACGCCGGTGTACGCAATCCGGACGAGCACCTCGCCCGCACGCGGCGGCGCCACGTCGATCTCGACAATTTCCAGGGGTTTACCGGGCGCGAAGGCAACGGCGGCGCGGGACTTCATGGGGCACTCCTAAACGTTGGACCAAAACCGAAGATTATCAATATTGGCTATGCGCAGTTGGAGTGCAAACACCCGGCGGCAAGGAAATGGCTATATCCGGCAACGTAAAAGTGGCTATTGGGACAGACACGCATCGGGCGTAGCGTGTACCTGGCCTTCACCGAGGGGCGAGTCATGCCCGCGTATATAAAGATCGACCTTTATTCCAGCTCAGCCTGAGGACAGACGAGTGAAATGAAACTCACAAAGAAAATCGATCGCTGACACAGGCCATGACAAGGCGATACCGCCGAGGAAAACCGTTGTCTGCACGCTGCCGGGTTGCCGTCACGAGCACATGTACGCTGTGGCTCGTCTGCGCAGCGACGGCAAGCTATGCCCAATCGGCTGCTGAATGGCAAGCACTTCAAGCGACCGCAGCGACGAAATCCGAGAAGATCATGGCCGAGGCCCAGGCCAACAAGGGGTTGCTCGGCCAGTACATGGTGATGCGCCAGGCGTATGCGAGCGACAACTCGCCAGCGTTCCGATTGATCTTCGGTCAGTACATCAGTTGGTACCAGAGTTTTCTTGGGGACTACGTCGATGCCATGAAGAGCTTCTCGATTGCGCAGCCGCCGCAGCAGGACGACAGTCCGTCGCCCTTGGCCGATGGAAACTACACGGCGCGACCCGCTGTAACAGCCATCCCTCAACTGGCAAAGAATTACCGTATCGTGCTTTTCAACGAAGCCCACAATATCGCGCTCACCCGCAGCCTCACGGTGCAGTTGTTGAGTGCGTTGCATGAGGAAGGCTTCAACTATTTTGCGGCCGAAACACTGGTTCAAGGCGATACCGGACTCGCATCGCGCGGTTACGCAACCGATAACAGCGGCTTCTACACGGAAGAACCGATCTACGCTGAAATGGTGCGTACCGCACTCAAGCTCGGCTTCAAGGTCGTTGCCTACGAAGCAACGTCCAGCAACGCGAGCGGCGACGCGCGCGAAGCCGAGCAGGCGCGCCACATCTATGAGCAAGTGTTCGAGCACGATCCCCACGCGCGACTGGTGATCAACGCCGGTTACGAACACATCGTCAAGTCGGGCGCCTATCTGGGCGGCACATCCATGGTCGAACATCTATACAAGCTGACCCAAGCGCCCATGCTTTCGGTCGAGCAAACCATGATGTATCCGCATCCTTCGGAACGCGACGATCATCCCTACTACGTCGCCATCATGAAGAAGCTGCAGCCGGATGCACCGATCGTATTCGTCAGCGCGGCCGGCAAACCGTGGTCGCTACGCGCGGGTTATGACGTCAGTGTGTTTTTCCCGCCGGAAAAGATTGTGCGTGGGCGCCCCACATGGCTAGCCCTGGGGGGCTTGCGACGGGCGCAGCGGATCGACGCCGGTCATTGCGGTGAACGCTACCCATGCCTGGTCGAAGCCCGTTACAGCGATGAAGGACCGGATGCGATGCCAGCGGATCGCATGCTGCTCGAACAGGTGCCTTTGTCGGTCTCCGTTTCTCAAGTCGCCTTGTACAGCAGCACTCAGGGCATACCGTCGAGCGATCTCTATCTTCGCCCCGGCAAATACGCGTTGGACTTTGTCGGCAGCAACGACAGGATTCTTCATAAGGAAGAACTCGTCGTGCCGTCCCAGCCTGAAAAACCGAACTGAACACGTCATCTAAACTCCCGTCACTCCGGCGAATGTCGGGGCGATGGGCCAAGCGATCTGCCAAACGCTATCGGAGGTTTCCTTGAACGCTAACGCATCATCGGTCTTTCGCACACCGACCTGGTTTTACTTTGTCGTGGCCTTCGCCATCGCCTGGATCATGTGGTTGTTTCCGGTTCTGGCGACTCATGGCGTACTCGCGCTTTCGCCCACCACGCAATTGATATGCTTATTTGCCGGCTCGTTCGGACCCTTTATCGGCGCTTTTCTCGCGGTATATCGCGATGGCGGTTGGGCCGCCGTCAAAGAGTTCGCCGGCCGCTGCCTGCGCTACCGCATCGGACCGATCTATCTGCTTGCCGCCCTGCTACTGATGCCGGTGCTGGCGGGCATCGTCATGTGGTGGCTTGCCAGCCACGGCGGACCGTCGTTTGCAGTGCTTGTGCCGCTGGCGCGGTTTCCTCTGTTGTATGCGGAATTGCTTTTGATCGGCGGTTCGGTCAATGAGGAATTCGGTTGGGCTTACGCGATCGACCGATTGCAGCAGGGACGAGGGCTGCTTCCCGCCGCGGTGATGTTGGGCGTGATCTGGGGTTGTTGGCACATCCCGCTCTTTTTCATCGTCGGACTGACGCAGTCGTTCATGCCGTTCTGGGCATTCGTGCTGTTTACTGTTGCGTTGCGCGTACTCATCGTCTGGGGTTATGAGAACAATCGAAAGAGCATCCTGGTGGCGTTGCTCTTCCACACAGGTAGCAATTTCAGCTTCAACTTGTACAACCTGATCGATCGCACCCCGCAACGCGACGAACGAGGCTTCATCGGTTATTGCCTGATTACCTTGCTCGTGGCAACCATTGTGGCGGTGACGACGCGCTGCTATCGACGGCCATCGATGCTGCCGGCTCGCGAGTAAGGAAGTTGTCTTCCCTACCCCTGAAAAATCAGAAACAGATAAGAAATAAACAGAATCAGGTGCACGCCACCTTGAAGTACGTTTGTGCGCCCGCTGGAAAATGTGACCATGCACAAGGCCAGTGTCAACACGAAAAGAAGCAGGTCAGTGTGTTCCAGTCCCAACCTGATGGGATGCTGGGTCAGCTCGCTGATGACGATGATCGCGGGAATAGTGAGCCCAATAGTCGAGAGCACAGACCCGAGAAAGATATTCATGGACCGCTGCAAGTTGTTGCGTCCGGCGGCACGCACCGCTCCGATGATTTCCGGAGTGGCCACCAAGACCGCCATCGTCAGGCCCGCCAGCGCCGCGGGCTTGCCCATCGTTTCAACCACATAATCGACAGGCGGCGCCAACTTCTCGGCCAGATACACGACCAGGGCCATATAAATAACCAGCAATACGACATGCCGCGAAACAGGCGTATCGCCGGACCGAGCTGGCGCGACGTGCAATTCGGTACCGCTCGGCTGTGCGGTGAAATAAGCGCGGTGCCTACTCGTTTGCATGAATAGAAAAGCGATATAGAGCACAAGCGATATCACTGCTACGAACATCTTCTGTGCATAGGAAAGCGTTGGGCCCGATGTTGTAACAGTGAAATCCGGCAGCACCAGGCACAGCACGCCCAGGGGAATGATCACGCCAAGGTAAGTGTTCGCACCATGAAGGTTGTAATGCTGCTCGCGATATCGCCAACCTCCCAGTAGCAGGGAAAGTCCGACCATGCCGTTGAGAACAATCATGGTCACCGCGAACAATGTGTCACGCGCCAATGTCGGGTTATTCGCTCCATGCAACATAATCGCCGTGATGCTGACGACTTCGATTGACGTAATGCAAAGCGTGAGAATCAGCGTGCCATAAGGTTCGCCGAATCGTTCCGCGAGATGCTCGGCATGTCTTACAACGGCCAATGCGGAACTCAGTACCACGAAAAACAACCAAAAAAAGATCAGGACAAGCCGATAAGGGCTGGACAAGTCGCTCAATAATGCATCGCCGTATATAACGAAGACGATCGTCGTGATTAGGCTGAGTGCAAGAAACCGCTCGGTGCGTATCAGCGCCGACACGCCAGTCATCTGCATGGCATTCCCCCGTCGCGTGTAGCGAATCGTTACAGGAAACTACTGGCCCGAAGCGTGTTGGGTTGCGATAGCAAGGGTAAACAGAGCGCCGGGCCGTGTCAAAGCGGCTTTTTTGACATCAGGGCATGCGCCGAAGATTGTGACTGGCGACAAAAAAATGCGAAGCTGCTCCATTCGACGCTACGCGCACCGTAGTACCAGAGAATGCCATGCGAAAAATCGTTGCCGTCATCGCCATCATTGTCACTGTGCTGACCGGATCCACACGTTTGCGCGCCCAGCCCGATACAAACGCACCTTACGCCTCCAACGACGGCACCGCAGCCAAACAAGGGCCGATTGTCGTCCTCATCACCATTGATGGCTTCCCGGCACGGGCGCTCCACGACCCACGACTACCGATGCCTACCTTGCGCAGGCTGCAGGCAAACGGCGCTCACGCTGAAGCCATGCTACCGATCAATCCCGCCATCACCTGGCCCAATCACACGGCCCTGATCAGCGGTGTGAACGCGAGCGAGCATCACGTACTGTTCAACGGCCTTCTTACCTTTCCTTCCGACGGTAGCGCGATCGACGTAAAACCCTGGGTGCCCAAAGACGAACTTGTGCACGCACGCACGCTCTATGACGCCCTGGCAGACAAGGGAATGACGACAGGCCAGGTGGATTGGGTCGCCATTTTTGGCGCGCGCAACGTGCGCTGGCAGTTTGCCGAAATGCCGAGCGTCGACAGCCCTATCGCCCGTGACCTGATCGCGCAGGGACTTGCCACACCGAACGAAATCGCCACCTTCGGAGAAAACAGCAGCCCCGCGTGGCGGGATGAAATCTGGACCGATGCCGCGATCGACATCCTGACGCGACACACGCCCAATCTGCTGCTCTTTCATCTGCTTCAGACAGACACGCTGCAACACCAGTACGGTGCGCTCTCGCCGGCGGCCTACTCGGCTTTTGCTTATGCGGACGCGTGCATAGCGCGACTGATCGATGCGGCGCGCCAGGCCGGCGTGCTGGATCGCATCACCTTTATCGTCGCCTCCGATCACGGCTTCGCGAACTACACCCATATCATCCGGCCGAACGCAGCCCTGGTCCGGCAAGGGCTATTGCGCATGCGCGATGGACGTTATCGGGGCAACGTCTGGATTCAGCCTGAAGGCGGCGAAGCGTCGCTATACATTCACGATGCTGCGAAGCGGACGGCGCTGCTACCAAAGTTGAAGACGTACTTCGAGCACCTGCCCGGTGTCGCTGCGGTCTATACCAATGAGGAAGCGCAAAAGTTCGGCATTCCATCGTCGTCGTCGACCGATCAGGCACCGGACCTATATCTCACCGCCAAGCCGAACTACGCCTTCATGGATGGCACGGAAGAGCCGGTGGAGCAAGATGTAACACCCGCGCGCGGCGCGCACGGCTATCTCAACACCGATCCTGACATGGAAGCGCTTTTTATCGCGTCCGGAGCACATGTTCGTCCAGGCGTCGATCTGGGTCACATAACGAACCTGCAGGTAGCACCTACGATTGCAAAAATCCTCGGCGTATCCTTGCCGGCGGCGCAGCAGCAGCCTCTTATCGATGCATTGCAGCCTTGAGTGCTGAAGGCGCCTAAGCAGGACGAATCGAAGCATCCCGAAGCTACAGATTTGCTTCTGGAGGCCGAACACATTAAACATGACCGCAGGGCAATTCCCCCGTTTCATGTATTTGGCCTCAGATATGGCCCGTGACAGCTGAAGTTTATGCAGATTAAGAAAAGCATCATCCGCACCATCGCTGTCACAGCAGGGGTTCCCGTGCTAGCTGGCTTGATGAGCGTCGCCACCCCCGCATTTGCCGTCGACATCCCCACGCCAGCTGGCTGGGAGCTGCAATGGGGCGACAATTTTTCGGGGCCTGCGGGATCGCTGCCTTCGGCCAGCTACTGGCATATCGATACCGGACACTCCTACCCGAACGGCCCGGTGAACTGGGGTACGTCCGAAATCGAAAACTATACGAACGACCCCACCAATATTCATCTGGATGGCAAAGGTCATTTACTGATCGTCCCTCAGCGGGACGCCAACGGGCAGTGGACGTCCGGGCGCATTGAAACCATTCGCGACGATTTCACCGCTCCGGACGGCGGCATGCTGCGCATGGAAGCACGCGTTCAGATGCCTGATGTGACCGGCCCCCACGCGCTGGGTTACTGGCCCGCGTTCTGGGCGCTTGGCAGCAATTACCGCACGACGATGGCGTGGCCGCACTCCGGCGAATTCGACATCATGGAAAGCGTCAACGGACTCGACGCCGTGTGGGGCATTCTTCACTGCGGCGTCAATCCGGGCGGCCCTTGCGGCGAACCCATCGGCATTGGCAGTCGCCTGCCCTGCCCGCACGAGGCGTGTACCGCAGGTCCGCATACCTTCACATTCGAGTGGAATCGCAGCGTTACGCCGGAACAATTGCGCTGGTTCGTCGATGGACAGCTGGTCAATCAGGTGGCGGAAAATCAGCTCCCCGCGGAAACCTGGCGCGATCTCACACAGCAGCGCGGCTACTTTCTGTTGCTGGACGTGGCGATGGGTGGCGGCTTTTCGTTTGTGATGGCCGGCTGGAAGCAGACGCCAACAGCGGAAACCGAGCCGGGGCACGCCATGGTCGTGGATTATGTGGCCGTGTGGACTCGCCCCAGTTCAGGCAAGAAGGTTCAGGCTCCGTCGGAAATGGCCGCGGACACTGCAAAACCAACGGCTGTCGTTTCCAAATAGCACTCCCATTCATGCCGTACTGGCCTGGAGCCGGCTACAACGCCGTCTGTCTCGGCCGGCCGATACCTTTAGTCACGCCCGATGAGGCGCCTCGCACCGACGGCGCCCGAAGTTCTCGCTGCGCGCAAAAACCGCTATCCATCGCCCTTCGTTCGATGAATACTCGGCCATCGCCACCGCGAAACATCGCCATGACCGAACTACTTTCTCCCGATGCTCTTGTTTCGCAACAGCTCGATCGCGCACTGACGCTGCCGGCCCGTTTCTACACAGATCCGCGCATGTCCGCACTCGATGCTTCGGCGATCTTCGCGCGCAGCTGGCAACTGGTGTGCCATCAATCCCAGTTGGCTGGAGTGGGCGATCACGTGGTGACCGAGATCGCCGGCCTACCGTTGTTGGTCGTGCGCAGCGACGAATCCAGTATTCGCGCTTTCCATAACGTGTGCCGGCATCGCGCGGGTCCTATCGCCAGTTGCGACGGGCGCGGTGCGCAGTCGCTGCGTTGTCGTTATCACGGCTGGACTTACGGATTGGACGGCGTGCTTCGCGGCGCACCGGAAATGGGCCGCACACCCGATTTCAATCCGGCCGATGTGCGCCTTCCCGAGGTTCGCGTGCAGGTATGGCAGGGCCTGGTCTTCGTCGCCATAGGCGACGTGCCGCCGTTCGACGATTTTGTTGCTGGCATCGACGCGCGACTAGGTGCGCATCGCTCGTTGGAAGGCTATGAATTCCACCATCGTGCCAGCTACGACGTGGCCTGCAATTGGAAGGTTTACGTGGACAATTACCTGGAGGGCTATCACGTACCGCACATCCATCCTAGCCTGAACAGTTTGCTCGACTATCGCAGCTATATCACCGAAACGGCCGAATGGTATTCGTTCCAGTTCAGTCCATTGGAAAGCGGCGATGATCTTTACGGCCGCGGCGAGGCGCTCTACTACTTCCTCTATCCGAACGCGATGCTCAACATCCTGCCCGGCCGCTTGCAGACCAATCGCGTGCTGCCGCGGGGAGTGGATCGTTGCCGAGTGGAGTTCGATTTCTATTACGCACCGGACAATAGCCCCGAAGTGCAGGCGCGGCGCGCGAAAGATATCGAGTTCAGCGATGAAGTTCAGGACGAAGACGTAACGATCTGCCAAGACGTACAGCGCGGACTGGCCTCCGGTTCATACGAAGCTGGGCGATTGAATCCGCTGCGCGAGAACGCCGTGCATCACTTCCATGAGATCGTGCGCCGCGCTTACCGCCATGCGCTTGCCAACGCATGAGCGCTTCGCGACCGCTCGGGCAATGGATGCTGATCGCGCTGGTCATCGGCAACATCATTGGATCGGGTGTGTTTGTGTTACCCGCGGCGCTCGCCCCCTACGGTGCCGCAAGCCTGCTCGGTTGGGGGCTGAGCCTGGGCGGCGCGTTGATGCTGGCCTTGGTATACGCGTGGCTGGCGCAAATCGTGAGCAACCATGGTGGCGCTTATGCGTATGCACGTCGTGCATTCGGTGATCGCGTTGGTTTTGTGGTGGCGTGGAGCTATTGGGTCTGCGTGTGGTCCGCGAACGCGGCTATTGCAGTGGCATTTGCCGGCAGCCTGAGTGCCGTGTGGCCTACGGCGACCGCCACGCCGCTACGTAGCGCACTGTGCGCGCTGGGTGCGTTGTGGTTTTGCACCGCCATCAGTCTGGCTGGCGTGCGTGAAGCGGGCCGCACCGCCATCGTTACGACGCTGCTCAAACTTGTTCCGCTAGTGGTGTTTGGCCTGCTGGGATTGGGTTGGGTTCATCTGAGCGCGTTCACGCCGTTCAATCCCACCGGGTTGCCGTTGATCAGTGCCACCACGTCGGTCGCGGCACTTACGCTGTGGGCCTTCCTCGGCCTGGAGACGGCAACCGTACCCACCGATGTCGTGAATGATCCACACCGCACGGTTCCGCGCGCCACGGTAATCGGCATGACGATCGCAGGATTGTCCACCATGCTGGCGTGCACCGTAGTTGTGGGCATGCTTCCGGCAGACGTACTGCACGCATCGGCAGCGCCAATGGCCGATGCCGCGCGACGGGTATGGGGTAACGCAGCAGGTTTCGCCATTGGCGTCGTCGCCACTATTTCGTGCTTCGGCGCGCTTAATGGATGGGTGCTGCTGCAGGCGCAGACTACCCTGGCCGCTGCTCAGGATGGTTTGTTTCCAAAGCCCTTCGCCCGCCTGGACAAGCGCGGCACGCCATGGATCGGTTTGCTGATCAGCAGCATCCTGGCCAGCGCGCTGATTGCCTCCAATTACAGCCGCACGCTGGTCGGGCTCTTCACCTTCACCATTTTGCTATCCACGGCGGCGACACTGCTTCCCTATCTGGTCACTGTGCTCGCGTGGTGGCGCATCGATAAGGCTGCTGGTGCGTGGCGCCGACTGGTCGCCGTCGGCGCGCTTGCCTTCAGTGTCTGGGCCCTGATCGGCACCGGCCGGGAAGCGCTGTCGTGGGGTGCTGTTTTACTTCTGGCGGGATGGCCTATCTATCTATGGCAACGTCGCGCGGCCATGTCCGCCGCGCGTGCAAATTCCTAGATGGAATGCCTGCATTGCCATGATTGCGAAAACTCACCGCTGGCTGATCGTCCTGCGCCCGCTTAGTGCCACGTTACGTTGGCGCCCTCACGAATGGAACGCTTACTGAGCACCACGCTTGCCGTTTTATCGCTGGCATCCCAGTTCCATTGACTAATCTTCTTGCCGTCGACGGTTATCGACTGCGGATCGCCTTGGGCGTGAATGCGCAGTTCATAGGAGCGATCCTGCACCTGGCCCGTAAACGACCCTTGGCTCGGCGCAATCACCAATTGATGCGAGCCGTCGCTGTTCGTGGTGTAGATCATTGATGTCAATGCATACTGGCCCTGCTTATAGGCAAGCGAAATACCGTCGTCCTCGTAAAGATCGAAGCGCCCTGTTCCCGCGCCATAGACATTCACAATAACCGCATTGAGCGGCTTCGCATTGGAGTAGTCGCTGACTTCCTGCTCAGGGACGATGGAACCTTCGCGAACGAATACCGGCGTTTCGTCAACTGCATAGTGCGCCGCAAAAGACGTCCCACCGTCGTAATGCTTGCCCGTGAAAAAATCGATCCACTCCCCCGGTGGCAGATAAACGGTGCGATTGCCGCTTTCGTCGAGCACAGGCGCCACCAGCATTTCCTTACCGAAGAAGTATTCGTTTGAGTGTCGGTAAGCTTCTTCCAGGTCCGGATAGACCAGGTACAACGGCCGCAAAATCGGCATCGATTCCGTGTGCGCCTGCCACGTATACGTATACACATAGGGAATCAACTGCGTGCGCAGCGTGAAGTACTTCTTCATCAACGCAATGCCCTGGTCGCCGTACACCCAAGGCATGCGGGCATTGCCTTCACGTGGATTGGCATGCGCGCTGTGCATGCGCAAGATAGGACTGAAGGTGCCGAACTCGATCCAGCGCGCGTACAAGTCGAAATCGATTTTTGCGCCGTGAAAGCCGCCGATGTCATGACTGATGTACGGCACAAGCACATTGCCGCCACGCGCGGTGAACGCGACCTCGTAAGCCAGCACCGGCCATTCCGAATAGGTGTCGCCGGTAAAGAACGCCGGATAGCGCTCGCTACCCCAATCGCCATAACGGCTGAGGATGAAGCCTCGCTCGCCGCTTATCTGCTGGGTGTAGTCGTAAAACACCTTGTTGGTCCACAACTGCTTGTTGAGCCCTGGCATATCGGCTGCACCGCCGCCACCATCAACCCACCACACGTTCACCCCAGCCTGCATCAGCGGCTGGTGCAGGTCGCGCATGAAAATATCGGCGTCCTGTTGGTTGGAAAGATCGAAGTAAATGCGCTTCGGCGGCAATGTATCCCGCAGCGCCACAGGCCCGCGAAGTATGCCGCCACCGTTCGGGCCAGGCTCGACGCGCAGCGCGATTACGTTGTTCTGCCCAGCCTTGGCATATGGCGCGATATCGCTGTAAGTAAGCCGTCGCGGCCATTGAATATGACTGTGGTCGACTTCCTTGCCGTTGACGAAGATCCGGTACGTCTGGCCCACTTCACCCACATCGACATACAGCGATTGGGGAAGCTTTGCGGGCAATCGCACCGTGGCGCGATACCAGGCAACGCCTCGATAATTCTTGTACCCCTGTTCTTGCCAAGAGCGATCGGTCTTGATGGGCTTCCAGCGGCTATCATCGTGATTGATCGCGAACCAGCGTTGGCGAACGCCCTGGTCATGCGGATCGGTAGAAAACCGCCATAGCTTGGAAATATCCATGTCAAACGACGGCTTCGGCGGCAATGGCCTGCCCTGCGCCTTTAAAACTTCCGGCGCATGACTGTCGTTGAACGACAGAATGCTTTCTTCCGTGTTGGCGTATCCGGGATGATCGTTGAGGCTAAGCTTGATGCCCTGGCTATGCAGCCAGTTCATGAACTGCGCGGGATGCGGAAAGAGTGGGCTCCAGTCATAGCCACCTTGCCAGCCGTAGTTGTGCCACGCGAAATCGAGCACCACCGTGTCGAATGGAATGTGATTCTGGCGCAATCGAGAAAGCTCGTCTTCGAGATGCTGCTGGTTATAGCGCTCGAAATCCGGCTGCTTCGATTCGGGCGTGCCCGGAAAATATTCAAAATTGAAATCCGTAATCCAGGTGCCGAGCGTATAGCGCGGAATCATAGGGATAGCACCGCACAGCTGCGCGTATTCCTTGAATACGTTCTGGTAATCGTGATCGTAGGTGAACAAATACCAGTCTTGGCCGTATGGCTGTGCTCGCGGTTCAATCCAGCTCTTTTGCGCGTTCCATAGCGGCGTCTGGCTATCGTCGATGAACGCATAACCGCTGCGGCTCAACAAACCGGGCTTGGCTTTTTCAAGCGGAATCTCGATGCCTGGAATAATGTCGTTGACGGGGCTTTCAGAATCCAACAGCCCATCGGGTAAATTGTCCTTGCTGACATGATCGAGCGAGTACGTCATGCCGCCCAAATTTTGAGTATCCACATCGCCGGGGTGCCAATCGCGTGAGCTACCGTCGGTGCGCTTCCAACTGATCGTGAGGTTGCTGGCCGTAAACGGACCCGAATGCGTCCGATAACTCACGGTCATTGCATCGGTGCTCGCAATCAGCCAGTCGCCCTTCGTCACCGTGTGAACCTGCACGGATGGCCAGTCTCGCTTCTGTACGACCGCGGTGGGCTCATCGACAAACGCGCCGTTAGGCGAATATTCCATGCGCACCAGCGACGAAGTGAGAAACTCGAAGCGCGCGTCGCCGGCGGTAATCGTCGGCTTGCTTGGTGCTTGCGAGCAGCCCGTCAGGCATGCCGAGAAAACGATGAATATCCAGGACGCGGTAACAGCGGCGTAACGACGCAACTTCATTGGCATATCCCATGCGTTTGAGCGTATAGCAATGCTCGGTTTCAATCGGGTTATGCCATACCTATAGCAGGAAAGGGCCGGTTTGTCCTTGATACACGAACAGTGAATACGTCGGAATTAAAAATAGCAGTCCGGCCGCGCCCAAACTTCGGCGAAGAGAGTACGAGATATCGCTAGCGTCGCTTATCACTCGCAAACTCGAAACGCCGCTAAAGCTGTTTGCGGCGCTGCGCCACGTCATCGGGTGTTACGGCGCCCTGTTTGTTGCCGAAATGGCCGATCACGTAATTGGTAAGCGCGGCGATTTCGGTATTGGAATAGGCATCGCCAAAGCCCGGCATAAAGATGTTCGGCCCCTCAGCATGAAGGCTAGAGCCATGCAATAGGATCTGCGTAACGTTGGTGCCTCGCACATCATTCACACCACGTGTACCGAGCAAGGACGCATACGGCGTCTGCTGACCTTTGCCGTTCCACTGATGGCAGCTCGCACAGGCGCCCTCGAACAGATGCAAGCCAACGTTATCGGCATTGGCGCTGTCACCACCCTGCGCGGCCTGGTTGGAGGCCATGACGGGTGCGGCCTCAGTGTCGATAGTGATGGGATCTTTACCCTCGTGCGCAGGCACGGTTCGTAAATAGGTCACCAGTGCCGCAGCATCGGCGGAGTTAAGAAAACGCAGGCTATTTTCGACCGCTTCCGCCATCGGACCGGAGGCGGAACCTCTTCCATCAGCGTGACCCGTGGTGAGATAACTGGCGATATCGCTGTCACTCCACGCACCGATACCGTGCGTCGGATCGGACGTGATGTTGTAGGCTCGCCAACCTTGCAACTCTTCGCCAGCCAATTCGTTGCCATGCTCCAGGCCAAAGCCTAGGTTTCTGGGCGTATGGCACTCTGCACAATGGCCCAACGCGATGGTGAGGTATTTGCCACTGTTCCATTGTGGCGATTGCGATGGATCGGGCGTAAATCGCTGGCTCTTGAAGAACGCCGCATTCCAAAAACCCATGGCCCAGCGCTGGTTGTAGGGGAACGACAAATCATTGGCCTTGTTCGCCTGAGGCGCCTTAGGCAGGCTGAAAAGATAGGCCTTGATTGCCAACACATCGCTGCGGCTAAGCTGGGTGTACGACGTGTACGGAAACGCCGGATATAGATGCTTTCCGTCTTTGCGCACGCCTTCGCGCACAGCGCGCACGAAGTCATCGTCGCTCCAGCTACCGATGCCCGTGGCTTCGTCTGCGGTGATATTGCTTGAGTAGATGGTGCCAAACGGCAGCTTGAACGGAACGCCACCGGCAAACGCCTTCGCTGAGCCGGGCAACGTATGGCAAGCCGTGCAATCAGCCGCCTTGGCAAGGTATTCGCCACGTGCAAGCACATCAGCGGACGGCGGCGCGCCGACAACCTGCGGTGCAGTGCCATCTGAGACATCGGTGCGATTCAAATAAAAATATGCCCCGACGCCAAGCAGCAACAAAAGCGCTACGACGATGAGGAAGCGAATCATGTCAGGTTCCTCCCCTCATGCACGGCAGCAGTCGACACTACCGACTTGAGCGCATCGGAATTTTTCACTAACAGATCGCGATCGACCGGCAACGTGTAAAGGCGCACGCCTGTCGCCGCAAAAATCGCGTTGGCGAGTGCGGGGGCTGCGATAGCCGTACCCACTTCACCGAGACCGCCCGGTGGTTCGACGTTGACCACGCGATGCACTTCGACCATGGGCGCTTCGTTGATGCGCAGGTTGCGGTAGTCGTTGAAGTTGCTTTGCTCGATCGCGCCGTCCCTGATCGTGATGCCGCTGAACATGGCTGCGCTGAGGCCAAAGAGCAGGCCACCCTGAACTTGCGCTTCGATGGAACTGGTATTGACGGCGATTCCGCAATCCAATGCGACGACCACACGGCGCAAACGTACCTCGCCCTGCGGCGTGACTTCGGCCTCGACGATCGCGCACACGCGGCTTCCGAACGGTTCGCCCAGAGCGATGCCGCGTCCGACGCGTGCTGGCAAGGGCTGGCCACTCCAGCCGATTTTTTCGGCAGCAAGGTTCAGCACCGCTAACGTGCGCGGATTCTTCTGCAACAACGCCCGGCGGTATTCGAGCGGACCCTTGCCGACATGATGCGCCAGTTCGTCCATGAAACTTTCGACTACGAACAAATTGTGCGTGGGCCCTACGCCGCGCCACCAACCGGTGACCAAGCCTTCGGGCATGTCATGTCGAATCCACTCCACTTTTTTGGCGGGAATGTCATACGGAACTTCGTCGACGCACTCCACCGCATCGCTGTCCAGACCGTTCTTTCCCATGGCCATCGGCGCGAAGCGCGCCAGCACCGAGCTACCGCTGGTGCGATAGCCGTACCAGGCAGGCTTGCCGTCTGCGTCGAGCACGGCGGAAATACGGTCGTGGTACATCGGGCGCACGCGGTCGTGGCGAATATCTTCTTCGCGCGTCCAGATCACTTTCAACGGGTAGGAAACTTGCTTGGCCAGAGCAACAGCCTGCTCCACCCAATCGGTTTCCAATCGACGTCCGAAGCCGCCACCCAAATATTGGTTGTGGACGATGACTTTGTCGTTGGACAAGCCCGTGATCTTCGCTGCCTCTTCGACCGCACGCATCGGCACCTGCGTCCCGGTCCAAATTTCGCATTTGTCGGAGGTCACGAAGACGGTGGCATTCATCGGCTCCATCGTCGCGTGGGCAAGCATGGGCGATTGGTATTCCGATTCGACGGTGGTGCCTTGTGTCGGTCGAGAGCCAACATCGGTGGCCACGATAGATGAACCGTTGCGCGCGCTGTCAGCCAGTGCATCCCGTAATTGCTGGGTAGTGAGTGCGGCGTTGGCGCCACGATCCCACGTAATGTTCAGCGCCTGCAAACCCTGCCTCGCTGCCCAAAAGTGCTCGCCCACGACGGCGACGGCGTTGTCCAAACGCAGCACTTGCACGACGCCGGGAATCGCGCGCGCAGCCTTATCGTCGACGTCGACGAGCTTGCCACCCATCGTTGGGCATGCAGCCACGGTGGCGATTTTCATACCCGGCACGCGCACATCGATACCAAATTGCGCCGCACCTTTGATTTTGTCTGGCGAGTCCACGCGCCGCATCGGCTTGCCGATCAATTTAAAATTCTTCGGATCGGTAAGCTGCACCTTATCGGGCATCGGCAATTTGCCTGCCGCTGCTGCCAACGCACCGAAACCAAGGCTGCGACCAGAAGATGCATGATGCACGACGCCGCGATCCACCGTGCAGGTGGACGGATCCACATGCCACTCCGCAGACGCTACCGTAACCAGCATCGTGCGTGCGACGGCGCCGGCCTCGCGCAAAACTTGCCACGTGCTGCGGGTGCTGGTGGAGCCGCCGGTAATCTGGCCGCCCAGTGCAGGAATGCCGTAAAGCTCGTCGCTAGGAGGCGAGTGCTCGACCGTGATCTGATCCAGGCCAACACCCAACTCTTCGGCGAGCAACATGCTGCAACCGGTGTAAATCCCCTGCCCCATTTCCACAGAAGGCATCACTAGTCGTACGGCACCGCTGGTATCGATGCGTATGAATGCGTTAGGCGCAAATGGCGGGTTGCCATCGGCCAGGGCCACAGCGGCATCGCTGGGCTGCCGGCGCGCATTGATCATCGCGGCTGCGGTGCCAGCACCACCGAGCCAGAGGAAGGCGATCGCCAAACCGCCCGATTGAAGGGCCTTGCGACGGCCTGGGTCGATAGGGTCGTCCTGGCGTTTCATGACGACGCTCCTTCCGGCGCGCTGACGATGGTCTGCAACAGCTCCGGCCTGCCGGTGGCAGCCTGCTTGATCGCTGCGCGAATGCGCACATAGGTGCCGCAGCGACAAATGTTGCCGGACATGGCGGCATCGATATCCGCATCATTGGGATTGGGCGTGCGCTGCAACAGCGCCGCGGCAGACATGATTTGCCCGGACTGGCAGTAGCCGCACTGCACGACGTCCACATCCAGCCATGCTTGCTGGATCTTCTGACCGCTAGGCGTGTTGCCAACCGCCTCAATCGTGGTGATGGCCTTGTTCCCGAGGGAACCCACAGGAAGCACACATGAGCGCACCGCCTGCCCGTCCACATGTACCGTGCAAGCGCCGCATTGAGCAATGCCGCAGCCGAACTTGGTGCCAGTCAGACCGATAACGTCGCGCAGAACCCATAACAGAGGCATGTCATCCGGAACATCGACCGGATAGGACTGACCATTTACCGACAAAGAAAGCATGGATACCTCCGCACTGCGCCAAATAGACACGCGGAAATCGGATTTAGATTTGCATCTGAGCAGACCGACCGTAAAGACGCGGTATATCAGAAGATGTCATCCGACGATAGGATGATTCGATGAAGGCGGGTGGCTTTTTCCGCCCCTTGCACATTCCAACGACAAGACCGGGCGTTATATACCTGCGACTATGACGCTATCGCTTTTGCTCCCTTTTGCCGGCGATAAGGCAGATGAATTCCGCACATGAGTTGAATACCTTGATCCATGCGCTACGCACGCTGCATCGCGATACCGCACCCAAAGCGAAAGCGGCCATGGCCACGCTCACGCGTACGCGTGGCTCTACCTTTCGGCGTCCCGGCACCCGGATGCTCGTGCTCGAAAGCGGGCGCGTCGTCTGCGAACTTTCCGGTGGTTGCCCGCAACGCGATATCGTGACGCGAGCGCTTGATGTCATTGCCGGCGCCACACCGCGCCTAGCCCACTACAACGCCGACTCTGGCCTGGACGTATTGATCGAAATGGGCTGCGGCGGCGAGTTGGAAGTTTTTATCGAACCGCTGTTGACAAGCCACGACACGGATTTCGTCGAAGCTCTATCTCGGTGCCTGGATGAGCGTCGCCATGTGCACATGGCGACACTGTTTGCCATCAACGACACCGCCGTGATGCCACGTCGGCAGATTTGGAGCGACCATCGACTTTTACACGACTCGATCGATGACCCTGAGCTCAGCCAAGCCATCATCGACAATACATCTGCGTTAGCGAAGCAACGTGCTGACACGTTTCGCGTACCATCCGTACGAGGCATTGCCGATGTGCTGATCGAAACCATCGAACCACCCCATGCGCTTGTGGTGATCGGCAGTAGTGCAGCTGCACGCGCCTTGTTGCCACTGGCCAATGCCTTGGGTTGGCAGACCACGCTCGTGGATCGCGACCCTGCACGATTGCGAACCGCCGACCTTCCCGCAGGGTTGAACACGGTTTGCGCCACACCTGAGAATTTGACCAGTGCCCTGCCACTGGACGGCCACAGCTCCGTGGTCGTTATGACGCATAACCTCGAGCACGATATGGCGTATTTAGGCGCACTGCAAGGCGCGCCAGTAGCTTATATTGGTGCGCTGGGATCGCGTGAACGCGTCGCGCGCATGCGCGGCAACGGCGCGCTGAATGGTTTGCATGTGCATGCGCCGGCCGGTTTGGATATTGGATCGGAGACACCGGAAGAAATCGCGCTGGCCATCGCTGCGGAAATCATGGCCGTGATCAATCGACGAAGCGGCGGATCGTTGCGCGATAACAATGGAAACATCCATTGATGGTCGCGCCGCGGAAGAACCCGGCATCGCCCGTCATTTTGCTGCTCGCCGCCGGCGAAGGCAGTCGATTCGGCGGTATAAAGCAGCTGGCCGACGTCGCAGGCGAACCGATGGTGCGACGGGTAGCGCAGATGGCGTTAAATACGGGACTGCCTGTTATTGCAGTAACCGGAGCTCATGCCCTATCCGTTGAAACAGCACTTAGCGATCTGCCATTGATCATCACTCGATTCGAGCAATGGCATCTTGGCATGGGGAGCTCGATAGCCGCCGGCACACGCGAGCTAATTCGTCACTATCCGCAAGCGCTGTCGACGCTTATTTGTCTGGCGGATCAACCGTTAGTCGAGTCAACAACTATCC
>JAATFF010000107.1 GCA_015655335.1 Lysobacterales bacterium | reverse complement strand
TGTGGCGCATGGCCAAGAGCCGGCCCGAGTGCGCTTCAAGTTTGCCTATCAATACATCGCCGCCCAGCTCATCGTCATGGCTGCGGCGCAACCACTGTCACGCACCGGAGCGCGACTGGCTGAACTCAGGGCCGGAATCGTCAACCTGTTTCTGGATAGACGACCGCGGCCTTCCAGGCCGAGGTTCGTCAAGATATCCAAGACTCGCTATCCCGTGAATCGAAAAGCTGCTCCGCTTAAGTGAACAGCATTACGCCTCACGGCGGGCTTTTTGTTGACGTCAGGAACTGTGCGCAGCGCAGGATGCGCCACGCCATTCATTCCTTACTGTCCGGGAGACCGCATAGGAACATCGCCCTGGCTCATATGCCCCAGATCGCTCGGCCATTTGTTGTCGTGAGTGGCCGAGTTTGACCAAGAGCGTACGAAGTGACCCGACTGATCGAAACTCAGCATGGTGGAGACTGTTGTCGTGTTGTGCTTGGGAATCTCCGAACCCGTCGTCGGCATGTTGTCCTCCACACGTTGCACCTTGCTCACGTACTGCAACTGCTGCGTACCGTCGGGCATCTTTGTCGACTGAAACGGTTGGCCCAATGCCGCTTCGGCCTGGGTCATCGTGGTGATGCCTGGCTGGAACGACGCGATGGCCGACGCATCGAATGTATGGCTCGATGTAGCGCATCCTGCAACAAGAAGAACTGCAGCCAATGTTGCTGCAAAACCCCTTTTCATTAAACCTCTCCTGATTAGACTGAACCGCCGTGCGCTTGCGCGGGGCATCCTCCGCCAAAAGCCTGACCCTGGCACATGCCTGAAGTCACACAGCAGCGTCGACTCGCCCTGCCCTGAAACATTGTTCGAGCGCGCGTAGCGGTCAAGCGCCATTTATGTCGAAAAAGCCGCCGCAGGGTCCACCCGGCCCCATACCGCTAACGATGCGATCTACCGCAAGGCCTCTGTAACAACGCGTTCAGATCACGCTATGCTGGCCCGGCTGAGTACGTTTGGAGTCCAAAGCCGCCTTGGCCATGTGTGCTGTAAAGCCGCTGGCTATTTAACCGATATATTGGCAATGCGCTGACGCGTTTACCTTCCAACTGCAGAAATTCACGTTTTTTGTACCTTAGGTAATCGTTGATAGGCGCCATTAACGGCAAATCGGGTGGCCATGAGCCGAACTCTTCCTATCCCAACTAGGCGTGCAGGTGAGCCGGAACTGACGGCCTGGCTTGGTCGTCTGATCGAGGCGGCTACGCCGGAGGAAGTCGGTGCGCTGATTGAAACCTTGGTTCAGTCGCAGCGTGGGTGCGCCAAGGCCAAGGTGCTTTGGCTCAATTCGCCCGACGAACACCATCGACCCGCACAACAGCAGCCCGACCCTACTCAGCTCACGCTGGTGCAAGCCGCACTGGCCTCGGCCAATGGCATGCAGTCGACGCCAGACGGAAAGCAGTGCGCGCTAACGCTATTGGGCGAAGAGCAAGTGGTCCTGCTGCTGACCTTGGCCGCCGATGGATCAGCCAAGACGCTGCTGGCTGACGCGAGCCCCTATCTCCAACTTGGCGTACGTCAGCTTCATCACGCCATGAAGTTGGCCGATCTCTACGATTCGCACGCCCAACTGGAACATTCGGAAAACCTGCAGCGCGCGCTCTTCGTGATCTCCGACCTGGCCGGATCGAATCTCGACATGCCCGAGATGCTGCACGAGATCCATCGCATCGTCAGCGGTCTGATGTACGCCGAAAATTTCTTCATCGTTCGGTATTACCCCGAACGCGACACCATGCGTTTCCTCTACTACGCAGATATCGAGGATAAGAATCAGCCCGACACGACCCGCGATATGTTGCTGGAAGATCGCCAACATACACTCACCTGGTATTTGCTGACTCAAGGCAAGCCGTTGATGGGCAGCAACGAGCAGCTGCTTGAGCAAGTGAACGGGCCGCTTACCCTCGCCGGGCCGGACAGCGACGATTGGCTCGGCGTACCGATGTTGCACAATGGCAAGGTCATGGGTGCGCTCGTCGTCCAGAGCTACGGCAACCGCACGGTCTACACCCGCGACGATCTCTCGCTGCTCGAATTCGTCGGCAACCACATTCTTACTGCGCTAGAACGCAAAGAGAGCAAGGATGAGCTCGAACGACGCGTGCGCCAACGCACTGAAGAACTCGCTCAAGTCAATCAAGGTCTGCGCCAAGAAGTGCGCGAGCGCCACCGCGCCGAACGCCTGCAGGAAGCGTTGTTCCAGGTCGCTCAGCTAGCCACGGCGGATATCGACGAAAACACGTTCTATGAGCGCGTGCATACCGTGGTGGGCGGATTGCTGGATGCTAAGAACTTCTTCATCGCCCTGCTCAGCGACGATCGCTCCAAATTGGAATTTCCCTATTACTTCGACGCCGGCATCCATCGCACGCATGTGCGCCCAGTCGGACGCGGGCTGAGCGAATACGTATTGCGCCGCGGCCAACCGTGGTCGGGAAGTCGTGAAGACATTCTCGCTTTGACTCGCAGCGGAGAAGTGGTGCCGCACCATATCGGCGAGCCCTCCGCATGCTGGCTCGGCGTACCGCTGAAAGTCGACGAAGCCGTCATCGGCTTGGTCGTGGTGCAGAGCTACGATCAACATGCGAGCTATGGCACGGCCGATCAGGAGCTGCTGAGCTTCGTGGCACTGCAAATTGCCAACAGTATCTATCGGCGACGATCCGCGGCGGCTCTGCACCAGGCTAATCTTCGACTGGAACACCGCGTTGAAGAACGCACGCGGGAATTGCGCGCCGAGATCGTGCGACGCGAACAGATGCAACAGCAGCTGCATCACCAGGTGATGCACGACCCGCTCACGGGGTTACCGAATCGCGGTTACTTGCGCGAACGTCTCGACAGCATACTCAACCGGATTCAGCAGGAGCCGGGCCGTCGTTGCGCGCTGCTGTATCTGGATGTCGATCGCTTCAAAGTGATCAACGACAGTCTTGGACATCTCGCGGGCGACGAATTCTTGAAAGCCATCGCCATGCGTCTGCTCACGCATGTGCGCGAACCGGACATGGTGGCGCGGCTTTCCGGCGACGAATTTGCCATCCTCCTGGAGGACATCGAAGTCACGGCTACCGCCACGATCATCGCCGACCGCGTGTTGCGAGCGGTGGCCATGCCGCTGCGAATTTCCGGCAAGGAATTGGAACCGTCGGTAAGCGTGGGTATCGCCTGCGGTGACGCCAGCTATCTGGACGCCGATGAATTGATTCGCGATGCAGACATGGCGCTTTACCAGGCCAAACAGCTAGGCCGCAAGCGTTTTGCGGTGTTCGACGAGGCGCTCGCCAAGGACATGGTCGACGTCCTGGCGATGGAAAGCGAGTTGCGCAAAGCGCTGCGACAGAATGAATTCGAACCTCATTTTCAGCCCATCTGCCGGCTCAGCGACGGCCATGTGGTGGGCTATGAAGCGCTGATCCGCTGGAATCATCCGCAACGCGGCGTACTGAAACCATCAGACTTCATCAAGATCGCCGAGGACAGCGGCCTGATCGAAGCCATCGACTGGCGGCTTTTCGAACTCAGCTGCCGCTCGCTTGCGCAAAAGATTCCCGGCGATCCGTTCATTACGTTCAACGTTTCGGCATTGCATCTTCGCCATGCCGACTTCGATACGCGCGTTTTGAAGATGCTCGAACGCACCGGCCTCTCGCCCGCACGACTGATCACCGAGGTCACCGAAGGCGCGCTGCTGGATAACCCGGAAAGCGTGCGTACCATGCTCGATCGCCTACGCACCGCCGGCGTCGGTGCCGCACTCGACGATTTCGGCACGGGCTACTCATCGCTGAGCTACTTGCACTCCCTTCCCCTACGTATGCTGAAAATCGATCGCGCTTTCGTGCACGAACTCGACAAAGCGGGCAGCAGCAATAGCACCACGGTAGTAGCTGCCATCCTTGCGCTGGCGCATGCCCTCAATATCCAGGTCATCGCCGAAGGTATCGAAACTCAAGAGCAGTTCGAAGCCTTGCTCAGCATGGGATGCGAAATGGGGCAAGGTTATTTATTGGGCCGTCCGGCGCCCATCGCTCGCTGGCTGAACCCGCACGCGCAAGATTAAGCGCATCGCAAAGCAAAACCGCACGCTGCCCTGATTTCATTCACACGCAGCCCGCCTTCCCATCAGCGCACAGAGCGCAAAGCACTCAGCACCATGCGCCCGTCGACAGGGATCGATTACGCGTGCAGTTTGTGACTGCTGGTAAAGCCTGCGTCTTTGACATGCTGGACGCTGCTGTTCTTTTCCTTGACCTCGCGCAGAAGCTCCAGCACGTGCGCGCGTTGTTCACGCCGCTTTTGATCCTGTGCCGCAAGCAATTCCTGCCGCCTAGTCATGCGCATAGGTGACTGTCGCAGCGATCCCTTCGTTGCCGGATGGACGATGCGGGCGATGTAGTCGGACCATGTGCTGAGATGCCATGGAGAATGGGACGAGCCTGGTGTATTCATGATTCGGCCTCCACCGCATTGACGGTTGTCCGTGGCAGTTATACGACCGCCCGGACTATCAATGTGCACCTTGGATCGTTAGGCATTCGTAATGCCTATGACATCGAATCGATGACAAATGGCGGCGGGTTAGATGCGCAAACGCCGGCGCTCTAACGCCTTGGCGATCGCTGCCGTCAAGTCCGCCCGGCCGTACGGTTTGTTCAGCCGTGTCGCGACGTCGCTTAAACCGGCGGAGGCTTCGGCATAACCCGTTGCCAGCACTATCGGTAGCTTGGGCCACCGTCGGCTCACTTCACCAATGAGCTGTGCACCCGTCATCCCCGGCATGGCGTGGTCGGTAAGCAGTGCATCGATCTCTCCATCGCCTTGAAGGATCCGTAGCGCCTCTTCGGCGGATGCCACTTCGGTGACAGCATGACCCAGATCCTGCAAGACGGCACCGGTGGTGTGGCGGACAAGCGGGTCATCGTCCACCACGAGAATGCGCAGACCATCTAGATGATGGATGGGCTTTGACGCCGAAGGCGTTGATATTGCTGGCATCGCCGATCGGCGTTCAGACGGAATGCCAGGTAGCCAAAACTCCACTCGGGTACCGAAGTCCTTGCTGCTCTTGAGAATCAAGCGACCTTCGGATTGTTCCAACAGCCCGTGCACCATCGACAAGCCCAGCCCTGTGCCCTCGCCGACGCCCTTCGTCGTAAAAAAAGGCTCAACGGCCTTTGCCAACGTCTCCTCGTCCATGCCTTCGCCCTCGTCCGTAATGGAAAGGCAGACATAGTCCCTGGGAGGCAGCCCGGTCGAATGCGCGGCATCGATCACGACGTTCCGCGCGGCGAAGGTGACGTTTCCTTTACCCGACATCGCATCCCGCGCGTTAACGGCCACGTTTAGCAGGGCAAGTTCCAGCTGATTCACGTCGGTGCTTACCGGGTTAAGCGTCGCGGGAAACGATGTATGGATATGGACCAGCGGACCCAGCGAACGCCGCAGCAACTCGGACATATGGGCGACCAGTTCGGCGACGTCGACAGGCCGTACGCGAAGCTCCTGCTTGCGCGGGAATGCCAGCATTCGCTGCGTCAAGGCCGAACCGTGCCTCACCGCAGACTGTGCTTTTTCCATCAGACGGTGGAGTTGCGCGTTGTCCGGCAGCTTCAATTCGACCGTATCCAGACAACTTTGAATCACCATCAGAAGGTTGTTGAAATCGTGCGCGACACCGCCGGTGAGCTTGCCGATCGTCTCGGCCTTTTGCGACTGGAACAGCTCATCGCGCACACGATCGAGTTCCCGGGCAGCTTCTCGTTGTTCCGTCACATCGCGTGTTATCTGGGCGAAGCCGATCAATACACCGTCTTCCCCCAGGATGCGATCCACAATCACGTGCGCCCAAAAGCGTGAGTTGTTCTTTCGAACGCGCCAGCCTTCGCTTTCAAAGCGTCCGTTGACTCTGGCGAACTCAAGCGCCCGGTGCGGTGCGCCTTGCTGCCTGTCTTTCCGGGTGTAAAAACACGCGACGCCGCATCCGATAATTTCTTCGGCCGTGTATCCGATGATCTGTTCAGCACCAGGATTCCAGCTGATCACAGCACCATCCGCGTCGAGCATGCAGATCGCGTAATCGGTAATCGCCTCAAACAGCAGGCGGTATTTGTGATCTACGATCATTTTTTAGGGTGAAGCTTCGACCGGATCCGGTGGGCATTCTCACCGCACGTCGCTCAGCATCACGTGAAACGCTCGGCAATGCGGCGTCAAGGTCTCATGAGAGATCGTGTCGATCTGTCACGTGGAAACGAACAACCATGACATTCACTCCAACATCACGCGATCTTTTGCGTGATGAAAAGACTGAGACAAACCATCGCGTTTTCAATTTGCCGTTATCGTTGAGCGATGACTGTGTTATTTGCTGCGCCATGCGTAGCACGAATCACCGAAGCAATAAGCGCCATATCATCCTCGATGCCAAAATCATCGCCCTGGGAATAACCAAAGCGCACGATGACAAGCTGCTCCGACGGAATGATGTAGATGCGCTGGCCAAGAAATCCGCTGGCAAAAAAGCCATCTTTCGGAAAGCCGTGCGCAACGCGCCACGCGGCAAATTTGCTCGATCCATCGTTGGTCCAGAAACCCGCGCCATACGTTTCACCCAGCGTCGAGCGTCGCGACCATGCCACCCATCCTTTGGGTAGGATGCGCTGCCCATTCGGCGCGACACCATCGTTGAGATAAAGCTCGCCGAACCGCGCGTAACTCCGCGCAGGTGCGTAGACGTAAGACGAGCCTATGAAGACGCCGCTGCCGTCAAACTCCATCGTCACGTTGCCGATGCGCGCAGGCCCCAACAACTCTTGCTCCGCAAAACTGCGCATTCCTGCAGCACCGCCACCCACGGTATGCCCCAACAGGCGGTCCAGAATCAGCGTATTTCCCGATGTGTAGTCCCACTCCGTGCCAATCGGCCGACGCAAGGGGTGCTGCGCGGCGTAAGCGGCCATATCGTCCTTCAGGTATTCCATCCGCCCCACCGGACTGAAACCTGAGGCGCTTTCTTCGATATCCAGACCACTGCGCATGCGCAGAAGATCCTCAATCGTGATGCGAGCACGCGGGTCGCCCGCTCCGGCCCACTCCGGCGCACCCACCGGTTGATCCACGCGTAGACGACCCTGGCGGACCAATACACCCAACAACGCATTGGTGAAGGACTTGGCCACCGAATAACTCAACAGCGGCGTGTCCACGCCGAATCCCTGCGCGTAACGCTCCGCAATCACACGGCCGTTCTTCACCACCACGACTGCTTTGACGTCTTTGGTCGGCTCTCCCGTTTTTTCATCGAACACGCGATCCAATCCGGCTGCGATCAGCGGATCGGTGCTGACGACGGGCGCGGAAGGCGCGAATCCATCGGCGACGGGAACAGGCATCAAGGCACGAGGTGCTGGCGGTGGTGCACTGCCGGCGTATTCCAAACGGCATCCGTAGCCGGGCGTGAAGTCCGCCTTTGCATGGAACAAGCCCATGAAGGTGGTATCTACGCTCTGATTAGCGCGATCGACGCGATACCGAAGCAAGCCGCCCAAGCGCTTGCCCATAATCGGCTTGACCAGCTCGTTGAATGTCGCCGCCGGATCCAGACCCGCGACAAAGGTCGCCGAGCACAGATTGTGCGCCGCCATGCCGGCTCCTACCAAGGCCGCACGACCCGGCCGGCATATCGCCACAACCAATATCAGCGCGACCAGAAGTAGCGCGCCCGCCCCTATAACGATTCGCTTAGCCATACCCGATGCCTCGATAGACGTTGTCATGTCTACAAGCATGCACGTAACGGACATACGGAAAGACGGGATGTGGGACGAACGCCGGCATGGCTGGGACAAACACGCTACCGAATCGCGGCTTACGCCGGTTAGGGCTTCGTCAGCCACCCGGCAGGGAGGTTGTCCAAATAGCGGCGGGTCCACGTGACACGGACACCATCGTCAAGCAGGAGCCGGTACTCGCCCTCGGGCCAGGGATGCACTTCGCGGATCGCCTCTAAACGCACCAAGGCCGAGCGATTGATGCGCGCAAATCTCAGCGGATTCAATCTCGCCAGCATATTTTCCAGCGTTCCACGCAAACGGTAACTACAGCCGTCAGCGTAAACATCGAGATAATTGCGACTGGATTCGATACGGCTGATACGGTCGACACGAATCAGTTGCGCGCTGTCGCCAGCCTGGACCAGTACATGCTCGAGGTAGTGGATCGGTGCCGGAAGCGCCTCCAGCAATCCGTCTATGCGAAGGCCCAAGTCCGTCTTCGGAATCAAGCGTTCACGCAGGCGCCGAAGCAATCGATCGAAACGTTCCGGGCTCACCGGCTTGAGCAAATAGTCGAAAGCATGCACGTCGAACGCTTGCAGTGCTCGATCATCGTGCGCCGTCACGAAGACAATTTCCGCCGGCAGCGGATCGCCCAATGCCTGCAGCACGGAAAAGCCGTCCATATCCGGCATGTTGATGTCCAGAAACACCACGTCCGGTTGTTGCTTTGTAATAAGCGTCACGGCATCGCGTCCGTTCGCCGCCTCGCCGGCCACGGTGATATCTTCGAACATGGCCAGATAGCGTTTGAGCTTATCGCGCGCTGGTGCTTCGTCGTCGACGATGACTGCACGCAAGGTCATGCCGTTTGGCCTTCTCGATAAGGCAACCACAAAAGTACGCAGGTGCCATCCTTCTCGCTTCGCTCGAATCGCAAGCCGGCCGCATCGCCGTAGAGATGCCTGAGGCGCGCTTCGATATTGCTCAAGCCAATACCGTGCCCCCGATGCGTGCTTTCCGCGCCGCCCTGGCCGGAATCGCGAACATACAATTCGAGTCGCTGCTCGTTCTGTATGGCTTTTACGTCAACACGTCTGATGTTCGCGGCACCCGCATGTTCGATAGCGTTTTCGACGATCGGTTGCAATACAAGAAAAGGAACACGGGCTGTGCCGCGTGAAGGCGCCGATTCGATGGTTACAACGAGCTGCTCGCCAAAACGGGAGCGCTGGATATCAAGATAAAGCCCAAGCAGTCGCCATTCCTCGGCCAGGGTATGTTCCTGCTCCCGGGCTCCCAAGGTGGCACGCAACAAGTCGCCAATGCGGGCCAGCATCTCGTCGGCGACGCGCGGTCGGTCGTACATGATCGCGGAGACGGCATTGAGCGTGTTGAACAGAAAATGGGGGTTGAGCTGCAATCGCAACGCGTCCAACCGTGCTTCCGATAGCGCCGATTCCAGCTGTGCCGCGCGCAATTCGCGCTTCTGCGATTCGCGATAGCGGTCGATCAGCCACAGAACGCTAGCAACCAGCGAGTAATAGAACACGTCGCTGGGAAACTCCATCAGATAGCGCCACGACATCACGCCGTAATCGTAATGACCAAAACCAAAAAGCTGGAACAACGCGAGACGCGAGCCCCACATCAGGCTGGTATGAAGCAAGGACAACACCACCAGCAACACCGCATGACTGACATACCGCCGCCACCGGGTGGGCAACGTGTGGATGTGTCGAAGCGCGACGACCAGAAGCGGCAACAACATCCCAAAGCTGAGGCTGCCCGTCATTTCCTCGACAAGCTTGGGTCCAAAGCTCACCGGCACGCGGTCTGCGACATCGTTGAGGTAACGATGCAAGGCATCCAGAATCCCGATCACCACCACAATGCCGAGCCATATCGCCAACCAGAACCTGGCGTGATGCACGACACCCGCGCCGTCTGCCGGGGCGGCCTTCGAGGGCTTCAACATGACATTTCAAATTCGGCCATGGCGCCGTTTTTACCACGCGTCCGACTTCTTACCTAGCCCGTTCGATGCATGGACATTGGCGCAGCCCACCATCGGATTTAAACTGACCGACATGGTTCAATGCGTCTGGCGGAAGAACAACAGCATGCAAATCATTCCTGGCGACCTCGACGATCGGCGTGTTATCGATCTTCTCAACACGCACGTGACGACCGCCCGCGCTGAAACAGCGCGAGGCAGTGCACATGCTTTGGACCTCGCCGGATTGCAGGCGCCAGACATCCGGTTCTGGGCCATCTGGGATCGCGACGAGCTGCTGGGTGTCGGTGCGCTAAGGCAGCTGTCTGCCGATCATGGTGAGGTAAAGTCGATGCATACCGCACAATCCACGCGCAGGCGCGGCGCGGGAAGCGCGATGCTTCGCCATATCATCGAGGCGGCCCGCGCAGAAGGTTTGTCGCGCCTTAGTCTCGAAACCGGTTCGTGGGACTACTTCATTCCTGCCCGCGCGTTCTATAAGCGCCATGGCTTTGTGGAATGCCCGCCCTTTGGCGACTACGCAGCCGATCCCCACAGCGTTTTCATGTCGCTCGATCTCAGCAAGTAACCTGTTCGTCACGACTGTGATGACAGTCTACGATGGAACGGACTTTCGATCCGGGCCAGCGAGGGTGTCACCATGGACCGCCGTTTCGACGCAATCATCATCGGTGCCGGTCAAGCCGGCCCTTCCCTTGCCGCACGACTGACTGCCTCAGGCATGACCGTGGCGCTGGTCGAACGCCATTTATTCGGCGGCACCTGCGTCAACACGGGCTGCATGCCCACCAAGACATTGGTGGCCAGTGCGCGCGTCGCCCACCAGGCACGACGTGCTGCAGACTACGGCGTGGTGCTACAGGGCGATATCGGCATCGATTTCCCGCGCGTCATGGCTCGGGCACACCATGTCACTGAAACATCGCGCGGTAATATCGAGCGCTGGATGGGCGACATGGAACATCTTACGGTGCTGCGTGGCCATGCACGCTTTGAGCAAGCAAATACGCTGCGTGTGAACGATGAAACGCTTACGGCGCCGCGTATTTTCGTCAACGTCGGCGGCCGTGCACTCGTACCGGATATGCCGGGTGTCCACGATATTAAATACCTCACCAATACCTCGATCTTGCAACTCGACACGCTGCCGCGACACCTTGTCGTCGTCGGCGGAAGCTACATCGGCCTCGAATATGCGCAGATGTTTCGGCGCTTCGGCGCCCAGGTGACGATCGTGGAGCGTCAGACGCGGTTGATCGCCCGCGAGGACGAGGACGTGTCCATCACGATTCGCGAAATACTTGAGGCAGAAGGCGTCAATGTGCGCACGCACGCGGAATGCATAGCCTTCGCGCGCCATGCGAATGGTATCGCCGTCAAAGTCGATTGCGCTTCGGGTGCTCCCGAAGTCGTGGCCAGCGACGTACTGCTTGCCGTTGGGCGTCGACCCAATACAGACGATCTGGGCCTGGAGCATGCCGGCGTCATCACCGACAAAAACGGCTACATCGTGGTCGACGACACACTCGCCACAAACGTGCCAGGGATCTGGGCGATGGGCGATTGCAACGGCCGCGGCGCGTTCACGCACACGGCTTACAACGATTTCGAAATTATCGCTGCGAACCTGCTCGACGGCGATTCACGGCACGTTTCATCGCGTATTACCGGTTACGCCTTGTATACCGATCCACCGCTGGGGCGTGTGGGCATGACGGAGACCCAGGCACGCGCCAGCGGTAAGCCGTTATTGATCTCGAAACGTCCGATGTCGCGCGTCGGCCGCGCTGTCGAACGCGATGAAACGCAGGGCTTCATGAAAGTGGTGGCGGACGCCGAGACGTGTCGCATCCTCGGCGCCGCGATTCTTGGCGTAAGCGGCGATGAAGCCATCCATGGCATCCTTGATCTGATGAATGCCGATCAGCCCTATGACACGCTGAAATGGGCCGTACCGATCCACCCGACCGTATCCGAACTGCTTCCGACACTAGTGGGCGACCTTAAACCGGTCTGACGACGCTCAATGCTTCGCACCGACGTAGTCGACGCGCCAGATCGAGTTGGACCCATCGTCCGTCACCAAAAGCGAGCCATCCGGCGCGGCAGTCACACTGACCGGGCGACCCCAAACCTGCCCGTTCGGCAACACGAATCCGGTGAGGAAATCTTCGTATTCGCCGCTGGCCTTGCCTGTGTGATGACGGGGAATGCGGATCAACTCGTAGCCCACGCGTGTCGCCTTATTCCAGGAACCGTGCTCGGCCGCGAATAGATCGCCGTCGTATTCCTTGGGGAATCGGCTCGCCTCATAAAACGCGATCTGTAGCGACGCGTTATGCGGCTGCAAGATGACATCGGGTGTGATCACCCTGTCCTTGAGCTCCGGATGCTTGCCGGCATGACGCGGATCTTGATGCGCGCCCATGTACCACCACGGCCACCCGTAGAAACCGCCTTCCCTCACAGAGGTGATGTAGTCGGGCACCAAGTTGTCGCCCAGGCCATCGCGCTCATTCACGGTCGTCCACAATTGTCCGTTCTTTGGATCGATGGCAATGCCGGAAGGATTGCGTATGCCCCACGCGTAAACACGCTTGTTCGAGCCGTCTGGATCGAAAGCCAGAATATTGGCGCGATCCTTTTCGGCGGGCGAGGTATCCGAATCATCGACGTTGGATGCCGAGCCCACTGCGACGTACATCGTTTTGTTGTCGAGCGAGAAAGCTACATCGCGCGTCCAATGTCCCGGTCCGTGCGGAAGATCGACGACGTGCTCAGCCTTCCCTCTCGCCTGCAGGTCGCCGTTTCGATAAGGAAAACGCACCACTGCATTGGTGTTGCCCACGTAGACCCATTGGGGATTCGGCCCCTGCGGGTAGAACGCGATGCCGTAAGGCTTGTCGAGATGCGTGGCGAACACGTCGGTTTGCCCGGGTTTGCCCTCGGCTGTCATGCCGCGGAAAATGCGAATCTGCCCGCTACCGCTTTCGGCCAGGAAGATATCTCCGTTCGGTGCAACGCGGATCACTCGCGGCGTACCCAGCCCCTCGGCATACAGGTTTACTTTGAAACCCTCGGGTGCCCTGGGGATTACGTCAGCGGGACGCGGCACCACGGTCGGTGCATTGCCGGCCGAACTCGTCGCGTACGGCGCAGGCAGATCGGCGACCGTGATCTTGCGGACTTTACCGGGTGCTTCGTAGCGGAAATCGGTAAACGGAGGATGTGGAGGCGGTGTGGTGATGGGCGAAGCTATCGCCTCATCCTGCGCCGCGCTCGTCGCTTTCACCGTCGGCAACACCTTGAGGTAAGAAACGATCTGCCATCGCTGCTGCGCTGGCAGCGCTGCCCACGACGGCATGCCGTTATTGACCGAACCTTGGGTGATGAACCAGAACAGCGCACCCGCGCTGGCTTGTTGTGTAGCGCCGTGCGCAAGAGCCGGAATATTGCCGGTGCCCTGCCCGATAGCACCGTGACAACTCGCACAATGCGCGGCATACAGCGCAGCGCCGGCTGTTACGGCGGAAGTCTGCCCGCTATAGGGATTGGCAACCGACGATGCAGAACTCGGCGCGTTATGGAATGTGGAAGCATCGGTGGCATGGCCGGCGGTCGCGAACAACAAACCCGCAAGACCGCACACAGGCAAGGAAAACGCAAAATACGACGGCCACAAGAGTGCAAAAGGTTGCTTAGCCAAGATCTGTCTCCGCTTGCGTTGGAAGGATCGTAAGAACGCCGTCCCTGCTGCCGTGCATCGCCTGATCCTGAGCCGAATTGTCAGGCCTTCCGTGTTAAAGATAGATGCACGATGCTACGGAAAAATTGCCCGATCGCGCGAGAACTACGCCCTATTTCGAGGATACGCCTTGTATCCTTTGGACCGACGACGACACCGGGAGCGAATGATGCATGCAGGTTCCTGTCACTGCGGTGCCATACAGTTTCGACTTGACGCCAAGATCAACGAACTGACGACCTGTGACTGCTCGCTTTGCGCGAAACGTAATGCGCTCATGGTGAAGATCCCCGAAAGCGCGCTCACATTACTGCGCGGCGAGGCCGACCTGACGCTCTATCAATGGAATACGCACCGCGCCAAACATTACTTCTGCCGCATATGCGGCATCTATGTATTCCACCGGAAACGTGCGGCGCCCGATCACTTCGGCGTCAATGTATTTTGTCTCGACGACTTCGACGCAAGCGCGATACCGGTTCGCGCCACCGAGGGCACCACGATGACGATCGAGGATCCAAACGCTCGGGCGCAATGGCCTGGGCCGCGTAGCACGTAGCGCATAACGACGAGGCGCGCGCCCAATGCAAAGGCATATTGACGTTTAATAGTTGTTGATCAACAATAGTTGTATGAACACAACTATTTCCGAAGCCACCCGAGCAAAGAGCCACCCCAACCTCATTCTCGGCATCTGTTGCCTCAGCCTGCTGATGGTGGCCATGGACGCCACAATCGTTAACGTCGCCCTGCCCTCGATACGGCACGACTTCGCTGCATCGATATCGGGGCTGCAATGGGTGATCGACGCTTACACCATGGTAGTGGCGAGCCTGCTGATGCTGGCGGGTTCCATGGCCGATCGCTTTGGACGTCGCCGCGTGTTCCAGACTGGCATGGCGCTTTTCATGCTCGGCTCGCTGTTGTGCAGCCTCGCGCCCAGTATTCACGGCCTGGTTGCGTTTCGCATCGTGCAGGCGCTGGGAGCGACGATGCTCAATCCGGTCGCCATGTCGATCAACGCCAATACATTCCATGATCCCAAAGCGCCCGCAGGCG
>JAATFF010000026.1 GCA_015655335.1 Lysobacterales bacterium | reverse complement strand
GGCCGGAATCTGCGCCGTCTTCAGCCAAGTGCCGTTGGCATAGCCGAAGAAGTCGTTGCCCGGCTGAATGGCATGATCGATACCGGTCAGATCGATACCGATATCCGTATGGCTGGTCTTGGCCATGGGGCTTGCTCCCATCGCGGCGGGCGCCGCTATGAGCGTTGTAGCGCCACCGATGACGGCCGCCGTGAGTATCCATCGAAACCGCTGCATGGCTATCACCTTCTGTGGGAATGAGTTCGCCACGATAGTCCGCGATGATCGGCTTGTGTGCATGACTTTTGGGCTAGGGCGCGCGGTATGCCCTCTCCCCATAGGAGAGGATGCCTATAGCGGGCTAAAGCCCCAGCAAACCGATTTCCGCGAGCGCGGCGGCCTTGTCGTTATCGAAGCGAAGGCGGTAATAGGCGTGCGGTGCGGGTTGGTGAATCCCGAACGCACGCGTTTGACGTGGCCATGGGAAATGCTCGTCTCGGCGTGCATCCAGCACCGACCAGTGCCGACCATCATCGGAAGCTTCCAACTGCCAGTTCGAAGGAGCGGCTGCCTGCGCGCCCGACGTCAGCGTATACATCGCAATCGCATGGGGTTGCGGGAAATGCCAGCTCACGATGGCATGGGGGCTGGGCAGCTGTGCTTGGGTATCGCTGGTGTGATCGAACAGCGCATCGAGGTCCGAGATCGCCGGTTCGCTGCCGGCTTGCCCTTGACCGGGCCCGACAAGATCGCGCAACGGCATGGGCTTGCCGGCGGCCGTCAGCGACGCGGGCAACGCCTGTTCGCTACTGCCCCACGTGGAGGGCTGCGGCCCCATCGTGAAATCCAGCGTCGCGCCTTGCGCGAGCAATGTGTGCGGCAAGGTAAGTTTGTCCCACGGCTTGCCGTTCACGCGAAGGCTTCGCACATAGCGGTTGCGATCGCTGACGCCGGCTGCATTGATGACTATGTGCTTGCCGTTCTCCAGGGTGATATCCATATGCGGAAAATACGGCGCGCCGATCACATACTCCGGCGTGCCCATACGCAGTGGATAAAAACCTGCCGCGCTAAACAACCACCAGGCCGACATTTCACCGTTGTCTTCATCGCCCACGTAGCCCTGGCCGATATCGCTACCGAGGTAGATCCGCGACAACACATCGCGCACCTTGTCCTGTGCTTTCCACGGTTGGCCAGCGTAGTCGTACATATAGATGATGTGGTGCGAAGGCTGGTTGCTGTGACCGTATTGGCCCATGCGTATCGCTTGTGCCTCGCGCATTTCATGGATCGGCTTGCCATAACTGCCGACGTGATAGATGCCAGGCGCTGCGAAGAATTGATCCAGCTTGGCTGCAAGCGCGTCGCGGCCGCCGTAAAGAGCGGCTAGTCCCGCACCGTCTTGCGGTGCGTGGAAGGCCATGTTCCATGCGTCCGTCTCGGTGTAGTCGTCGCCCCACTGGAACGGATCGAAATTCTGCTTGGTGTAGCGCCAATTCCCTTGCGCATCGCGACCGACAAAGAAGCCGATATCTGGGTTGAACAGATTGACGTAATTCAGCGCGCGATTGTCGAAGTAAGCCGCATCTTCAGCGTATTGCGACTGATAGGAATCGGCTCCGATGTGTTGCCCTGCAAGCGCATGCGCAAGATTGCCGATAGCGAAATCGGCAATATAACCGTCCATCGACCACGACAAACCTTCCTTGGTGTCCTTGTCGGTGTAGCCGTTGAAGATCGAGCGTTGCAAACCCTTGCGGCCCGTGCCCATTAGCGGACTGACGACCGTGGCATCTTTCAATGCGGCTTGATAGAACGAACGCACGTCGAAGTTGTGCACGCCTTTGAGCCATGCGTCGGCGAAGGCGACATCCGCGCTGGTGCCTACCATCAAGTCTGCGTAACCCGGCGAGGACCAGCGCGCGATCCAGCCGCCGTCGCGATACTCCTGCACAAAGCCATCGATCATCGCGCCTGCCTGCTGCGGCATCAGTAGCGCGTAGGCTGGCCATGCCGTGCGATAGGTATCCCAGAAACCGTTGTTGACGAAGACCTTGCCATTGACGATGCGTGCGCCGGTCTGCGTGGATGTGTCCTTGCCCACTTCGGGCGAGAACGGACTGGCATAGCGATAGACCGGGTTGCTCGCGGTACCTGTGTTCTCGTAGGCCGAATTTGGGTACATCAGCAGGCGATAAAGGCTTGAGTAAAGCGTGACAAGCTCGTCGTGGCTGGCTCCTTGCACGTGCACGATGCCAAGTTGCTTGTCCCAAATTCGTTGCGCATCGTTGCGCACATCATCGAAGCTTTCGTGCGGAGCAATTTCAAGTGCGAGGTTGTGCTTGGCCTGCTCCAAACTTATCAGCGACGTGGCGATGCGTACATTCACTGTTTTTATTTTCGACGTGTTAAACCCAAACCACGCGGTAACGTTGTCGCGTTTCTCGCCTGTCAGCCTGCCGCTTTCGCTCACCGGCTGATCTACGGTCGCATAGAAAAACAGACGCGTGGCTCCGGTTGAAAGATCGCTCTTTACATCGGAGTAGCCGCTGAAACTGCGACGTGAAGGATTCAGCGCGATGCCGCCATCATGGGTGACGTTGTCGAAAATCAGCTGTCCGCGATTGCCGGGAAAGGTGAAGCGGAACGCGGCCGCGTGATCGGTCGGCGTCATCTCGCCGACGATGCCGTTGTCGAACGTCACTTTGTAGTAGTGCGCGTGTGCGATCTCATTGTCATGAGTGAAGCTCAATGCGCGTGCTTCGCGATTCGCGCTGGGCGCACCGGTGGCGACGGCGGCTGGCATCATCTGGAAGGTTTGACGATCGCCCATCCATGGACTGGGTTCATGCGAGAGCGAAAAGGCTTCGAGGCGCGGGTGATTGTTGGCGTCGTTGCGCTCCTGATACTGGTACATCCAGTCGGAGCTCGCATCGGTCACTGGTGTCCAGAAATTGAAGCCATGGGGCAGCACAAGCGCAGGAAAGTTGTTGCCGCGCGAGAAAACGCTGTTGGAGTTCGTGCCGCGGCGTGTTTCGACCAAGTCGCTAGGATGCTGGTCGGAGGCCTCTTCCGTTGCAGGACCGATACGCAGATCGTCCAGAAATCCCTCGAAGTGCGCCGCGGGTCCGTTATGCATCAACACGATGTGACGAATGCGGCGCCCCGCTGCGGCGTGGCCGACATCGATCGACAGCTTGTTCCATTGATTCACGTATAACGTGCGGCTTTCGCCTTGCGCATGCGCTTCGGCGGCGATGCGGTGTTGATCTTGTGCAGCGTGTCCGGAAAGACGGGTGCCGTCGTCGAAGATCAGATCGACTGCAACATACGTTGAGGGATCGCGCAGATCGTTGGTGACAGCGCAAGGAAACAGCAGATACGAAAGCTGCGTGTTCGCGGTGACTGGCAGGTCGACGTCGAACATGGCGGCTTCCTGCTTGCCGCCGGCGTTGCCGTAATAGTGCAGCGAATGAAGTCCGGTGAAGCCTACGCCCGGCTTGGCGCTGTAGGCGTCCTGTTCGGATGGACCGCCAGCAACTTGGATACCGAACGCAGCGTTTACCGAACTCGCGATGGGCGACGGCTGCCCGGTTTCGAATGAGCTGTAGAAAACATCGTTGCTCGGGCCGGCACTGGCCAACGTCGTGAAAAATGCCAGCGCGAAAACCACAAGCGGTCGCCGACGACGTGTCACGGAAGATTCTGTCGCCTTGAGCATCTGTCACCCCTATAAGGCCGTGCAGGTATGACCGGCCGGAACGTACGGAAAGCCGGATTTAAATCGATCTAAATTGCCTGTGTCAAACCGCAGCGCAGCAACGCGTGAGCCCGGCGGCAGCGGCGTATGGTCTAGCATGGCCGAACGCGTTCAGTGTCACATGTCGATTACGGGACGGCTCGTTCGACGCAGATACAGAGGCCGCCGGTATTCGCCGCGGCCGCAACAACTTTCAGGAGAAATCATGACGGCGTCTTCCACTGGTCCAGCCATCCACGCGTCCATGCATTCGGATCGACGCTGGTGGGCACTTATGGTGCTGTGCCTTGGCGTGTTGATGATCGTGCTGGATACCACCATCGTGAACGTGGCGCTGCCGTCGATCAAAACGGATCTGCTGTTTAGCGATACGGCTTTGGCTTGGGTGGTCAATGCCTACATGCTGACGTATGGCGGTTTTCTCTTGCTGGGCGGACGGCTTGGCGATTTGTACGGGCATCGAAAACTGTTTCTGTACGGCATCGCGCTTTTTACGCTGGCGTCGCTCGCATGCGGTCTATCGACGACACAGCTCGAATTGGTCGTCGCGCGCAGCGTGCAAGGACTTGGCGGCGCCGTCGTCAGCGCGGTCGGGTTATCGCTGATCATGGATCTGTTTACGGAACCCGCTGATCGCGCGAAAGCGATGGGCATCTACGGTTTCGTGTGCGCCGGAGGCGGCAGCATTGGCGCGATGCTCGGCGGCGTACTGACCAGCAGCCTGAGCTGGCACTGGATATTTCTGGTCAATCTGCCCATCGGTATCATCGTCATGATGCTGTCGCTGCGCTTGTTGCCCGCGGCACACGGCAGCGTGGCTTCGCGACATCTGGATGTGTGGGGCGCGGTCACCGTCACTGCGGCGATGCTGTTGGCGGTATATGCCATCGTCAACGGCAACCAGATGGGCTGGACATCATCGCGTACGCTGGGACAGCTTGCGGTGGCGGTGCTGATACTCGCTGTATTTTTCTGGATCGAAACGCGCGTGCGTGTGCCGCTGATGCCGCTGCGCTTGTTCCGCCTGCGCAATCTGGCGGTTGCCAATATCACCGCTGTGCTGTGGGCGGCGTCGATGTTCGCGTGGTTCTTTCTCTCCGCCTTGTACATGCAGCTTGTGCTCGGTTACAGCCCGATGGAGGTGGGCCTGGCGTTTCTGCCGGCCAATATCATCATGGCTGCGTTTTCGCTCGGCCTGTCCGCGAAGCTGGTGATGCGTTTTGGCATTCGTCGTCCGCTTGCGTGGGGGCTGGTTTTCGCGGCATGCGGTTTGCTGTTGTTCTCGCATGCGCCGGAAAACGGTCATTTCGTGCGCGACATTCTTCCCGGCATGGTGATGCTGGGGCTTGGTGCAGGTATTGCATTCAATCCGATGTTGCTGGCGGCAATGAATGATGTGTCGCCGAATGAATCAGGCCTGGCGTCGGGCATGGTCAACACCGCTTTCATGCTGGGCGGCCCGCTTGGACTGGCGGTGCTCGCAAGTCTCGCAGCGTCGCGATCGCAAACAATGCTTGCGATGGGACGAACGCAGACATTTGCGCTGGCATCCGGCTATCAATCCGCGTTCTTGGTCGGCGCGTGCTTCGCTGCCCTGGCGGCATTGATCGGTGCGGCGTTGCTGCGTATCGCTCGCGCACCAGCCGATGAACAACCTGTTGCGGCACATTGAAACGTCTTAGTGGAGATCGCCATGGAACATGACGTCGTATCGCGCGAAGCGTGGCTGGAGGCTCGTCGGGCCCTGGTAGCGAAAGAGAAGGCGCATATGCAGCTGGGCGATCAGCTCAACGCCGAGCGGCGTGCGCTGCCCTGGCTGAAGATTGAGAAAAATTATGAGTTCGAAAGTCCTTCGGGAAAGCTGACGCTATCGGATCTTTTTGACGGACGAAGTCAGCTGTTCGTCAAGCATTACATGCTGGGTCCAGGGCAACAGCATCATTGCGTTGGGTGCGCCTTGGAGGTCGATCATCTGGAAGGCACTCTGGTGCATCTGCAGAACCACGATCTTTCGTACGTGGCGATTGCGCGTGCGCCGCTGGAAGAAATTGAAGTGTTGCGCAAACGAATGGGTTGGCGTTTTCCGTTTGTCTCTTCATATCGCAGCGATTTCAATTACGACTTCGATGTGTCGTACACGCCGAAGCAAATGCAGGCGAAAAAGGCGGTCTATAACTTCCGTGAAATCGATCCGCCAATGGAAGATCTGTCAGGCGACAGCGTTTTCTACAAGAACGAAAAGGGCGAAATCTTTCTCACCTATGCCGCATTCGGCCGCGGTTGCGAGATATTTCTGGGAATCTATCCGTTCCTGGATGTCAGCCCGAAGGGCAGGGCGGAGTACGGTCCACACCATTCACTGGGCGATTGGGTGCGGCCTCACGACAAATACGGCACGCACGGCACCGTGGAGCGCAACGGGCGCTATCACGAGGAAAGTTGCGGGTGTTCGGCGCACAAGCGATAACGCCGCGCGTCATTACTTTTCGATGCGATAGTTAAGGCTGGCGCGGTTGAAGTCAGTGGCGTTCTGCGCTTCGAAACTCCAGCGCTTGCTCAAGCGATAGCGCAGCGTGATCACCTGTCCAGGTTCGAAAAGCCCGATGCCATAGCTGAGATACAGCCGCGGCGACAGGTATTTGCCGACGGTGAATGCCGAACTGCCATTCAACGCGTCGCTGCTCGATACGCCGATATCGCTGATGCCGAGTTTGCTGCCGACACTCTTCGCCAAAAGATTGCCGGTCGCCGACCCCAATGCCTGAGCTGCCGCCGTCACCATGCTGCCTTCCCCGCCTTTCACCTGTGAAATCGGCTTGCCGGTCACCAGATAGGACAACGCGTCGGATTGATCCATCGCCGGGTTGGAAAACACGGTGAGCACCGGCCGCTGCGCGGTACCGGAGATGAGCAGACCTACCTGCTGTCCTTCATCGATCGTGGCATTCGGTGTAAGGCTACGTAGCGCGCGAATGTTGAGTCCGGGATTGCTGATGGGCGAGCTGGCGAACAACAACAAGCCATGCTGCATCTGCAGATTCTGACCGTACGCTTTGTACGTGCCGTCGACGCTTACCTGGCCCTGTCCCGTGGTTTCGCGGCCCGGTCGTTCGTTGACAGTGATCACGCCGCTCAATCGGCCGTCCAAGCCCATGCCGACAAGATGCGCGTGCTTTCCGAGATCGACCTTGATCGACGCATTGATGGGCATGCCGCCATCGTTGGCCGGTTGCTGCGGTTGATCGACGATCACGATATCGGACGACGCCTTATTCACGCCATTGCCCGGCAACTTGTCGAGGTTCACGTCAGCGCTATCCATCGACACGCTACCCGTGGCGTTAATGCCCTGCGTATCGCGTCGCACGAGTACATCGGGTGAGATGACGACTTTTGCAGCGGGAATGTCGACTGCCGTGAACTGGCTGCCTTTGAAGGTGATCGCGGTGGGCGTTTGCGCGTCGAGCCCTGCAACGCCTTCGATCGCCAGCGATCCCTTGCCGGATTGCACCGTGCCGTTGATGCGCAACTGGCGTGTATCGGCGGCGCTTACGGTCAATCGGCCATTTGTCAGTTTCAATCCCGCGTCGGGCACTTCGGCGGCGAAGCTATCGACGCTCGCCAGTCCCGTAATGGCTGGTTCGTTTAACGTGCCACCGAGTTTGAAATTGCCATCGAGCTTGCCCTTGACGTTCGCAAGCGAATCGGTGAACAGGCCAATGATGTCGAGCTTATCCAGATGCATGCCGATCTGGCTGGTCAACACTTGCTGCGCACCTGTAATGGACGCTTGGCCATTCACATAGCCGGTGCCGTAGATGATGGCATGAAGTGTCGCCTGTTGGTTTCCAGGCGCGAGCGTGGCATTGAGCGCGAGGTTGTTATACGTAAGCGCCGGTTGATCGGGGTGTTCGTTATAGATGATGCGACCGTGCGATGAGGTAATGCTCGCGTTGCCCGTCAGGTTGCCCGCAGCATTGCGATGGATTTTTCCACTTCCCTCGAGCACACCCTCGGCGCTTACTGGCATGTTCGCGCTACCTGTCGCGTCCATCACCAACGTGAGTGGCACGGCGTGCAAGCGATAACTGGCGTCGAGATTGCCGCTCTTGTCGTAACTGCCATTGACGCACAGCGACGGATCGCCGGCTGTTAGGCAAAGATCGCCGACATTCGCGCTACCGTTATTCCACGCTAGTCGCGTCGGCTGCTGCAAATGCCAGCGCGGCAGTCCGGATACATCAAGCGTGAGTGCAGAAAGCGTGCCGTTCCAGTTCTGGCCTTTCAGCGATCCATTGAGCGTCAGCGAAGTAGAGAGCTGCTGGCCTTGCGCATTCAATGTCAGTTGATGCTGCGCTGAGGTGCCATGGCCGTTTACATCGATTTGATGGAAGGCGAGGCCGCCGATGTTCGCGCCGGAGGCGTCGATGGCAAGCTTTCCACCGGGGGTGCTGATGTCGGGAATATCGGCCTGCAAATTCAGGCGCTGAATGGTTTGTTGTTCCCATGCAACCGACTGGCCTTGCAGCGTACCGTTGATGGCCAGCTTGGGCAGCTTGCCGCGCACATGAAATTGACCATTCAATTGACCGCCGGATTGCTGTAGCCAATCGCCGAGCGATGCGATGGCAAGCGTAACATCTGCGTTGTTGCTGTCACCCGGGCGGGCAAGCACTTTCACCGTGCTGTTGCCTGAGGCCAGTTCCAGCGTACCGTCGAGCACATCGTTGGGCGACAGATGCAGATGGCCGACGCCATGCAAGCGGCGTTGCCGTAACGTGCCCTCCAGTTTACGCAGATCGAGGGTGACGTTGGGACTATTCTTGGTGAGCGTGCCTTGCGTACCGAAGTCGGCATCGAGCGAGCCCGGCCAATCTACGAACAATTGGCCCGGATCGAATTTGCTGGCGGTCGCCTGGAATTGCCATGCAAGATCCGGCACAAGCGTAAGCGTGCCGTTGGCGGCGAGTTGACCTTGCGGCTGTAGCAGGCTGAGCGTATGCAGTTGGATCTGCTTTGGCGTGCCGTCCAGATTCAACGCGAGCTTCGCCGGTTTACCCGGTGGCCCGATCGTGACATCGCCTTCGGCGTGATACTGATCGATGCTGCCTTTCGCGGTGATCTGGCCCTGACTATCGAGCATCTGTCCAACTAGACTGGCGGGCAGTTCCAGGTTTTTCCAGTTGACGGCGAGGTCGGCGCTTATAGGGTGTGCGTCGAGCTGGATAGTGCCCTTGGCGCTGACTTGGCCTTTCATCTGTGGCGATGCAAGTTGAAGCTGCTGCAGCGTGAGCGTCTTGAAATCCTTGTCGAACTGACCTTGCAGTGGTTGAAGCAGCAGATGATAGTCGTTGAGATCGAGTGCACCGGTGATCGTGCCGCCGTATTGATCGCCGCTGCCTTGCAGGTTTGCCGCGAGACGCGACATCGAACTATCGCCGATCAACGGTTTCGGATCGAACGCAGGCAGATCGAGCTTGCCAGTCCATGCATTGTTCTTGCGTTGATCCATCTCAAGCCGCAGTTGCGCGAGCATGGGTTGTGTCAGCGCAAGTTGTAATTGCGCACTGCGTCCGTTGCCTTGCGCATCGATCGTGCCGGCGTATTCGTTGTCGCCGATCTTCCATGACACCACTGCATGGCCTTTGCCGCGATACCGTTTGCCGATGCCCAGTTGGCCGTCCACATGGACGTAACCCTCCGGTGCATGCAGCGACAGGCGATCGACACGGATGCCATCGTTCGTCCAGCGCCCGGCGAGATCGAGTTGATCGGAGGCGAATACCGGCTTGTTGCCCTGCGTGATAGTCACCGGACCGACATACACGCGATCCAGCACCATCTCGATCGAAGGTTTCAGCGAAAAGCTGCTGGACGAGGAAGATTCTTCCTTGGGCTTGGGCAGTGCGACATCCACGCGATCAACGTTGAGGCTGGTGACGTGCAGGCGTTTGTAGAGCAGGGCACCCAGGTGCCACTCGATGTCTGCGTTGGTAATCGCGACATGCGTGCCTTCGCCATCGTCATAACGCACGCTGCCTATCTGCAGCGGACCAATCAGACGCCCCTGCGCGTTCTGCACCTGCAACGCGCCGTTTGTGAAACCTTCTGCACGTTCCAGCGCAAAACGTAGGCCCGGCGCCGTGCACAACAACCAGCCGGTGCCGCTCGCCAGGAGCACGACGACAAGCAGCACGACGATGCCGAACACGCGCAGCCAGCGACGGCGAGGGCGGGGAGTGGGCTTGGATGCGGTATTCACGTCATGGCCTCACAGATCCGGCCCGATGACCAGGTGCAATTCGACACCGTGACGCTGTGCGTCGTTGATCGGGGTGCCGACATCGAGCCGGATCATGCCAACCGGCGAGCGCCAGCGTACACCGACGCCAGTACCGATTTTTGCCTGCACGCTCGTGCCGTCGAAAGCGTTGCCAGCATCGACAAAGGTGGCGATGCCCCAACGCGGCGTGAAGTAGTGCTCCACGGTGGCGCTGGCAATAGCGAGATTGTGGCCGCCGATCACGCGACCGTAGCTGTTTTCAGGGCCGATCGACTGGAACGGATAGCCGCGGATGGATTGATCGCCACCCCCGAAGAAACGCAGCTGCGGCGGCAGTGCTTCGAAATCGTCGGTCCAGGTGTGTCCGATCGTGCTGCGCAGGATCAGTCGATTGTTGCGCCAGAATGCGCGTATCCATTTTCCATCGACGGTAATCTGGCTGAAGCTTGCCGACGAAAGGAAATCGCTTGCCGTACTCTTTGCATCGATGCTGATGGACCAGCCACGGCGAACGAAATCGAAATTGTCGGCCTGTTTGCGCGCGAGCGAACCTTCGACATAAACGAGCGTGCTGCTGCCGTGCTCCACACCGGGTGTGTTTTCGGGTTCGTCGGGTGTCTTGCCGACGTCGAATGTGCCCGTGAGTGCATGGACACCTACCGTGCGAATCCAGTCGTGCCATAGCTCACTTTCATTCGCGATCAATTCGAGCGTGCGCGATTGCGAGGTCACGGTGTCCGAATCGCGATACGTCGCGCCAAAGTTCAGGCTGCGCTGGTTATCGCCCGGCAGCGGAATGGTGTATTGCGTCGACACCATCTTCAGGCGTTGCGCCAACACAATGTCGTTCTTCCATTTGTGTCCGTACTTGTTCACCCAGCGCTGTTCGACGCCACCGCGCACACCAATACCGGTATCGGTGCCGACGAACAGGCCGGCGGTGTAGATCGTGCGTTTGGCGGGCGACAGTTCCACATCGATATCGACGATGCCGTTCTTCGCCGTGTCGATTTGCGGAATCACGTTGACGACGGAGAAATAGTCGGCGCCACTCAACGTCTGTTGTAGCTTCAGCAGTTGCGCCTGATCGAAATAATCGCCGGATTTAAACGGCACGTAGCGATCCAGAAATCCTTCCTGGAATTGCGAGCCTTCGAAATGAATGTGTCCGTAGCGGTAACGGCGACCGACCTCCCAAGCCAGATGGATGGCAGCGCTGTGCTCGCCGCGATTCACGTCGACGCGATGCACGGTCATGCGCGCATCCAGATAGCCGTTGGCGGTGAGCGCGCCGCTTAATCCATCGCGTGCCGAGTCGTAAGCGCCGTCGTCAAGGCGTTCGCCCTTGAGCTTGTCGATGGCGCGTCGAGCGGAACGAATGGGGCCGAGTTTTGCGGCGGACGTATCGATCTGGATATCGACCGACGTGACGTTGACCGGATCGCCGGGCACTACATGCAAGGTCACCTTCCAATCTTTGCCGACCTGTTCGAGTTTCCCGGTCGCGTGCGCATCGTAGTAACCATACGGCTGCAGCGCGGTAGCGACCTGTGTGTCGGCCTTCTCATAAAGGCGATGCACCTGCGCCTCGCTCACGTCGCGATTGCTGTACTGGGAAAGGCTGACGCCGGCGATCACGGCGGCTTTCAGTGGATCGTCAACCCCGTCCACAACCAGTTGCACCCCGGCATGACTCAATCCCGGGATCAGCAACAGCAGTAGCAGAATGTGGCGGCGGCGAATCCGGCGCATGCGTCAGGGTTCCATCCTCGTCACGACATCGCAAGTGGCAGCTTAGCGAGTCGGGTAGGGGCTGCGCATTAAGCATGCCCCTATTTTGCAGTGCGTCTTTTCGTCGGCTCCTCTCCCGGCGGAAGGGCGCCCAAGCGATCAGCCGGCCTTATCGCCCGCCGTATGCGCGATCCATGCACCCGCCAGCGCCGAGACGTAGGGAATCGCTTGTGCGCCCAGGATGAACATCCACAACGTGCCTTCGATGTAGCGCGTTCCGAAGCTCAACGCCATACCGACGATGCACAGCAAGAGCGCGCAGGCCATCAGGAGTTCTTCGCGAACGGGAGCAAAAGCGGCGAAGTTGCTGCCGCCCAGGCGCCGGCTCTTGGCCGTTACCACGAACGAGGTTTTCTCGCGCGTGAGTCCGTGCAGGATGCCCCGCGCGATGGCGTGGCTAAGGCCCATGCTGGCGACCGAGGCCATCAGGGTGTCGTACCAGCTGCAGGGAACGCGGGCGCGATACAGCACGAAACCGAAAATGGCCTTGGCGAAGAAGAAGCCAATCACCGGAACCAGGAATAGCTGCATCGGCAGGCTGAAGAGCTGCGGCATCGCCACCATGCCGGCGGTCCAGAAGATCGCCATCAGGGTGAAGAGCAGATGCAGTGCATCGGCAAACCAGCTGAACCAGCCGGTGAGAAAGTGGAAGCGTTGGCCGCTGGTCAACGGGCCTTTCTTCGTCATCCAGCTCCAGCGGCCCTTGAGGATCTGCATGGCGCCGAAGGCCCAGCGGTAGCGCTGGCTCTTATAAGCCTTGAAGTCGGCGGGCGTGAGGCCCTTGCCCATCAGCTCATCGACGTAGACCAGCTCATAGCCGGCATGCATCAGGCGCAGGCCGAGTTCGGCATCTTCGCAGATGGTCCACTCCGACCAACCGCCGGTGCCTTCCAGCGCCGAGCGCCGCACCATGGTCATGGTGCCGTGCTGGATGATGGCGTTGCGCTCGTTGCGATGGTGCATGCCGATGCGGAAGAAACCGTCGTATTCCCACGCCGTCATGCGGCGGAAGCGGTTGTGCTCGAAATCGCGATGCGCTTGCGGGCATTGCACCACGGCGACTTTCGGGTCGTGGAAGTGGCCGGTCAGTGTGGCCAGCCAGTCCGCACGGACTTCGTAGTCGGCGTCGATCACCGCGACAACTTCGGCGCGCGGATCGGTTTCTTTCAGGCCGAAATTCAGTGCGCCGGCTTTGTAGCCCGGCCACGGTTCCAGATGGAAGAAGCGGAAATGCTCGCCGAGTTTCTCGCAGTATTCCTGTACCGGCTTCCAGATCGCCGGATCTTTGGTGTTGTTGTCGATGACCAGCACTTCGTAGTTCTGGTAGTCGAGCGCGGCCAGCGAGTCGAGCGTGATGATCACCATTTCCGGCGGCTCGTTGTAGCAAGCCAGGTGAATGGAGACGAAGGGCTGTTTCTCGGCCGGATCGGGCGTGAGCATCCCGGCATGGCGAATCCACTCGCGCCGCCACAGCACTTCGGTGAATTCGAAGCCATTGATCAGCAGGATCGCCACCTGCGCCGGGAACAGCAGCACCAACATGCTCCAGTCGATCCAGTCCAGATAGAAATTGAACGGCAGCGTCACCGACCACACGATCAAGCCGCAGGCCAGCTGGATCAGGAAGTCGAAGAACAAACGACCCATTGGCTTGAAGCGGCTGAAGCGGATACCGAACCAGATCATCGGTATCAGCGCGAGCAGGCTGGCGGCGAGCGCCTTCCACGGCCAGCCGGTGTCTTCGGTGACCGGGCCGATGAAGGGGAATTTCAGCTGGCGATCGGCGCTGAACATGCCCCAATAGGCTTCAGTACGGCCCGAAAGCTGTTCTTTCCACGGCTGGTCGAAGGCTTCCATCAGGTAGTACGGAATGTGGTCAGCCTTCGCCACATTGAGCCAATCGCGGATGAAGATGGCTTCGTTGGAGATGGACGGATAGGCGCGCTCACGTCGATCGCCATTGGATGGCCAACCTATTTAACCAACGATGACCAGCTTGTTGGGGAATCGTTGCTTGATCGCGTTATAGGCACCCAGGGCGGCGCCGATGGAATCCTTGCGGTCAACGCCGTTCCAGAACGGGAACAGGTGGATAGTGATGAAATCTACGTGATCGGCCAGCTCCGGGTACTTCAGCCAGATGTAGTCCGGCTCGGCGATCGATACGGGCTGTTTGATGTGCGCGCGGGCGCGATCCAGGTAGGTGATCATCCGATCCACGGGAAGATCGTTCCGGAACAGCACCTCGTTGCCGATGATCACGCGATCGATGGTGTCCGGATACCGGTGTGACAGCGCGATCAGCGCGTCCATTTCCTTTTCGTTGTTCTCAAGACGGGTGTCGATCTGCGCGCCCGCCATCACTTTCAGCCTTTCCTTCTGGGCCAGACGGTAGACCTGGGGGTTTTCCAGTGTGGAGTAGGTGCGGATGCGGTCGGTGTACGGGCGCAATACCTTGAGGTCGCCGTCGATCTGGTTGTCGCTGGGGAAACTTTGCGTGAACGGGCTTTGGTAGCGCTGGAAAAACGAGACGGCGAAGCCGTTGATCTGCCCATGCCAGTCATCCGGGCCATGCGGGCGATTACCCCACCACCACAGGCCGATATTCAGCGCGGCGACCGTCAACGCCAGCACGATAGCGGTGAAAATCGACAGCTTGGATTTTGTTTGGGTGGGTCTGGCGCTCAAGAAAGTCCCCGGGAGGTGCCTCTCTCGAGGCGCATGAAGCCCGGGGAGCTTAACAATTCGATGGCCGTTCACTCAATAAATTGCGACGGGAGCGGTCAGCGCAAGGTCAGGCCCATCCTGCGGCTTGGGCTGATTACAGCCTATCTTCGCATTCTTTGACGAAGGTCAGTGGTGCCGGATTTCGAGCGCAAACTGAGGGGCTAGCTGCGAGCAACGCGTGCTCGTGCGACTGGTCTGGCGGTTCTGTGCGGAGGACGCGCGATGCCACTGAGGGCTCGGGCTTCGAGGTGAAGCCACAAGCATTGATTGCCTTGACAGCCCCTCTTTCGCTGAAAGAGGGGTGAGCCGATAAAGCGTTTTGCGTGGCTGTTTGGCCGGATTACTTCAACAGCGAACGCAACATCCACGCGGTCTTTTCATGCTCCTTCAGGCGGCCGGTCACCATGTCCGCGGTGCCTTCGTCGCCTGATGCATCGGCCGCCTTGATCACCGCGCGTGCCGTGGTCGCGGCGATTTCGTGGCCGGTCACCAGCTGGCCGACCATGTCCTTCCAGTCCGGCACGCCGGATTCTTCCTTGATGGTGGTGAGCTTGCCGAACTGGCTGTACGAGCCCGGTGCAAACACGTCGAGGGTGCGAATGCGCTCGGCGACTTCGTCCGCGGCCAGCCACAGTTCGTTGTACTGGATCTCGAACATGCCGTGCAGGCTGTTGAAATGAGGGCCTGTCACGTTCCAGTGAAAGCTATGGGTTTTCAGATACAGGGAGTAGGTATCCGCAAGCAGCTTGGATAACTGCTTGGCGATGGTTTCGCGGTCCTTCTTGGCAATGCCGATGCTGGTAGCCATGGTTCGCTCCTTTCCAAGTGGGGTAGTAGGGACGGTTTCCAGGCTTTCGAGCTTACCGGCGCACTGTGCGCGGGGGAAATGGATAGTGCAGATACCGGCGATAGCCTCCGGCTATCATGTACGTCTGCATGAGTGATACGAAACCCGCCACCCCCTCCGTCTCCCCGGAAGCCCGTCTGCGCGCCTTGCGCAAATCGTTGGACTTGGTTTCCAGCCGTGATTTCGGCCGCCTGTTAGGCCGTTGGCGCGGGCTATCGCGCCGTCCCGACGCGAAAAAGCTGGAGGCACTCGCTACCGATATCGCCGCTTCCGCGGGGCGGCGGCAACAGCGCGCGCAAAGCAAGCCGCCCATTCGGCTGGACGAATCGCTGCCGATCACGGCGCGAGCGGACGAGATTGTCAAGCTGATCCGCGACCATCAGGTGGTGGTGATTGCAGGCGAAACCGGCTCAGGCAAAACCACTCAGCTGCCCAAGCTGTGCCTGGTTGCAGGGCGCGGTGAAGCGGGCTTGATCGGTTGCACTCAGCCGCGCCGGCTCGCCGCGCGTTCGGTTGCGCGCCGCGTGGCTGAGGAATTGGGTACGCAACTGGGCGACAAAGTCGGCTTTCAGGTGCGCTTCACCGATCAAGTATCTGAGCAAAGCCTTATCAAGTTCATGACCGACGGCATCCTGCTGGCGGAAACGCAGGGCGATCCGTGGCTGTCCGCGTACGACACGATCATCATCGACGAAGCGCACGAGCGAAGCCTCAACATCGATTTCTTGCTGGGTTATCTGAAACGTTTGATGGTGAAGCGGCCGGAGCTGAAGATCATCGTCACGTCGGCCACGATCGACACCGCCCGCTTCGCCGAACACTTTGGCAATGCGCCGGTAGTGTCCGTGGAAGGACGCGCGTATCCGGTGGAAGTGCGTTGGCGCTCCACCGACGAAGTGGCGGCGCGTCGCCAACAACGCGCAAGCGATATGCAGCAGGGCAGTGCCGAGCATGTGGCGGCAGTGCTCGATGAAATCACCCACGACGATCCGCATGGTGACGTGCTGGTGTTCATGCCCGGCGAGCGCGAGATTCGCGATGCGCATCTGCTGCTGTCACGCCGGCAATATCGCGAAACGGAGATCATGCCGCTGTACGCGCGCCTGTCGGCGGGCGATCAGGATCGGGTATTCAAACCCGGTTCGAAACGGCGAGTGGTGCTTGCCACCAATGTGGCGGAAACCTCGCTTACCGTTCCGCGCATTCGCTACGTCATCGATACCGGCACCGCGCGCGTAAAGCGCTATAGCCAGCGCAGCCAGCTCGAACGCTTGCATGTGGAACCGATATCGCAGGCGGCGGCCGATCAACGCAAGGGTCGATGCGGACGCGTAGGTCCCGGTGTGTGCTATCGCCTGTACGACGAAGCCGATTACGCCGCGCGCGTGGCTTATGCCGATCCGGAACTGTTGCGATCGTCGCTGGCGAACGTGATTTTGCGCATGTTGTCGCTGCAGCTGGGCGAAGTGGATGAGTTTCCGTTCCTGGAATCGCCCGATCCACGCGTGGTGTCGGACGGTTACCGCCGACTGGCGGAAATTGGTGCGATCGATGAGGGGCGGCAGCTCACTGCGGTCGGCCGCACGCTTGCACGTTTGCCGATCGACGTGCAGCTGGCGCGCATGCTGGTCGAGGCGGAAAAGCTGGGCAGCTTGCGCGAATTGCTGGTGGTGGTTGCATTCCTAAGCACGCAGGATCCGCGCGAGCGTCCGGCCGATGCGCGACAGCAGGCCGATGCCGCGCATGCTGCATTTGCCGATCCCAAGTCCGACATTGTCGGCGTGCTCAATCTATGGCGAGAGTACGACAGCGCGCACGAGGAGTTGACCCAATCGAAACTGCGCGACTGGTGCTCGCGGCATTTTCTCAGTTTTATTCGTATGCGCGAGTGGCGCGAATTGCATCGACAGTTGCTGCTGGTGGTGCAGGAGATCGGTTGGCATCTTGCTTCTGCATCCAAGGGTGATCGACGCGAAGTGGCGGCTGTTCAGCGCGGTAATGCCAAGGCAAAGGTCGCTGGCAAGGAGCGTCAGGACAAGCGCGCACTCGATCTCCAGTCGCCTGCTTCGGCAACAGAACAAAACGACAGCGAGCGGCTATACGAAGCCGTACATCGCAGCCTGCTGGCCGGTCTTCCTACCCAAGTGGGCCATAAAGACGAAAAAAGCGTTTATCGCGGCACGCGCGAGCGGCGCTTCCAGGTATTTCCCGGATCGGCGTTAGCCAAGACGCCGCCGAACTGGATTTTCGCTGCGCAGATTCTCGATATCGGCGGACGCGTGTGGGGCATGATGGGTGCGCGTATCGAACCGTTGTGGATCGAACAACAAGCGGCACATCTGTTGCGCGGCACCTGCCGCGATGCACACTGGTCGCGCAAGCGCGGCATGGTCGTCGCTTACGAACAAATCAGCCTCTTTGGATTGGTGCTGGTCGAGCGTCGACCGGTGACGTTCCAGCAACAAGATCCGGCGCTCGCGCACGAACTTTTCTTGCGCGAAGCCATCGCCCGCTGCGACATCGATGCGCGTGCGGATTTTATACGCGCCAATCAACGCGTGCTCGAAGACGCGCAGGGCATCGAGGCTCGGCAGCGTCGCGAAGGGTTGATTCGTCACGAAGACGATCTAGTCGATTTCTTTCGCGGCAAGTTACCGCAGGAGATCGCCAGTAGCCGTGCACTGGATGCTTGGTATCGCCACGCGCGCCCGGCCGAGCAGGCCGCGCTGCGCTGGTCGATCGACGATGTGATGGTGGGTGGCTCGGGGCTCGATCCGAAAGCGTTTCCTACCTCGCTCGACATGCCGCCGCAGCGTTATCGGCTGGAATACCGCTTTGTGCCCGGTGATGACGCCGACGGCGTGACGCTTCATCTGCCACTGGCCATGCTCAATGCCCTATCGGCGGCGCGTTGCGAATGGCTGGTCCCTGGTCTGCTCGGCGAGAAAGTTGCGGAACTGATTCGAGGGTTGCCCAAGGCCCTGCGCCGTAACTTTGTCCCCGCACCTGATTTTGCGCGTGCTTTTGTCGAGGCGGAGGCTCCGCGCGACGAGCCCTTGGCGAAGGCGTTGTTGGCTTTCTTGAAGCGCACGACCGGCGTAAACATTCATGCCGATGACTTTGCCCACATCGAACTGGCTCCCCATTTCGCCATGCGTTATCGCCTGCACGACGACAGCGGCAAAACACTTGCCAGTGGGCGCGACCTCAGTGTGATGCGCGCTCAATGGGAAGGGCAGGCGCGCGAGGCCTTTTCTCGCAAGACCGATATCGAACTGATACGAGAAGACGTGACAAGTTGGGATTTCGAAGAAATCCCCGAGCAAGTGCGTTCCGACGGCGGACTGCTCGCCTTCCCCGCGTTGGTCGATCTTGGCGATGCGGTTGCGTTGCGTGTATTCGAGCGCCGTGATGAGGCGAAGGCCGCCCATACGCAAGGTGTGGAGCGTTTGCTGCGCAACGCGCTAGCCAGCGATATGAAGCAGGCACGGCGACGTCTGCCGATTGCCAACGCGATGTCGCTGAAATACGCGCCGCTTGGCAGTGTCGATGGCCTGCGTGAAGATCTGGTCGAAGGCGGCTTCGTCGATCTGCTTGCCACGCACGACTTGAATGCGCGCAGTGCGGCGGCCTTTGAGGCATTACGCACCCACGCTGCGCGCGGAATATTTGCGGCTGCGGTCGCACGTCTCAACTTGGCCGAGCCGATTATCGAGGCGCAGGCCGAGTTGAAGCCATGGCTGCAACCGCCGCTGATCGGTTTCGCTCGGGCCAGCTACGACGATCTTGGCGAGCAGCTCGACGATCTGCTCGCGCCGGGCTTCCTGCGCGAACTGCCGACGGCGCGATTGGCGCACTTTCCCAGGTATCTGAAGGCCATGCGACTGCGTGCCGAACGGTTGCGCCAGGATCCGGCCAAGGATCAACAGCGAATGCTGCAGGTGCTGCCCTACTGGCGCGAATACCTCAACTATCGCGCGGCCGGCGAAGCGGGGCTCGATGAGCTGCGTTGGCTGATCGAAGAATGGCGCGTTTCGCTATTCGCCCAGGAGCTGAAAACCGCCGAGCCCGTATCGGCCAAGCGTCTAGCGAAGGCGCTGGAAGCACTGCGCTGACCCCATCCCCGCGCGATCCGCCAAGCGTTATGCTGGCTGTACGCGCGGCGTGATCCGCACGCCGCGACGCTAAGGGAACGCTGCAAGATGGTTCATGCCAACACCACTGCTGCCGGGCATTTAGCGGCGTGGCAGTTACGTGCTGGCGCACTGCCTGCCGTGCTGGCCGATGCGCTGGCCGCTTGCGAGCAGGGCGGTGTGAACGAACGCGAGTGCGGCGACGTGCTCGATCTGCTGGCCATGCTCGGATGCGACGCGCATACCCAGGCAGCGGCCCTTTGGTTCGAGGTGGCGCATAGCCGTCCTCCTGTTTGGGAGCAGCGCGGTGCGTCGCTGGGCGATGAATTGCAACGCCTGGTCGCCGGACAAATGGCGGCCGAGCGAGTGTGGGCATTGCATGCGCAACGACCGCCCGAAGGTGGGTCGGAAGGTTTGCGTCGTTTGCTGTTGGCGATCATCCGCGACTTGCGCGTGGTGTTTATTCTGCTGGCACGCCAGCTGGCAAAGATGCGCGCTGCCAACGCGTTGCCGGAAAGCGAGCGGCAGGAACTGGCGCGCCTTACGCGGGATATCCATTCGCCGCTCGCCAACCGGCTGGGCATCTGGCAGCTGAAATGGGAACTGGAAGACCTCGCTTTCCGATATCTGCAACCGGATACCTATCGACGTATTGCTTCATTGCTGGACGAGCGCCGCGGCGATCGCGAGAGCTTTATTCGCGAAACATTGTCCGAGCTGGGCGAAGCATTGCGAGTGGCAGACATTCATGCGGATCTGGCCGGGCGGCCCAAGCACATCTTCTCCATCTGGAAGAAGATGCAGCGCAAGGCGGTGGAGTTTTCCGATCTCTACGACATCCGCGCCGTGCGCGTGTTAGTGGACAACGTCGCGGACTGCTATGGAGCGCTTGGCGTCGTGCACGCCTTGTGGCCGCATCTGCCGGGCGAGTTCGACGACTACGTGGCACGCCCCAAGAGCAACGGCTATCGCTCGCTGCACACGGCGGTGATCGGTCCCCGTGGCAAAACGTTGGAAGTGCAAATCCGCACGCACGATATGCATCGCGCCAACGAACTCGGCGTGGCCGCGCACTGGCGCTACAAGGAAGGCGGTAGCGGCGACGCTGATTTCGAGGAAAAAATTGCCTGGATGCGCAAACTGCTCGAGCCGCGCAACGACGACGGCGAGCTGGCTGCGGAGCTACAAACCGAGCTGCTCGAAGATCGCGTCTATGTGTTGACTCCCCGGGGCGAAGTGATCGACCTGCCGCACGGAGCGACGGTGCTCGATTTTGCGTATCACGTGCACACCGAAGTGGGTCATCGTTGCCGAGGCGCCAAGGTCAACGGACGCATCGTGCCGTTAACCCATCAACCGCACAGCGGCGATCGTATAGAGATTCTCACTGCCAAGATTGCCGAGCCCAGTCGCGACTGGTTGTCGGCACACCATGGCTATCTCAATACCAGTCGTGCGCGCGACAAGGTGCGTGCGTGGTTTCGTCGCAGCGCGCACGAGGCGAATCTTGCGGCAGGCCGTGCGCTGTTCGAGCGCGAGCTCAAACGCCTCGCCATGCCGGATACCGATCAGGCCAAGCTACCGGCCTTGTTCAATCTGCAAACGCACGATGAGCTGCTGATCGCGCTGGCTTTGGGCGAAATCAGCCCGGGCCAAGTCGCGCGCGTGTTGCAGGAGTCGCAGCAACCGCCAGAGCCGCCGAGCATGCCCACGGCTGCAAGGCCGACGGTGTTCGATCACAGTGCCATCAGCATCGAAGGTGTGGGCAACCTGCTCACGGTGTTGGCGCGCTGCTGCCAACCGCTCCCGGGCGATCCGGTACGCGGTTTTATTACCCGCACTCGTGGTGTGTCGGTGCATCGTGCTAACTGCGCCAGCTTGGCGCGGTTGGCACGACGCGATCCGGATCGCGTCATCGAGGTGAGTTGGGGGCAGGCTGCGGCACAGGCGTATGAGGTCACCATCCAACTCAATGGCTACGACCGCAAAGGGTTGCAGAAGGATGTGGTCGGTGTGATCAGCAATGCCAACATCGGCATCATCGCCTCGTCCAGCCGGCTGTTTGCGCGGACCGGAGAAGTGGAGATGCGATACACCCTGCGAGTACGTGATTTTGAGCAGCTGTCGACGCTGCTGGATCGGCTGGCGGCTTTGCCGAATGTGGTGGAGGCAAGGCGGGTGGGGGCGGGCTAGACCGCCATCGCGCGCGAGGGGGCTTCGGAAGGGCGTGGCGCACACATTCGCGCACTTGTTGAATAACAAGAGCCCGGAAGGCCGAAAAGCCGAGCGAGCAGCCCATCCGGCAGCGCATTAAGTGCCTTGCCGCCAGTTGAACGCAACATCCTGCCGCCAGCGCGGGTAGATGGCGCAATGTTAAGCTGCGTGCGTTAACTAGCCAGCTCCCGAGCCATGAGCGGAAACCGCGACCCGCACGACCCCGGACATAACGGCCGTACCGAACCGAAACTGGGTGATCTCGATCATCTGGATCGCCCGCGCCCGCCCGCTGAGCCGAATGACGGTCTGCCGCGGATGAATGTTGAGCCCGGTTATCGCCGCAGCGCGCCTCCGAGCAAAAACAAACGCAAGGGCGGGCGCGGTTGGCTGGTGCCGTTGGTGATCGTGTTGTTGCTAGTGGCGGTCGCTGGACTTTGGTTCAACCAGAATCGCCTGCGCGGCTTGGTGCCGCGCACGGATTTCGACGATGTCTTGCATCGTGCGCAGGCCGCCTTGCAACAAGGTCATTTGGACGGCGCCGACGGCACCAGCGAACGCGAGCTGTTCGAGGCAGCACGGGCGCTCGAGCCCGATAACGACAATGCGCGCCAGGGCCTCAATGATGTGGGCCGCGCGGAAATTGCGCGCGCGGATGCCGCGTTGCAGGCAGGTCATCTGGATGAAGCCGAGCAGGCATTGACCAATGCGCGCGAATTGCTTGGCGGTGGCAGCGATGTGGATCGGCTCAGTCAGGCGATCGCCAAGGCGCAGGTGGCGACAGGTCAAACCACCAACTTGGTCGAACAAGCTCAGCAAGCGTTGAGCGACGGCAAGCTGGATGGCCAGGACGGTGCCGCTGCGCTTTACCAGCGTGTGCTGGCCGCCGACCCGGACAATGCGGTGGCCCGGCATGGCCTGGATCAAGTTGGCGACGCGCTGGCCGCACAGATCCAGAAAGCGTTGAGCGCGAACGACGCGGCGACTGCCTCCACCGGTATCGATCATCTGGCGGCTTTATTACCCAATTACGCCCAGCTGCCGACTTTGCGCGCGTCGCTGGCATCGTTGCAGACGCAAGCAGGCGATGCGCTTACCGATGCGATCAACCAGGGTAACGACGCCCTGCGCGCCGGGCGTGTCGTGGGCGATGGCAGTGACACCGCTTTAGCGCATTTCAAGGCGGCGCTAGCCATCGATCCCAACAATCCACAGGCCAAAGCAGGACTCGGTCAGGTCGCCGAAGCGTTGATCGTGCAGGCGAATGCCGCCGTCGATAGCGGGGATAGCGATCAGGCCAAGCAGCTGCTGGAGCAAGCCGCGGCGCTTACGCCGAAATCTGCCGATTTGGTTGCCGCGCGTGCGCGGCTGGGTCAATCGGCGGCAACAAGTGCAGGCCAGGACGACAACACCGCGAGCACGCCGTCGGTCAGCTTGACGCCGCAGCAGCAAGTGCAAGTCGCGAATATGGTGCAGCAAGCGAAAGTCGCCGCACAGCACGGCAACATCATGTCTCCTCCCGGCGACTGCGCTTACTATCTTTATCGTGGCGCGCTGGCCATCGACGGCAATAACCAGGCTGCATTGGCTGGTTTGCAAGGGCTCCCCGGTCAGGTGCAGCAGCAATTCAATCAAGCGGTCAACGCCGGTAATCTCAACAAAGCGGGCGATCTCTTCGATGCGCTCAGCAATCTTTCGCCGGGCGATGCGGGACTGCTGCCATCGCGTCGCAGGCTCACCGATGCGTGGCTCGATCAGGCACAGCAACAGCTCGATAGTGGCGATCGCAACAATGCCGCCCTGTCGCTGGAGCAAGGCCGCAAGCTGATGCCGAGCGATCCGCGAGTGCAGGAACTCACCGTGCGCATGCAGGGCGGTGGATGACGGTATTGGTGTTCGGCGGTAGTGGGCAGATCGGGCACTATATGCTGCCGCTGCTCAGTGCGCGCGATGAAACCGTCGTTGCCTTAAGCCGCGTGCTGCGTGCATCGACACCTGGCGTTACTTGGGTTGAGGGGAGTCTTCCCGGACCCGTACATGCCATTGCCGACATCTCTGCGATTTTCAGTTTCGGGCCGCTGGATTTGTTTTCCGTGTGGCTCAGTAGTGTTGAGTTACCGCATGCACCGCGTGTCGTGGCCATCAGTTCAATGGGCGCGGAAAGCAAGCGCGCCTCGGAAGTGCCTGCCGAACGCGAGATCTCCCAGCGCCTGCGCGATGGTGAAAACGCCACCGTTACTGCTTGTGCGCGGCACGGCAGCGAATGGACGGTGTTGCGCCCGACGCTGATCTACGGCGCTGGTCTGGACAACAGCCTCACACCTATAGCGCAGCGCGCGATGCGCAGAAGGGTGTTCCCGTTGCCGGCGGGGCGCGGCATGCGCCAGCCCGTCCATGCAGAGGATCTCGCACACGCAGCATTGGCCGCGCTCGATACACCGGCAGCCGCCATGAAAGTTCTTCCCATCGGTGGAGGCGAGCGCCTGCCGGTTGGCGAGATGTTTGCGCGGGTACGCCGTAGCCTGCCGGTCGACACCTTGCCGCTGCCATTGCCGGCGTGGTCGTTACGCGTGGCCAGCCGCAGTGTGGCGGCACTGCGCGGGCCGTTGAGCCGCTTGGAAGTCGATCTCATCGCCGACAACACGGAAATGACTCAATTGCTGGGCATTCAGCCAAGACCCTTTCGCCCGGATGCGGATTGTTGGCGGACCCCGGTGTGATCTGCCCGCGCAACGGCCCTGGAACGGCCGCGCTATGCCATACCCCGGGGTGTCGCGTTCATCCGGCCGCCGGGTGCCGAGCCCTATGATCGGCCACTGCTCATTCGCCCCCTTGCACTGGATACCCCCACGTTGGACTTTCTGAGCCGAATTCGATCGATCGCCCGTGTTTGCTGGCCGTGGTTGCGCATTCCATTCTGGGTTTGCACGGGCCTGTTCTTCGGTTTCGTGCTGCCGTACTCGCTGATATTGAACAAGCGCGTGCAGGATCGCTTCAACGATCTCGTCTTCGCCGTGCCCACACGCGTGTACTCGCAACCCTTGCGCCTGGCAGCTGGCGTGCCGATGACGCCTGCCGCGCTGGAGGTGGAATTGACCTTCGCCGGGTATGTTGCCGATGGTCACGGTCAGGTGCTGGGCAGCTGGGCCAGGCAGGGCAGCAGCTATTTCATTTCATCGCGTGGCTATGCCGGTCCCGATGGCGGCGAGTTGCCCAAGCACGTACGCGTGACGCTGGGTCAGGGCGAGGTGCAGTCGGTAACCGACCTGGGCGCCGATAAATCCTTGCGCGAAACGCATCTGGATCCCGCGCGCATCGCCACCGTCTACGGCGCCAAGCAGGAAGACCGCAGTATCGTCCAGTTGAACGACGTGCCGCCGTTGCTGATCGGTGGATTACAGGCTGTGGAAGATCGCGATTTCAAACATCACATCGGTGTTGATTTCACGGCCATCCTTCGCGCTGCGTTCGCCGACCTTCGCGCGGGCCACACCGTGCAGGGCGCATCCACCATCACGCAACAGCTGGTGCGCAACCTGTTCCTGAGTCGCGATCAGAATATGGGGCGCAAGTTGAACGAAGCGCTGATGTCGGTGTTGCTGGAGATGCACTACAGCAAATCGCGCATTCTCGAGGCGTATATCAACGAAGTGTTTCTGGGGCAGCAGGGCAACCAGGCAGTGCGTGGCTTTGCTGCGGCGTCGGAATTTTATTTTGGACGGCGTCTGGAATACCTGCGTCCTCAAGAGGTTGCCTTGTTAGTTGGCCTGGTCAAAGGGCCGAGCCAGTTCGATCCGCGACGCTTCCCCGATCGCGCTTTAGCGCGACGTAACCTGGTGCTCGACCAGTTCGCCACCACCGGTCTGCTGACATCGGATCAGGCGCACGCGGCGCAAGCCACCTCGCTGGGCGTGATTGCCGACGGTCAGTTGCCGCACGATCGTTTCCCGGCCTTCATGCAGCTGGTACGCGCGCAGATCACTAACGATTTCGACGAAGAAACCCTGCAACAGGGCAACTTGTCGGTCTTCACGACGCTCGATCCGGCAACGCAGCTCTATACCGAGCAGGCGATCGACACGGCCATCAAAAACCTCGGCAAGCGTGGCGACGATACCCAGGCCGCGGCCGTGATCACCGATGCCAAGACCGGCAGCGTGTTGGCAGTGGTGGGCAGCAAGTTTGCCGGTGACCAGGGCTTCAATCGCGCGTTGGATGCGCAGCGGCCGATCGGTTCGACCATCAAGCCGTTCGTTTATCTGGTGGCGCTCACCAAGCCTGAGCATTGGAACCTCGCCACCGAGCTGGATGATTCGCCGATCAGCATGCGTCAGCCCGACGGCACGCCGTGGACGCCGCACAACGACGACAACCAGAGTCACGGCATGGTGCCGATGGTCGATGCGCTGGCCTATTCCTGGAACCTCGCCACCATCCATCTTGGCCTGGATGTGGGTGTGCCGCGGATTAAGGCGTTCCTGGACTCGTTCGGTCTCACCTCCATTCAGCCCGGGCCGTCGCTGCTGATCGGTGCGATCGATCTGGCACCGATCCAGGTCGCACAGCTTTATCAGTACCTGGCGTCCGACGGCCACGCATTGCCACTGCTTGCTGTCAGCGGTGTGGTCGATAGCAACGGTCGCACCATCAAGCGTTACGAAGTGCAGAGCGGCGAGGGCGAGTACCAGCCGGCAGTGCGCCTGGTGACCTGGGCGATGCAGCAGGTGGCTACATACGGCACCGCGCACTCGCTGGCCGATTCGAGTTTCGCGTGGCTGCACACTGCCGGCAAAACCGGCACCAGCAACGACCTGCGCGACAGCTGGTTCGCCGGTTTTACGGGCGATCGATTGGGCGTGTTCTGGATGGGACGCGACGACAACAAGCCTAGCCATCTGTTCGGCGCGACCGGTGCCCTGCGGGCCTGGCAGGAGCTGTTCCGCAAACTGCCCACCCAGCCACGTTCGGCAGCCCCGGGCGAAGGGCTGGAAATGGCCTGGATCAACCCCTCCGACGGCAAGCGTAGCGATCCGCAATGCGAGGGCGCCAAACAGGTGCCGGTGATTGCAGGCTCACTGTCGAGCGATTCAGAGGGGTGTTTTTGGCAAAAGGTCGGTAATCTGTTCGGCTCCGGCCAGAGCGCTCCTGCCCCGGCCGCTACCGCACCCACCGCAACAACCCGAGAATGATCATGCCGTTCCGTAGGCCCCGTGCATTTCATCCTTTCGTGCCCGTCGCACTGACCAGCATCTTGCTTGCAGCGTGTGCACAACCCGCGCCCGAAGCACCCAAGCCGCAAGGGAAATCCAATGCCACGATGGTGGCGGACATCCAGGCTGCGGGCGAGCGCGATAAATCGGTGATCAACGTCCATCCGCTGGTCGATCCGGGCATTACCGCTTTGCAGGACGCTGCCCGTAGCGACGAACGCAACGGCCAGTACGATGCCGCGGCTGCGAAGTTGGATCAGGCGCTGAAGCGCAGCCCCGATTCGCCGGATGTCCTGCAGGACCGCGCGGAATTGGCCATCTATATGGGCAACTACGATCTGGCCGAAAAACTCGCACACCAATCCTGGTCGCTCGGTTCCAAGCAGGGTCCACTGTGCGCGCGTAACTGGCAGACCGTCGTCGAAATGCGTCAGCATGCCAATGATGCCGCGGGCGCCGCGTCGGCCAACAAAGGCGTCGAGGAATGCCGCGAGCCCGGCATTCAACGCTACTAAGACTTCGTCATGAAAACGACGCCCACGGTTGGGTTGGTCGGCAGCCGGGGTTCCTACGGACGCTGGCTGCGACAATTCTTCGAGCAACGCATGGGACTGCGCGTGCTTGGTCGCGATCCGGGCGGCGAGACCGCGTTATCGGAACGCGCATTGATCGAAGCGGTCGACGTGCTGGTGTTTTGCGCTCCGATTCGCCAGACCCCATCGCTCATCCGCCACTATGTCGAACTTGCCGCGGGCGCTGAGCATCGCCAGCTGTGGTTGGATATCACCTCGATCAAAGCTGCGCCGGTGACAGCCATGCTGACGTCGCGCGCGGAAGTGGTCGGCCTGCATCCGATGAGCGCGGCGCCTAAGGCATCCACGTTGCGCGGTCGCGCGATGGTGGTGTGCGAAGCGCGGCTGGATGCGTGGCGCCCGTGGCTGGAGCGTTTTCTTGTCGCCAGCGAGGCGGACTGCGTACGCGCCGAAGCGGAGCAACACGATCGCGTGATGGCCTTGGTACAAGGCATGGTGCACGCCACGCACATGGCACAGGGTGCCGTGTTGCGAGAGCTGGCGCCGGCCGTGGGCGGCCTCGATGGCATACATCCGTTCCGTTCGGTGGGCTACGAACTGGACGTAGCCGTGACGCGGCGCATCCTCGCTGGAAATCCGGCGATCTATCAGGATATCCAGTTCGAGAATCCCTACGTCGCACCGATGTTGGAGCGGCTGACGGCACATCTGGACACGCTGCGCGATCTGGTGCGCAGCGGCGACGACGCGGCGCGGCATCAACTGCGCGAAAAACTGCTCGAGGATAGTCGCGCCTATGTCGGGGAGCGCGCGGTAGCCGAAGGAAGTTATGCCTTCGAGCGCTTGGGCTATCTGCTCGCCGATCTGCACGAGCCGCGCTTCATCAGCGTATTTCTGCCGCTGGATCGGCCGGGATCGTTGCGTGCCTTGTTGTCGGTATTCGAACGGCACGGGATCAATCTCGATTCGATCCATTCCTCGCGTAGCGCGGATGGCGAGCTGTTGTTTCGCATCGGTATCGACAGACATGGGGATGCGAAATCGTTGCGTGAAGCGATCCTTGCCATCGAACAAGATGCTATCGGCCGCGTCGTGGACGCGGCCGACATTTAGAGATGCGCGCTACGTAGACGAAAACGGCCCGATCAGAAAAGCGGTGGGAGCAGCAGCACGATGCCGACGATGCTCACTAGCCAGATCAATGTACGCAGATAAGGAATGCCCAGCGCATACACGGGTATGTAAATCAATCGCGCCCAGAAGTAGAGCTGTGCGCCCAGCACCGTCGTCGCCGAGTGGCGTTGTAGAACGCTGTTGATAAGTACGGCCGCGGCAAAGAACACGAAGGTTTCCAAAAAATTGGCACTGGCGCGATCCAATCTCGCTACCGCACCGGTAAGGGGGTTCTGCGCACCGTCGCGCGGACTGGCGGCCCAACCGAGTCCGCGCTGTCCTGTTGCGCCCGTAACGGCGATAACCATCTGTACCAACCCCAATACGACACTCCACACCAACATCTGCAGCTCGACGTTCATGGCATTTCTCCTCGTAGCGACCACAGGATGGTGGACCTCAGAGAGGTCTTCGCGCCAGAGCCGGATGCGTTACACCGGTTCCCCATCTGCCGACGCTGCGCGATACTGCGAGGATGACCGACCCCGATGACATCGGCGCGCTGCTCGGCGCCGACGGCCCGTTTGCCCGCGAGTTGCCGAACTTCGCACCCCGTCCCGCGCAGCAGGCGATGGCAAAGGCCGTGCAACATGCCATCGCCGAATGCGAAACGCTGATTGCCGAAGCCGGGACGGGTACCGGAAAAACCTACGCTTATCTGGTGCCGGCCATGTTGTCGGGCGAACGAGTGATCGTATCGACCGGCACCAAGGCGCTGCAGGACCAGCTGTTCTTTCGCGATCTGCCCAAAGTGCGTTCCGTGCTTGGCACGCGATTGAAGACGGCGTTGCTAAAAGGGCGTGCCAATTACCTGTGCCTGTATCGGCTCGATCAAACCGTGCGCGAAGGCGCCAGTTTCGATCGCAACCAGGCGTCACAGTTGGCGGCGATTCGCGCCTGGTCCGCACGTACGCGCCGCGGCGATCGCATGGAATTGGCCGAGGTGCCGGAAGATTCGCCGTTGTGGCTGCGCGTTACGTCCACGCCCGAAAACTGCCTTGGCGTGGAATGCCCGTTCTACGACGACTGTCATGTAGTGATAGCACGGCGCGAGGCACAGGAAGCGGATTTGGTGGTGGTCAACCATCACTTGTTGTTCGCCGACCTGGCGTTGAAGCAGGAGGGCTTCGGCGAGATTCTGCCGGGAGCGCAGGCTTTCATTCTGGACGAAGCGCACCAGATACCAGAGCTGGCCGGGCAGTTTTTTTCGCAAAGCCTCAGCGCGCGCCAACTCACCGAATTGGCACAGGATGCGTTGGCCGAATGCAGCGGCATTACCGGTGCGATCGGCTTGCTATTGGAGCCCATCGAGGCGTTGCAGGAAGCGGTGCGCAAGCTTCGCTTGGCGCTGGACCCGCTGCCAACGCGCGGTTCTTTCAACGAACTTCTGCAACGCGGCGGTGTGTCTGCGGCGCTACGCGATCTTGGTGAGTTGCTGGCGGCGTTCACGGATGTCCTGGCGTCGCAGGCCGAACGTTCTCGTGGTTTTATGAATGTGCACGAGCGCGCGGTCAACTTGACCGAACGGCTCGACCGGATCGCCGAAGCGCATTCCGAACAAGACGTACGCTGGTACGAGTTGTTTCCGCGCGGCTTCGCGCTGCACGCGACGCCACTGGATCTGGCCGCACCGTTGCGGGCGATGCGCGAGCGCACCCGCGCCGCCTGGATTCACACGTCGGCCACGTTGTCGGTGGCAGGACATTTCGATCACTTTGCCCGCCAGCTCGGTTTGGACGATCCGCAGACGCTTAGCCTGGAGAGTCCATTCGACTATGCGCAGCAGGCACTGTGCTACATGCCCGAAGGGCTGCCCGATCCGGCCGCACGCGATTACACCGAACGTGTCATCGATGCCGTGATGCCGGTATTGCAGGCATCGAATGGCCGCGCGTTTTTGTTGTTTACATCGCATCGCGCCCTTCGCCGTGCAGCCGAGCTGTTGGCTGACCGGGTGCCATGGCCGCTGTTCGTACAGGGCAACGCGCCGCGGCATCAGTTGCTGGAGGAATTTCGCGCCAGTGGTCACGGTGTATTGCTGGGGGCGGCCAGTTTCTGGGAAGGCGTCGATGTGGCGGGCGAAGCGCTCTCGGTGGTGGTGATCGACAAGCTGCCGTTTGCGGCGCCGGATGATCCCGTGCTGCAGGCGCGCCTGGAAGCGCTGGAGCAATCGGGCATCAATCCTTTCATGGGCTGGCAGGTGCCCGCCGCGGTGATTGCGTTGAAGCAGGGCGCGGGGCGTTTGATTCGAGATGTGCACGATCGCGGCGTGTTGGTGCTGTGCGATCCGCGCCTTACCACCAAGGGTTATGGGCGCTTGTTTCTCGCCAGTCTGCCGCCGATGCCGCGCACGCGGGACATTGGCGCTGTGCGGACGTTCTTCCAACATGCTTCGGTGCATGTGGACGACGCAGACGCCGTGGTGCGTGATAGTTTCTAGCCTGCATACGTATTCAGGCGGACAGGTCATACGCGCGCCCGCAGAATCGGCAACCACGTGACATCATCATGCGGGGAGCATGATCCATGAACCTAAATACAAGTACGAATACTGGGCAGAGTGAAGAAGGGCGAGCCACGGCACGAGTGGTGCTGATTGCCGCAGCGGCAGCGATCGGTGGATTCCTTTTTGGTTTCGACACGGCCGTCATCAATGGTGCGGTTGATGCGGTGCGTCATGGTTTTGGTCTCGGGGCTGGACAGATCGGTTTCGCGGTGTCTTGCGCGTTGCTCGGTTCGGCGCTTGGCGCGTGGTACGCCGGTCCACTCGCTGACCGATTGGGTCGCGTGCGCACCATGCAGGTGGCCGCGCTGTTCCTGGTGATGAGCGCCGTGGGCTCCGGGCTCGTGCATGGCGTGTGGGATCTGGTGTTGTGGCGCGTAGTGGGCGGCATCGGTGTGGGTATGGCGTCGGTCATCGCGCCGGCGTATATCGCCGAAATATCGCCGGCTTACGTGCGCGGACGTCTGGGCTCGATGCAGCAGTTAGCCATCGTGCTGGGCATTTTTGTGGCCTTGCTTAGCGACGCGTGGCTAGCCAGTACGGCCGGTGGCGCGTCCAAGATGTTGTGGCTGGGGCTGGAAGCATGGCGCTGGATGTTCCTGGTCGCTACGGTACCGGCACTTATCTATGGCGTGCTGGTACTGGGCGTGCCCGAATCGCCGCGTTACTTGGTGGCACGCGGACGCCTCCCCGAGGCGCGTGCGGTGTTGGCAAAAGTGCTGGATCTGCACGGTGACGCTGCGCTGGATGCCAAGGTCAACGACATCGCGCACAGCCTGCGTGCGGAATATCGTCCCTCGCTGCGCGATCTGCGTGGTGCGCGGATGGGAATGTTGCCGATCGTGTGGACGGGGATTCTGCTATCGGTGTTCCAGCAATTTGTCGGCATCAACGTCATCTTCTACTACTCCTCGACGCTGTGGCATTCGGTGGGGTTTAGCGAAGCCGATTCGTTCTCGCTGACGGTGGCCACTTCCATCGTCAATGTGCTGGTAACGCTCGTGGCGATTGCCTTGGTCGACAAGATCGGCCGGAAGCCGCTGCTGTTGATCGGCTCGGCTGGCATGACCGTCACGTTGGGATTGATGGCGTGGTGTTTTTCGCAGGCGACCGGCAGCGGCGCAACGTTGAGTCTGCCGGCACCTTGGGGCATGGTCGCCCTGGTTGCGGCCAATGCTTATGTCGTGTGCTTCGGCCTGAGTTGGGGTCCGATGGTGTGGGTGCTGCTCGGTGAAATGTTCCCCAACAGTATTCGCGCGATCGCGCTGGCCGTCGCGGCCGCCGCGCAATGGCTGGCAAATTTCGCCATCACCAGCACCTTTCCGTGGCTGGCGCAGATCGGGCTCAGCTTTGCATACGGCCTGTACGCGCTGTTTGCCTTGCTCTCGCTGATATTTGTGATGCGTGCCGTGCGCGAGACGCGCGGTATTGAGCTGGAGGACATGCATGCCTGATCAGGCTGCATAAGCTCGACGATGGCTGTTCTTTGCCGTCATTCCTGTCTGCACAGGAATGACGGCAAAAGCTTCACGTGTTTAGCGGCCGCGCAACTGGCGGCTGTAGCTATGCACTTCGTCGACGAGCACTTTCACGTGCTCAGGATCGACCTCGGGCGTAATGCCGTGGCCGAAATTGAAAACGTGGCCGGGATGGTTGCCGTAACTGTCGAGTATGTTGCGCACTTCGCGACGGATGATCTCGGGGTTGGCGCGCAACACCGCTGGGTCGAGATTGCCTTGCAGCGCCACCTTGCTGTTCACCGCGCGACGTGCGTCGGCCAAGTCGATGGTCCAGTCCACGCCGAGCGCAGCGCAGCCTGTGTCGGCCATGTCGGCGAGATGTGCAGCGGCACCTTTGGAAAAGAGGATCACCGGAAGATCGCGCGCGTGCGTATCTGCTTTCAATACTTCGACGACGCGCGCCATATAGCGCAGTGAAAATTCACGGTAAGCGGAAGGGCTCAGTAGACCGCCCCAGGTATCGAAAATCATCAATACTTGAACGCCTGCTGCCGCCTGTGCAATGAGGTAGGCGGCTACCGATTTCGCCAACGTGTCCAGCAGCGTGTGCGCCAAAGCAGGTTCGTTCCAGCACATCGCTTTGGCGGTGGCGAAATCGCGCGAGCCTTCGCCTTCCACCATGTAGCAGGCGAGTGTCCAGGGGCTGCCAGAGAAGCCGATCAGCGGTACACGGCCGTCCAGTTCGCGACGGATCAGTCGCACGGCATCCATGACGTAGCGCAGCTCGCTTTCCATGTCAGGTACGCCCAGCCGTTCGACATCGGCGCGACTGCGCACCGGACGTGCGAACTGTGGACCCTCGCCCTGCGCAAACGACAGGCCCAGACCCATCGCGTCGGGAATGGTGAGGATGTCCGAGAACAGGATCGCCGCATCCAGCTCGAAGCGGCGCAGCGGTTGCAGCGTTACCTCGCAGGCCAGCTCGGGGTTTTGAGCCAGGGCCATGAAGCTGCCGGCCTTGGCGCGGGTCGTGCGGTATTCCGGCAGGTAGCGGCCGGCCTGGCGCATGACCCATACGGGCGTGGTATCGGTGGGTTCGCGGCGCAGGGCGCGCAGCAAAAGATCGTTCTTGAGGGAAGGAAGCATTTATCGGCGTCCGTATGGGCCGTCTATGCCCTGGGCAAACATCACGCGGAAGCCTCGCTTGAGCTGGGCATCGCGCATTTTTTCGAAGGCCGCGATGGCCGCATCGCGCTCCAGATACTGGTCGCGCTTCAGCGTAGCGCGGCCACCCTGGGTGCCGGATTCGCGATAGAGCGTCCAGCCGCCAAGCAGATCCTGCTCCAGCACGATCTGGACATAGCGCGGCGCCTCGGTCGAGGCAGGCATGGTTTGCAGATAGAGGCGCATGGCGTCCATGGTTAAACGTTACGGCTGTCATGCCGCAGAAACATCATTCTAGAGGGCCGGCGCGCTGCTAGCGAGGGTTCTGCAACGATGGCGGCGGTAGGTATTCGAGGAGCTGGTTCTTTTGCCGCCGCGACCGGGGCCGGGTCAATCTCGCCCCTTGGCCGCTTCCCGCAAAATGGCCAGCACATCGGCTTCATTCACGCCGGACACGATCTCGGCACGCCCGATGCTGCGCCATAGGATCAATCGCAGGGTGCCGGCCGTGTTTTTTTTGTCCAGCCGCATCAGGGCCAGCAGTTGTTCCGGATCAGTGCCTGGCGGGACGGTGGTTGGCAAACCAACCTCTTTCAACAGCTGTTCAAGGCGCAACGTGTCGGCCGGGTCGCTCATCCCAAGCCGTTCGGAGAGCCTGGCCGCCAGCAGCATGCCCACGGCGACGCCCTCTCCATGCAGCAGCGCGGTGTAGCGACCGGCCGTCTCCAGCGCATGGCCAAACGTGTGACCAAGATTGAGCAGGGCGCGCTCGCCTTGTTCGGTTTCGTCGCGTGCAACGACACCGGCTTTGTAGCGCACCTTGGTGGCTATGGCGTGCACAAGAGCCGTTTCGTCGCGGGTGGCCAGAGCTTTCGCATGTTGTTCCAGCCACGCGAAGAAGGTCGTATCGCCAATGGCGGCCCCTTTGACGATCTCGGCGATGCCGGCGCGATATTCGCGGTCGGGTAGGCTATCCAACGTGCCGATATCGGCGGCGACCGCACGTGGCTGATGGAAAGCGCCTACCAGGTTTTTCCCCGCGGAAAGGTTTACGCCGGTTTTCCCTCCGACGGAGGAGTCCACCATTGCCAGTAGTGTGGTGGGCATCTGGATAAGGTCGATTCCGCGCATCCAGCAGGCGGCCGTGAAGCCGGCCAGATCGCCCACCACACCGCCGCCCAGCGCGATGACGCAGGCGTCACGGGTGGCGCCCAATGTCGCCAGCGCATCCAGCGCCAGGCCGACGTTGGCGAAACTCTTATGTGCTTCGCCATCGTCAAGCAGGAACGAGGACCAACGCAGGCCATCGAGGCCGCGCGCGACGCGCTCCAAATACAACGGCGCAACCGTGCGATTGCTGATGACCAGCGCATGCCGTCCGCGCAATGTCGCGCGCCAACGCGCGCTATCGTCGAGCAGCCCGCGTCCGATCCATACCGGATAACTGCGTTCGTCGAGCGAGACATCGATGGTCTGAGGCGTTGCGTTGCTCATCATGCGACTTGTCGGTTCCAATGTTGATCGATCAGTGCGATGCAGCGTTCGCTCGCCGCAACAATACCTTCTTGTTCACCGCCGTGAGGGACGATCAGGTCCGCGATTTCGCTATACAGCGAAGTGCGCACGGCGGCCATGGCTTCCAGTTTCCGATGGCGATCCGTATCGGCCAATAGGGGGCGTGAGGTGTCATGCGCAAGGCGCTGCAGTTGCTGGGGCACGGTAACTTGCAGCCAAACCACATAGCCGCGTTCGTTCAAATGGCGGCGATTGGCGGGATCCAGCACAGCCCCTGCGCCACTGGCCAGTAACACGCCGCGGCGACCGCTACACTCGTCCAGCGCGACGGATTCACGCCGACGAAAGCCCTCTTCGCCTTCGATGTCGAAAATGGTGCTTACGGGCACACCTGTGCGACGCTCGATTTCCAGGTCCAGATCGAGAAAGGGCATGTCATAGCGTGCCGCAAGCTGTCGGCCGATCGAGGTCTTGCCGGCTCCCGTCGGACCGACGAGGAACAAGTTGCACGAAGGATTCATGGGTTGATTTTAGCAAGCGGGTGGATAGATGTCCGAACGGGTTCTTATAGCCGGATGCGGTGACTTGGGTCAGCGCGCGGCCCGGTTGTTGCAGGCACGCGGCGACGAGGTGTACGCGTTGCGACGCCATCCGCCCACGCGGGACGACTCCTCTTTGTATTGGCTGCACGCCGATCTGACGCGGCCCGAGACACTGCGGGATCTGCCGGCGGATATCACGCAACTGGTTTACGCGCCAACGCCCGGCGCGCGGGAGGAAGCCGCTTACCGCGCCATTTTCATCGATGGCCTGCGGCATATGCTGGATGCCCTGATGGGAAAGTCGCTGCAGCGCGTACTGTTGGTCTCTTCCAGTGCCGTCTATGGCGAGCACCTTGGCGCGTGGGTCGATGAGGACACGCCACCGGCGCCCTTGGGCTTCAATGGCGAGGTGTTGCTTGAGGCGGAACGTTGGTTGGCGACTCAGCCGATTCGGTCGTCGGTGCTGCGCCTTGCTGGCCTGTATGGGCCCGGGCGTATGCAGTTGATCGAACGGGTGCGTGCAGGACTTGCGTGCGCTCCGCGTGAACATGCGCATTGGACCAATCGCATCCATGTCGACGACGCAGCGGGAGCGATCGCGCATCTGCTTCACTTGAGCAAACCGCAAGCCTTGTACCTGGGTGTCGACGACACGCCATTGCTGTTAGATGAGCTGTACGTCAGCCTTGCCGCGCTGGTCGGTGGTCCTCCCGTACCCGAAGGGCCCGCACCAGCGTCAATCGGCAGCAAACGGCTGAGCAATGTACGGTTGCGTGCAAGCGGTTTTCGTGTCCGATGGCCGGACGCACGTGCAGGATACGCGGAGCTATGGGCGGCCGATAGACTTCAATAGTCGCCGGCGTCCGGCAAGCGTACCGGTAGCGCTTCCGTGCGGTTATCGACGATGTGCGAGCTAAGGTTCGCATTCACGCCATACATGATGAGGTCGGCATCGCGACGAATGCCGAGTCTGCGCATCGCGCTCATCTTTTGCGTGCTGATGGTCTGCTTGCTGCGATGCAATCGGCCGGCGATTTCGCTGACGGTGAGGCCCGATACGAAAAGTCGAACGACTTCCAATTCGCGCGTAGAGAGATTTCTCGTTTGCAGATTCGCGCCGTGGTCGGCGGCATACCTTTTCACGATGGCGTCGACAGACGGCGAGTAGAAGTGCTTGTTGGCGAGTACGGCATATATCGCGCCGGTGACGTAAACCAGCGAATCGGCCTTGCTTAAGACACTATCGACGCCTTGTGTCATCAGGGAACGGATGATCGCCGGATTGCTCATCATGGTAAGCGCAATAAGCCGAATGCCAGGGAAGCGCCGCTTCAGGAATTCGAATAGCGTTATCCCATCTCCGTAAGAGCCGCCTGGCATGGTGTAGTCGGAAATGACTATATCGACGGATTGCTTGTTGAGTAACGCGACTAAGTCGGTCGAGTTCTCGGCAGACCCCACGACTGTAATGCTGGGATGTTTCTCCAGCTCGTGTGAGAGGCCGGAAAGCAGAAGGGGATGATCATCCGCAATGGCAATCCGGACCGGACGACCGTTCACAAGGTACGGTTCCGGATGAAATTTCTTTTTGGCGAGATCCATGGGCACGAGGCTTGACTACTGTTATGGGCGCTTGTCATGACACACGGCGGTGATCTGCTTTACGGCAGTCACTGCCATGACGCCACCTTCAGCATGGCCAGCCCATGAATCCGAGCGAGAGACATGCTCGTATTGGCACTGCGGTGATGTGAATGGGCAGGCGCGGTGCGCGAACTGGCTGAAAATGGGATGCGTTTTTTCTGAAACTTCTAGTGAGCGAATTATGGTTGCAGGGAAACGGCGGGCCTATAGTTCTATTCCTAAATGCATGGTCACCTATCGCTAGACGGGTCGATCGAGGCGGAGGTTCAGGCTCGTTGCTCAGGCGTGCCGTCCGCAAACCCTTATGACAGTGGCGAATTCATACGGAATCGACGCCAAAAAGTGTGCGGCATAGCAACTTGTGCCCCTCGGCAGAGGGCATCAGACTCCCGGTTCGGGGGAGCGCTGCCGCGTCGCTTGCGCGGTTACCTGTTGCACAGGAGAGCCACCATGTCGGTTGCCAAGGTAATCGAGATCAACGCGTCGTCCAGCAAGGGTGTTGAAGATGCCGTCAAGCACGGCCTCAGCAAGGCCGCCGAGTCGGTCAAGCAAATCAAGGGTGCCTGGATCAAAGACATCAAAGTCGTCACCAAGGACGACGGCTCGGTGGTGGAATGGCGCGTCAACATGCGCATCAATTTCGTCGTTCAATGAATGCGAGCGCTTAACTCCGCATCGCACCGGCCATCGTCGGTCGACGCGGGCTTCAACTATGGTTGAGGCCGGTCACGTGGTGTTTGGTGTCGTACTCGACACATGTGTCCGCCAGCACGGGTAACGTCGCCAGCGCATGGCGGCTGAGGCGTTCGAAGTGCGCCAGGAAGCGATCCATGGCTTGGGCATCCATAGCCAGAGGTGCACGCCGCGCCAGCAGTTCTTTTTCGGTTTCGCTGCGCCAGCCGCGCACGACTTCCCAGTTGGGTGCTTGCAGCACGATCAGCGCATCGAGCTTGCGCCAAAGCGGTTGGTAGGCGCGCAGCTGCTTGTTGACCCAATGACGCCAGCGGCCGTCTTCATCCTCCTTGCGCTCCAGTTCGTTCACCGGAAGTTCCAGCGCGCTCTCCAGCTGTGGGCGCAGGCCCAAGGCCCAGCCTTCCACGACGACCAGCCGCGGCGGACGCGTGGCGCGTGGCCACCGCGAAGGGGGCATGCGCGTGTCACGGCCTTTGTCGAAACGAGGCCACGCGACGGGCAGTTTCTCTGAGGCATGGGGCAGTGCGGCAAGCACGGAAAGCAGAAGCTCGATTTCATGGGTGCCGGGCACCCCGCGCGTGCGCAGCAGCGGATGGACTTGCTGGGCGAGTGTTTCGCGTTCGCTGCGCGAGTAATAGAAATCATCGAGCGAAAGTATCTCAGTGGGCCAGCCGCGGTGCTCGGCCTGGGTCTTGATCACCCGCGCCAGGGTGCTCTTGCCGCTCCCTTGAAGGCCCGACAGGCCAAGCAGATACGGCCGGTGCGTCCGCGCGATGCGGCCGGCGTATTGGTCCAGCAGGTGCCCGGCGAGGGCCAGATTTTGCGTGCTAGCATCCTCTGTCATCGCGTCATGATGACGTGCGCTGGCTACGATTCAAGTCCCTATGCTGAAACTCGAGATTCTTGACACTTTCAACACCTTGCTGGATCAGGCGGTGGTCAGCGGCGATCCCGAGCCGATGGCCATGAATCTGTCCAGCGTGGACGCTGCTGGCCGCGTCAGCTCGCGCATCGTGCTGCTGAAGGGGGCCGATCAGCGCGGGTTCCGCTTCTTCACCAATTACGAGAGCGACAAAGGCGTGCAGCTCGATGCCCACGCGCAGGTTGCGCTCTGCTTTCACTGGAAGAGGCTGCGCGAAGGTGTGCAGGTGCGTGTGGAAGGTGCCGTACGCAAGCTGTCGACAGAGGAGTCCGACGCTTATTTCGCGAGTCGTCCGCGTGGCAGCCAGATCGGCGCCTGGGCGTCGCTGCAGTCGCAGACACTGCCGCAGCGCGAGATGTTCGAGCAACGCGTGGCCCACTACGAACAGCAGTTCGCCGATCGTGATGTAACGCGCCCGCCGCATTGGGGTGGTTACGTGGTGGAGCCGGATATGATCGAGTTCTGGTACGGCGCCAACTTCCGGCTGCACGAGCGCGTGCGCTGGGACCGCCACGGCCAAACCTGGACCAGTCGCCTGCTTTATCCATGACCTGGAGTGCGCCATGAGCCGAGCCACACCTGCGGAACATGTCACACAGAATGGTTTTACCGTACACACGCGCGGCCGTGGTTTCAGCGAAGTCACCGACAAGGTGGCCCAGCTGGTTTCATCAAGCGGCGTGCAGGTCGGCCTCGTCCATGTTTTCACCGCGCATACCAGTTGCTCGCTGCTGATCAGCGAAAACGCCGATCCGGCGGTGCGTAGCGATCTTGAGCGCTGGTTCGCCCGCGCGGTGCCTGATGGCGATGCCATCTTTGAACATGATGCCGAAGGCCCCGACGACATGCCTTCCCACGTGCGAGCCATCCTCACCGGTGTCAGCCTTACCATCCCCGTGCACGGCGGCAAGCCGCAGTTGGGAACATGGCAGGGGATCTACCTGTGGGAACACCGGGTGGATCCGCATCAACGGAAGGTGACGGTCACGGTGCTAGGCCATTGAGGTGGCTCTTTGCCTTTGCTCCTTCTCCCCTGTGGGGAGAAGCTTGGGATGAGGGGCCAATCTTGCGAAAGCATCGATTGAAAACATGCTTTGATGAAGGTTCATTGCAAGATTGATCCCTCACCTCAATCCTCTCCCCAGAGATGAGAGGAAGCAAACGCAAAGAGCCGCATCTATGTCCTTTCCGCAACGCATCGTCTGCCTCACCGAAGAACCTACCGAAGTTCTCTATGCGCTAGGTGAAGACCATCGCATCGTAGGCATCTCCGGCTTCACTGTGCGCCCACCGCGCGCGCGCAAAGAAAAGCCGAAGGTGTCTGCGTTCACCAGCGCCAGGGTCGGAGAAATCCTCACGCTCAAGCCGGATCTGGTGATCGGTTTTTCCGACCTCCAGGCCGATATCGCGCGTGAGCTGATTCATGCGGGCGTGGAGGTGTGGATCAGTAACCATCGTAGCGTCGACGGCATCCTCGCCTACATTCGCCGGCTTGGGGCGATGGTGGGCGCGTACGAGAAGGCAGAACGTTACGCGCAAAGCGCCGAAGCGCATCTGGCAAAAGTGCGTGCGGCAGCGGCGCAGCTGTCGCGACGACCCAAGGTCTACTTCGAGGAATGGGACGAACCGATCATCACCGGCATTCGTTGGGTAGCGGAACTGATCGGCGTGGCGGGCGGCGACGATGCGTTTCCCGAACTGGCTCGCGAGCCTTTGGCGAAACAACGCATTCTGGCCGATGGCGAGGAAGTAATCCGGCGTGCGCCCGACATCATCCTCGGCTCGTGGTGCGGTAAGCGCTTCCGTCCCGAGCGAGTTGCCGCGCGGCCGGGCTGGGATGCGATACCGGCGGTACGTAGTGGCGATGTTTACGAGATCAAATCGCCAATCATTCTGCAGCCAGGGCCTGCGGCGCTGTTCGACGGACTCGACGCGATGCACGCACGGATTGTCGATTGGGCAGGACGTCAGCGCTGAGTTGTTACCACGTAGGCGTCTCTATGTCTTCGAGCGCGGCAAGCATGGCGCGGCGATACGTTTCAATGCGCTGCTCTGCATCGCATCCGGCGTGAATTGCGCCGCCAGGGGTGGCGTTTGCAGATTGCCGCTGAGTTGCACCCAGGTCAGGGTAACGCCTGGTTTGCTAAGTGCGGCCGCGACGTCGGTTACGGTGGCGCGATGGCGAGGCGTCACAGCGATGCCGAAAACAAACGCGCCATCGACATCGCCGCTGAACCAACCGGCCACTGTAGCGGGCGTGAATCGCTGATGCCCTACTTGCAACTGCGCACTGGGTAGATAAGAAGCCGGAGCGCGAGGTCCTTCGAACGCGTCGAAGGGAAAGTCGGGCGCACTGTCGGTACTGAGCATCAGCTGCAGAGAAAGTGCAGCGCCGGCGCCCTGTGTGCAGATCAGCGTCAACCACGCCGGATGCTCGCCGCTGTTGGTGGTGACGGTGCCGCGCAGCACGATCTGCGGTGGTTCCGATGGCAGCGCCAAAGCCATGCCTGGCACCAGGGCTAACCACATCGGCAGCAGATGCTTTCGCATGGTGGCGACTCAGCCACCTTGTGCCAAGCGTGCACCCAGATCGAACAAGGGCGCCACCAGCAGCAGTCGAGCGAGCAGCAGCACTATCACGACCACAGTTGGCGAGAAGTCGATGTTTGCCACCACCAGCTTTCCACGCAGGGGGCGCAACACGGGTTGGACAATGGTGCCTGCAAGCCGGATCAGCGGTTGATGCGGATCGGCCGAAAGCATGGTGAGCAGCGACCAGCCGAAAATCACGATGATGTAGAACAACAACACGAAGTCGAGCAGATCGGCCAGCGACAAAACCAGCAATCCCAGCGGTGCCGGCCAAAAGCCCGCCAGGCCGAATATCACAAGGCGTTCCACCAGTACCGTGAGCCAGACGATCAACAAGTCGGCGAGGTTGATGCGGCGCCAGTTCGGTAGAACGCGCCGGATCGGCGCCAGCACCGGATTGGTGTAGCGATAGATGAACTGGCTAAGCGGATTGTGGAAATCGGCGCGATTGGCCTCGGCCAGCAAGCGAAGCAAAAACAAGGTCGCGATGGCGCCAAAGGCAACCTGGATCAGCATGGATAACGCGCTAAGCAAATAAGGCATAAATAGGTCAGTCCTTGTCCAGGGCGGCTGCGAGCTCTCCACCGCGGCGTGTCGCGGCGGCTACGGCGCGAGCTACGACGCGCGGCAATTGATCGGCACTGAAGCTTTCCAGCGCGGCTTGTGTGGTTCCGTTCGGCGAGGTAACTCGTTGCCGCAATACCGACGGCGATTCATTGCTTTCGACCAGCATGCGTCCGGCGCCAAGACAGGTTTGTGCCGCCAGGATGCGCGCCGTATCGCGCGGCATGCCTTGCGCTACTGCAGCGTCCTCGAGTGCCTCGACGATGGCGAAGAAGTATGCGGGCCCGGAGCCCGAGATCGCAGTGACCGTATCCATCAGCGCCTCATCGTGGATCCAGCGGGTGATCCCGACTGCGTCCAAGATGTGCTGGGCTTGTTCGCGTTGTTGCGGCGTGACGCGCAGGTTGGCGCACAATCCGGTGGCTCCAGCGCCGATCAAGGCCGGCGTATTGGGCATGCAGCGCACGATCGGCAGCAGATTGCCAAACCAGCGCTCAAGCTGGTCGATGCGTACACCTGCGGCAATCGAGATCAGCAGTGGACGATTGCGTTGCAAGGTATCGCGCAGCTCGGCGTGGATCGCCGGCATGACTTGCGGTTTGACGGCCAGCAGCAGCACATCGGCATCGGCCACGGCCAGTCGATTATCGGCAAAGGTGGCGACGCCGAAATCGCGGCCTAGGGACTCGCGAGCTTGGGCTGAGGGCTCGGCGACGCGCAAGTTGGCGGCGGCCGCGCCGGTCTTGAGTAGGCCGCCGATCAGGCTGCGAGCCATGTTGCCGCCGCCGATGAATGCGATACGTGTCATGTTGCCTTGGTCCGGCTTGTTCAAGAAGGTATACCTTACCGGAGCATCCCGGATTGGATAAGGCGCAGGTTCGGTGACAGGGTCGGCAAACTGCGCTGTCGCCACGCAAAGCCGTAAAGGAAAGACTGGCCGCCCGCCCGTCGCCGCGAGTAGTATCGGGGCGGCTGCAAGGGATCGGGGGAACGGCGGGGCAGGTATGCCCATAGCCGGCGCGTCCATCCACGGTGAACCACCGTCGTCCTGTTTGTGGCTTGCACTTTCTTACTGACGATCGGTTGAGGGGATACACCCGATGGACATCGCCGAACTGCTTGCCTTCTCGGTGAAGAACAAGGCGTCCGACTTGCACCTGTCGGCGGGTCTGCCGCCGATGATTCGCGTGGATGGCGACGTACGCCGCATCAACATCCCCGCGCTGGAACACAAGCAGGTACATTCGCTGATCTACGACATCATGTCGGACAAGCAGCGCCGCGATTACGAAGAATTCTTCGAAGTCGACTTCTCGTTCGAGATTCCCGGCCTGGCGCGTTTCCGCGTCAACGCGTTCAACCAGAACCGCGGCGCGGGTGCGGTGTTCCGTACCATTCCGTCCGAAGTGCTGACGCTGGACGACCTGGGCTGCCCGAAGATTTTCCGTGAGCTGATCGAACAGCCACAGGGCCTGATCCTGTGCACCGGACCGACGGGTTCGGGCAAGTCGACCACGCTAGCGGCGATGGTCGACCACATCAACAAGAACGAATACGGCCACATCCTCACTATCGAGGATCCGATCGAATTCGTGCACACCTCGCAGAAGTGCCTGGTCAACCAGCGCGAAGTGCATCGCGACACGCACGGCTTCAACGAAGCGCTGCGCTCGGC
>JAATFF010000112.1 GCA_015655335.1 Lysobacterales bacterium | reverse complement strand
GAAGGAGACATTGAGGACGTCTTTCCCGCAGACGGAATCGTGCCCGTCGATGGCTTAGTCCTCGGTCACAGCGCCCGAGGGCCACTCGATGCGGATCGGCTTTATCAGGAAGACCTCACCATTCTGGGAGTGGTGAATGGTACTACTGTCTCCCTAACGATGACTTGGTGGTACCGGCCCTGCGGGCACCACGAATCGCAGGGAGTCTCATTAGAGGTCGCAACTTTCACCAGCGCTGCGATCAGCTGGTCATGTATCGGAGATTCGCTTGGCGCCGTCGTTATTGATGCGTTTGCCGAAGCTATCCGTGAACTCGGGTACGAGTTGTTCGATGAGCGACGCCAGGACTACCCCGACGACGATCTTGATGCGTGGTTTGCGTACGGTCCAATAGACGCTGCGTTCGACGTACTCCTAGAGAACACCAAATTGATCGAGCAAGAAGCAGAGAAACGAACGGCGGCCCTTCAGCGTACTTTGTCGACTGTGGAACAGCACAGTCGTCGCCGAGAGCGGGAGCATGCGCGTCATATTGCCGACCTTACCACCGAGGCAAGTACACAGCAGGCCATTGCGAGGCGATGCCGCGAAGACCTCCGAAAATGCGAAGGACAGATGCGCCTGATGACAACGCAGCCTACCGCGACCCACAGCGCGTCATCGCCTCCAAAGGCGATCGCGGCGGCTCAGGAAACCCACGACGAACAATTGGCTACGCTGTATGCACAGCTAGAGGGAATTTCTGCCCGGAACGATGAACTCCGGAAAGAGAATTACAATCTCCGTCTTGCTGCGCAACAGCGAAGCTCGCCGGAATCTAGTGGCTCTGTAGCCTCGCCCAACGGTTTGCTACCCAACACTCTGGCTGCGTTAGATACATGGATTGAAGAAAACATTGGACCTCGAATTGTCGTCCCGCGCAAAGCCATCCGTGCCGCTAAAAAATCTGCCTACGCAGATCCACAGTTGCTTTATCGAACCCTGCAAGCAATGCACGACCACCTGTGGCAGATGCGATTCGGCGCTGATGACGATGCTAAGAGTCGTTGGGAACTGTTCCTCGCCGGGGAGCGGTTAAGTTGCGGCCCTACAGGCGCAGCCCTTGCGAATCATCGGACGGCTGAGGCGTACTCCGTCAGCTGGCAGGGTCGGCGCATACCGCTCGACATGCACATTCAGGGACAAAGCAGTCGGGATGAAGCCCGCGGATTCCGGCTGTACTTCAATGTTGATACCGCTTCTCAAGCGATCATCTGCGGACACTTTCCCACTCACCTACCAAATTCGTTGTCTTAGCTGAACCAGCAGCCTGTTCAGCGCTTACCGGAATCGATATTCAGCTTGGCCGGAATCCGCACGCGGTCTTTGAAACAGTTTGAACGGCATAGTTTGTACCCCTTAAACGTGTCATCTTTTTCATGCGGTGACATGGTGATCGCCGTCGCCCTGCGGACTCGTCGAACCCTCATTCCTCGATAGTGACCCTTCGCCGGCCATGCTGGCCGGCTGCAGCGCCTACGAGGTGGTTGTGGCCATCACCGGGGATACGCTGGGCTACTCCCCCGCTTCATGCCGCGTTCCAGCGTCACGTAGCGGCTCCCCCTGTCCAGTTCCGCAGACGGCTGCCACGTCAAGCGCCAGTCGTGACCCGTGTTGTCCTTCGCTGCGCTCTCTCCGGCCCGCGCCAGCCACTCCTTGCGGCTTTGCCGCTCCCCTTGACCTCACCGCCTGCTCCTCTGGCTTGGCTTCCGTTCCGAAAGCATCTGGCACCTATCCGGTGCTGTTGCTTCCGGCACTAACGCCTAGTCAAAAACTGGAGAGATTCATGGGTCTTGTTCGCGATGTTCTTGGGCAGTACGAGATTACCGGCACTGTTGGCGAGGCAGAAGTTCTGGCGGCGGCCGAGGACATTCTTTGGCAGCGCATACAGCGTGGTCCAGCGATCGGAACACCGGAAGAAATGATGGATTTCTTGCGAGTGCGTTTCGGGCATCTAGCGCACGAAGAAATGCATATCGCGTGGTTAGACCAGAGGCACAGGGTGTTGAGTGTTGAAAAGGTGGCGAGCGGAACGATCGACGGTGCGTCGATTCATTGCCGGGAAATTATCAAGGCAGCGCTTCGTGCGAACGCTGCGGCGGCAGTCATCAGCCATAACCATCCAAGCGGTCAGGGGTCTCCTTCAAATGCGGATCGCTGCATAACCAAAGAGCTGCAGACAGCCTTGCAACTCGTGGGTGTGCGCGTGCTAGACCACATCGTCGTGACCGCTGGCGAGTGTGTGAGCTTTGCCTCGCGCGGCCTGCTGTGACGGATGTCATCGACCCTATTTACAAACTTTCAGGAGTGAACAGCATGAGCTTTCCGACGAACCGTGAACTTCGCAATCCCGCATCACTCTCACCCGAAGATCGCGAAGCCTTTCGGCTCGCGTTCGTGGGCAATCTTGGCGACGTTGAGCGGAAGGACATCGCCGGCGGCGTCGTCTTCCTCAGCGAAACGGGCGGCAAGCATTACGCGATCGGTTTTGCGGGCAAAGCAGCGCGGCCCGCATTCAACCTTTATTTCAAGATCGAGCAGCATCGTGCGGAGTACGTCGCACGATGGGAGGCGGGTTTGTTGGCTAGCGAGAAAGCGAAGGCTGCCCGCAGGGCGGAGCGAAAGGCAGACAAGCACGGCCTGTGCGTCGGAAGCATCCTTTACTCCAGTTGGGGTTATGAGCAATCTAATATCGACTACTACCAGGTTGTAGCTCTTGTCGGTGAGAAGATGGTAGAGATTCGCGAGATCGCTTCGGACGAAGTGAGCGACGGCGTGCAGGCTATGACCGGCAGGGTTATGCCAGTGCCTAACCAGTTCGTCGGCCCGGTGATGCGCAAAAAGGCGACCTCGCATGGTGTTCGTATAACCAGCTTTTCCGGCGCTCACCTTTGGGACGGCCGCGCCAAGTACGTCAGTTCGTACGCCTGAACACTCACGGACGAGGACATCGACATGTCAGCACTTCCGAAAGCTAACCTCATCTGCGATGAAACAGGCTATCCGCGGGGCTCCTTCGACCCGGCACAGCTGCAACGGCTGTTCCCGCTGCATGAAACCATTGTGGAAATGACGCAAGTCGCCATGCTCTACGAATACCGCCCGCTGGACAGCCGACAGTTTCACGTCGACGTGATCGCTTGGGCGGTCGAGTGGGAGGCTCAGTTCTGCCAAAAGGCAGACAGCGGCGAATGGGGCGAGGACGAATGGATTGAATACTTACTCGCCGCACATAATGAGCAATGCGCTTCGGTTATGTCCCGGCTGCGGATAAATCCGAACGGAGCGCTATCGCATGGCAATCCCGAGTTGTGCCGGATGGTTCTCGATCAGCTGGCTGCCGG
>JAATFF010000158.1 GCA_015655335.1 Lysobacterales bacterium | reverse complement strand
TGCCGCTCGGTGCCGACAATGTGCAGACCACCCGCCGCCAACACCTGTTCATGGCGCTTTTTCCAATCCGACTTGACGCGCGCACGATCGGTCTCGCTGGCATCTTCCGGCAACGCCGCCAGAGCCGCATCGAGGCTGCCGCCAAGCACGATGTCGGTACCGCGACCGGCCATGTTGGTGGCGATGGTCACCGCACCGGGCATACCGGCCTGCGCAACGATGTGCGCCTCGCGTTCGTGCTGCTTGGCGTTGAGCACTTCGTGCGGAATCTTTTCTTTGCGCAGCAGTTCGGACAGCAGCTCGGAAACATCGATGGACGCCGTGCCGACCAACACCGGTTGGCCGCGCTTGTGGCAATCGCGGATGTCCTCGATCACCGCCTTGTATTTCACGTCCTGGCTCAAGAACACCATGTCCGCGTTGTCTTTGCGGATCATCGGCTTGTGGGTCGGAATCACCGACACTTCCAGGCCGTAGATCTGCTGGAATTCGTAAGCTTCCGTATCGGCCGTGCCGGTCATGCCGGCCAGTTTCTTGTACATACGGAACAAATTCTGGAAAGTCACCGTCGCCAGCGTTTGGTTCTCGCGCTGGATCGGCACGCCTTCCTTCGCTTCCACGGCCTGATGCAGACCGTCGGACCAGCGACGCCCCGCCAAGGTACGACCGGTGAACTCGTCGACAATAATCACTTCGCCATCGCGCACGATGTAGTCGACGTCACGGTGATAGATCGCATTCGCGCGTAGCGCGGCATTGAGATGGTGCACGATCGCCAGATTGCGGGCGTCGTACAGGCTGCCTTCCTCGTCGATCACCTTCGCCTGGCGCAACAGCTCTTCGGCATGCTGCATGCCTTCTTCGGAGAGATGCACCTGCTTCTGCTTTTCATCGACCCAGAAGTCGCCGGCGCCGTCTTCAACTTCCTGCCGTGTCATGCGCGGCACCAGCTTGTTCACAGCGATGTAGAGCTGCGGTGAATCTTCGGCCGGACCGGAAATAATCAGCGGCGTACGCGCTTCGTCGATCAGGATCGAGTCCACCTCGTCGACGATGGCGTAGTGCAGAGCGCGCTGGCAGCGCTGTTCTTTCGACAACGCCATGTTGTCGCGCAGATAGTCGAAACCGAATTCGTTGTTGGTGCCGTAGGTGATGTCCGCGGCGTAAGCAGTGAACTTGTCGGCCTGGTCCATACCCGGCCACACCACGCCTACCGTCAGGCCAAGGAAGTTGTATAGCTTGCCCATCTGGGCTGCGTCGCGCTTGGCCAGATAATCGTTGACGGTGACGACGTGCGTCCCTTTGCCTTCGAGGGCGTTGAGGTACACCGGCGCTGTCGCGACCAGGGTCTTACCCTCGCCGGTGCGCATCTCGGCGATCTTGCCCATGTGCAGCACCATGCCGCCGATGAGCTGCACGTCGTAATGGCGCATGCCCAGTACGCGCTTGGCGCCTTCGCGCACGACGGCAAAGGCTTCGGGCAGCAACTTGTCGAGCGACTCGCCATCGGCAATACGCTGCTTGAATTCGACCGTCTTGCCGCGCAAGGCCTCGTCGCTGAGTTTTTCGAACTCAGGTTCGAGCGCGTTGATGCGCACGACGGTCTTGGACAGCTGGCGCAGTACACGATCGTTACGGCTACCAAAAAGGCTCGTCAGGGCACGGTTGAGCATCGATCTTCCGGATCTGGAAACTGAGGAAGCCCACCGGAACAAGTACGGACGGGCAAAGGAGCGATGATACTAGGGTCCGCCAGGTATCCCAAACGCCCGGAACCGGCGATACACCCGGTTACACCGGAGGTTCTGGCATAGGGGTGGCGGTAGGCTACCCGGCTTTCAAGGGCGCCGCCGACGCTCGCTCAGCGATGGTTCTTCACATACGCCAGCGGATTGACGACGCGGCCGTTGTACCAGACCTCGAAATGCACATGCGGGCCGGTGGAGCGCCCCGTCGAGCCGGCCTCGGCGATCTCATCGCCCACGCGCACGTGCTCGCCAGGATGTACAAGCAGCTTGCTGTTGTGAGCGTAGCGGGTCATGTAGCCGTTGCCATGATCGATTTCGACCACGTTGCCGTATCCGCTGCGGATGCCGGCGTAAGTCACCATGCCTTCGGCGACGGTGTGGACGCTGCTCCCATAGGGAACAGCGATATCCAGACCGGTGTGGCGCGCGGAGCGACCATCAAAAGGGTCGGCACGAACGCCAAAGTAAGAGGAGATGTAACCGTCCGCCGGCATCCCGGTGGGTTTCAGATCCGAGTCGATGCGTGCGTTCAGCAGCAGGCTCTGCATGGCACTAAGCTGTGCTTGTTGCGTATCGAACTGGCTGGCCAGCTGATCGATACTGGCATCCAAGGTTTGCGGCAGCGCGTACGCGCTACTTCCAGTCGTAACTTCCACGCCGCCGACCGGCGGGGGTTGATCGAAATTGAATTCGCCGTTATCCAGCTTGCCCACTTGGGCCAATCGCTCACCCAGCGCATTCAGTCGCGTCGCCTGCGCTTGCAGTTGACCGAGCTTCGCGGCCAGTGCATCGAGTTGGCGATGAGCATCTTCGCGCAGATCGCCCAGTTGCCTGTCCTGCTGCTTGACCTGCTGATGCAACGCATCGATTTCAGTAAGCGCACGATCGCGGGGACTGGCTACCGCCAACGCAACGCCGGCGCCCAAACTGGCCAAAGCCAGCACGGCAGCAGCGCCGATACCCAAGACACGCCAGCGAAGACGCTGGTTGGCGAGGTCCAATGTTTTGGGCACCTTCCCTGCACGTGAGACGAGTATGATTTGCATGTCACTACCAATTCGAAGTTTTTACTGATGCAGCGCGACGTTCCCGCCGCTTCCAGCCGCACCGGCCATGGACCGCAATCCCTTGCCGATATCGGTCCTGTTGCTGCCCTGGCAAAAAAAGCCGGCAAGCTTGAGGCTTTGGACCGCGCACTGCGTCAGACGTTGCCCTCGCCCCTGCGTGAACAGGTCAGATTTGCCAATCTGCGCGACGACCGCCTTGTTTTCCTGGCTTCCTCACCGGCGTGGGCATCTCGGCTGCGCCTGCAACAGGCACAAATCCTCGCTGCCGCACGCGCCATAGGCGCTAATGCCGGCTCAGTTACCGTGAAAGTGGCCCCCCTTCCTCCGCCTGATCCCCAGACGGAGCAATCAAAACCGCTTTCAGCCGCGGCAGCACGTCATCTGAAGGCTGCCGCGAATTCAATCCAAGACCCCGAATTGCGGGCGCTGTTCCTGGAACTGGCGTCCGTCGCCGAAATTGCTGATTCCCATCCCGACGAAGCGCCCTGAGCTGAAGCGTCGTTTCCGGGTAACAGGCCATAACGACCTGCCCCCGACACGGGAGTCAGATTTATACCACGCAATACCCTGCCCAGGTCTTTAGGACCCGTCTCGATAACGTGAATATGGCGAGGACAAAAGTGTGACGATCGTCACAAAAATGAACAAGCCGGGCTCCAGGCCCGGCTTGCGAAGATACGACTGGCGAATTTAGATCGCCTGAGCGGGATGCGCGTAGGAGATCGGCGCGGTGGCCGGATCGTCCTGATAGCTCACTTCTTCCCATGCCGAAGCATCGGCCATCAGCGTGCGCAGCAACTTGTTGTTCAACTCGTGACCTGACTTATGCGCGTAGTACGCACCGATCAGACTGTGTCCGAGCAAATAGAGATCGCCGATCGCATCGAGGATCTTGTGCTTGACGAACTCGTCTTCGTAGCGAAGACCGTCTTCGTTGAGCACGCGGTAATCATCGAGCACCACCGCGTTGTCCATCGAGCCGCCGAGCGCAAGGTTGTGTTCGCGCAGCATTTCGATGTCGCGCATGAAACCGAAGGTACGCGCGCGGCTCACTTCCTTGACGAAGGAGGTGGTCGAGAAGTCGATCTCGGCGCGCGAGGTGCGCTTGGAGATGATCGGATGGTTGAACTCGATCGAGAAGCCAACCTTGAAGCCTTCAAACGGCTCAAAACTGGCCCATTTATCGCCTTCCTGCACCTTGATCGGCTTCTTGATGCGGATGAAGCGCTTGGCGACGGCTTGCTCTTCGATACCTGCCGATTGCAGCAGGAACACGAAAGGACCAGCACTGCCGTCCATGATCGGCACTTCGGGCGCAGAAAGATCCACGTAAGCATTGTCGATGCCCAGACCGGCCATCGCCGACAACAAGTGCTCCACCGTTGATACACGCACGTCGCCATTGACCAGCGTCGTCGACAAGCGTGTGTCGCCTACGTGATCCGGACGGGCATGGATATCCACCGGAGGATTGAGATCGGTGCGACGAAAAACGATGCCGGTATTCGGCGCCGCTGGTCGCAACGTCATGTAGACCTTGTCGCCGGTATGCAGACCGACTCCAGTGGCACGGATGATATTTTTAAGCGTACGCTGCTTGATCATTTATTGGGTACCTGTAGGGGCAGCAGCCAATTCGAGCTGGGATGCTAACACAGTCTTAACCTGCGGGAAAACAAACCGTACCGTACAGTCCGGCGAAGCCTTCATTTTCCTTTCATCAATTAATGCGAGTCATTCGCATCCCGATGGTGCAAGCACTACAGATATCAAGTACTTGCGATTCGACACAAAACCCCGCGCCAGGGACGGGAAGGTCCGGCAACGGGATTTTGGACCGGCAGGCGGCAAGTCCACGCCACACTGTCAATCGTGCGCCATCCTTAGGTCGCACTGTCTCTCGCATTCAACGCACGAACACGACGTCAGCCGACATCAGCGATACCCCCTTCCCGCAGCCGACTCCCGGCGACGGTCAGACGGCGGACAGGAGGATAACCCTCCTCGTCCGGCACAGGGAACACTGACAAGTTAATACGTCGTTAGTTCATGGATTCACATTTCTTTACGTAATTAATCCGCTTGTCGGCGCAAGAAAGCGGGGATATCCAGGTAATCGAAGCTCGGGTCGGCGCTCTTGGCGGAGCTTTCGCCACCGCGCGGATTGCTGGCCACGACCTCGGGCTGGGCGTAGTCGACGACTTCATTACCGGTGCCGGTGCGCAACACGATCGGGCGGGGACGCTGGCGCATCTCCACCTGCTGGGTCGCGACTGAACGGATCGGCTGGCGGGCCGCAACACGATTGAGGCCGGTGGCCACCACCGTCACGCGCACGTCATCCTGCATTTCCGGATCAAGCGACGTACCAATGACCACCGTGGCGTCTTCGCTGGCGAAGTCGTGGATGATGCGGCCGATCTCGTCGAACTCGCGCATGGTGAGGTTGGGACCCGCGGTCACGTTGACCAGGATGCCGCAGGCGCCATTGAGGTTGACGTCTTCCAGCAGCGGGTTGTTGATCGCCGCTTCGGCCGCAGCCTGGGCACGATCGTCGCCACGGGCGGTACCCGAACCCATCATCGACAGGCCCATTTCACTCATCACCGTACGCACGTCGGCAAAGTCGACGTTGATCAGGCCCGGGCTGGTGATCAGATCCGCAATACCCTGCACGGCACCTTGCAGCACATCGTTGGCGGCCTTGAACGCATTAAGAAGCGTCACTTCGCGACCCAGCACCGAGAGCAGCTTCTCGTTCGGCACCGTGATCAGCGAATCGACGTGCTGCGACAGGTCTTCGATACCCTTCAGGGCAACCTGCATGCGGCGACGGCCTTCGAACGGGAACGGCTTGGTCACCACCGCCACCGTCAGTATGCCCTTCTCTTTGGCCAGCTGCGCGACGACCGGCGCCGCACCCGTACCCGTGCCACCACCCATGCCGCAGGTGATGAACACCATGTCCGCGCCATCGAGCATTTCCTCGATGCGCTCGCGATCTTCCAGTGCAGCCTGACGGCCCACTTCCGGATTGGCACCTGCGCCCAGGCCCTTGGTGACATTGGCGCCCAACTGCAGGTGTATACGGCCACCACAGCCCTTCATGGCCTGTGCGTCTGTGTTGGCGACGACGAAATCGACGCCTTCGATGTTGGCATTGAGCATGTGCGCCACGGCGTTACCGCCGCCGCCGCCCACGCCGATGACTTTGATCACCGCATTGGGTGCTAGTTTTTCGACCAGTTCAAACATTTCCCGTCCTCCGTAAAGCTTTAGTTGTCGTTGTAACCGCGAGATAACTCCTGTCATCCCTTGGTGGTGAGCGAACCTCCATTCGCCCGTGCTGCGCCTCCTGCGCCGCCAAACTCAGAAATTCTTGGTAATCCAGCCGCGTAGCTTGTCGACCAACCCGCCCACGCTGCCGCCGGCCGGCCCGCTCGCGCGCATGCCGCCGGAACGCGAGCCGTGCAGCAGCAAACCGACGCCGGTGGAATGCAGCGGATTGGCGATCACTTCGCCGAGCCCGTTGACGTGCTGCGGCACGCCGACGCGCACCATCTTGTGGAAGATCTCTTCGGCCAATTCCAGCGCGCCTTCCATCCGCGCGGCGCCGCCTGTCAGCACCACGCCTGCGGCAACCAGGCTGTCGTAACCGGAACGGCGCAATTCGTCCTGCACCATCTCGAAGATTTCCTCGTAGCGCGCCTGCACACTCTGCGCGAGCGATTGCCGCGCCAGCCGACGCGGCGGACGATCGCCCACGCTCGGCACCTGAATGGTTTCTTCCGCATGCGCCAATTGGGCCAGCGCGCAGGCGTACTTGATCTTGATTTCCTCGGCATGCGCGGTCGGCGTGTGCACGCCGTAGGCGATGTCGTTGGTGACCTGGTCGCCGCCCACCGGCAGCGACTTGGTGTAGCGGATCGCACCCTGTGTGTAGATCGCGATGTCGGTGGTGCCGGCGCCGATATCGACCAGGCACACGCCCAGCTCGCGCTCGTCATCGGTCAACACCGATTTGGCGCTGGCCACGGCCGAGGGCACCAGTTCGTCGACCGACAGGCCGCAGCGCTGGATGCATTTGCTAATGTTCTGCACCGCCGCCGCCGCGCCGGTGACCAGATGTACCGACGCTTCCAGACGGACGCCGCTCATACCGACCGGCGAGCGAATACCGTCCTGGCCGTCGATGCGGTATTCCTGCGACTCCTTATATAAGACCTTGCGGTCGGCCGGGATCGCCACCGCACTCGCCGCCTCCAGCACCTGTTCAAGATCGCCCGGCGTCACTTCGCGATCGCGGATCGCCGCCGTGCCGTGCGAGTTGCGCGTCTCCAGGTGGCTTCCGGAAATCGAGGCGTAGACCGAGCGGATATCGCAGCCAGCCATCAGCTCGGCTTCTTCCACCGCGCGCTGGATCGAGTGCACGGTGGATTCGATGTCCACGACCGAGCCGCGCTTCATGCCGCGCGAGACGTGCGAACCGATGCCGATCACCTCGATCGGTTCGCCCGGCTCGTACTCGCCGACGATCGCCACCACTTTCGAGGTGCCGATATCCAGGCCGACGACCAACTGCTTATCATTTTTGCCTTTCATGTGCGGGGCGTGCCTCAGGCAGTAGGAGCGGTCGGGGCGGCCGGCGCTTGCGGCCATTTCACGGCGAAACCGTTGGTGTAACGAAGGTCGGCATACTCAAAGCCCTGGTCGTGCCCTGCTGTCACTTGCGGATACACATCGAGGAACCGGCGTAGGCGACGGCCTGCCTGATTGCGATCGCCAATCACGATCTGTGCGCCCGAGTCGGTCGCAACGCTCCAGCTACCGCGCTCGGTGAGCGTCACACCCGTGATCTTCAGGTGCGTGCCGACAAAGGCCTTCTGCACATCGGCGTAGAAGCTCACTACTTCGGCAAGATGATCGTCAGGACCGTGCAAGTCGGGCAGTTGGCTGTAATCGGCCGCATCCGGTACGGAAAACACTTTGCCTTCGCCGCTGATCAATTGATTGCCATTCCAGCGTGCAAAAGGCTGCCGTTCGTAGACGCGCAACAACAAGGTATCGGGCCAGCGCTTGCTGGCTTCTACCGATTCCACCCACGGCAACGCGGCGACCGCTTTCTGCACAACGTCGAGATTCAATGCGAAGAAGCCCCGGCCCAGGCGCGGTTGCACGGTGGCGCGGATCTGCTCTGCGCTCACGTGCTTGAACTCGGCCTGCACCGTCAACTGCGTCACCGGCCAGCGGTCGGCGGCAAACCAGCCGCACAACACGCCGACGATCGGCAAGACCACCAATGCGATGGCCAGACACCAGGCGACGAGGCGAATGCTTCCCCTCATGCATCCTCCCTAAAACTGGTTTCGAGCACGCGCCAGCACAATGTCTGGTAGTCGATACCCGCCACCGCTGCGGCTTTGGGCACCAGCGAGTGCGACGTCATGCCCGGCGCCGTGTTCACTTCCAGCAGCCAGTTGCGGCCAAGGCGATCGCGCATGACATCGACGCGGCCCCAGCCGTAGCAGCCCAGCGCATCGAAGGCTTCGAGCGACAGCGCACGCAGTGCCGCTTCCGCCTCGCCTTCCAGGCCCGGGCAGATGTAGCGTGTGTCCTCGGCGATGTACTTGGCGTTGTAGTCGTAGAACGCGCCCTTGGGCACGATGTGGATGCTCGGCAACACCTGCCGGCCGAGAATGCCGACGGTGAGTTCGTCGCCCTCGATCAGCGTTTCCATCAGCAAATCGCCGGGGTATTTCTCGGCGAGCGCGACGGCGGCATCGAGATCCTTCTCTTCGAACACGCGCGTGATGCCGACGCTGGAACCTTCGCACGCGGGCTTCACGATCAAGGGAAAACCGATCTGCTTCGCCGCGGCATGCACATCCGCGCCGCGGGGCAGTGCAACGAATTTCGGCGTCGGCAAACCCAGTGATTGCCACACGCGTTTGGAACGCGTCTTGTCCATCGACAGCGCCGAACCGAGCACACCCGAACCGGTGTGCGGCACGTTGAGCGATTCCAATGCGCCCTGCAGCACGCCGTCCTCACCGCCGCCATGCTGACCATGAAGAATGTTGAATACCCGTGCGAAGTGACCCGCACGCAGCGCATCGAGCAACGCCGGAATGCCATCGATCGCGTGCGCGTCGACGCCGCGTGCCTTCAACGCGGCCAACACGTTGCGGCCCGAATCAAGCGATACCTCGCGCTCGGCCGAGCTACCGCCCATCACCACGGCGACGCGACCAAATTGTGCGGGGTCCTGGATCTTCATCACTCGCTCGTCCTCAAATGACCGATTTGCGCCAACTCCACCGCCGCCGAACCGATGTCGCCGGCACCCAGCAGCAGCAACAGATCGCCGTCGCGCAGCAGCGCCGGCAACGCGTCTTTCAATTCACGCGGATGTCCGATCAACACCGGATCGACCTTGCCGCGCGCACGTACGGCGCGCGCCAGCGCACGACCATCGGCGCCGGCAATCGGCGCTTCGCCGGCCGGGTAGACCTCCGTTAACACCAGCACGTCGGCTTCGGCCAATACGTTCGCAAAGTCGTCGAGCAAATCGCGCGTGCGGCTGTAACGATGCGGCTGGAATCCCACCACCAGGCGACGATCCGGCCAACCGCCACGCGCTGCTTCGAAGACCGCAGCCAGCTCGCGCGGATGATGACCGTAGTCATCGACCAGCATCGCCTTACCTTTATCCAGCGCAATCTCGCCACGACGATGAAAGCGGCGACCCACACCCTGGAAGTTCGCCAGCGCATGCGCGATGGCTTCGGCCTCTACGCCTAGCTGCCAACCGATCGACGCTGCAGCCAGCGCATTGAGTACGTTGTGCCGTCCAGGCAGGTTCAGCGTTACCGGAAAGGCATTCTTGACGCCAGGCAACAACAGATCGAAATGCATTTCGAACCCGCTCTGCGTGACATTCACGGCACGCACGTCGGCGTTCTCGGTATCGATACCGTAGGTCATTACGCGACGCGCGGTGATCGTGGCCAGCTCCGCGACTTCCGGATCGTCGACGCACAGAACAGCCAGACCATAGAACGGTAAGCGATGCAGGAAATCGCTGAACGCCTTGCGCACCAGTGCGAAGTCGCCTTGGTAGTTCTCAAGATGATCGGCGTCAATATTCGTGACGACGGCGATTACCGGCGACAGCAGCAGGAATGAACCATCCGACTCGTCTGCCTCGGCCACCAGATACTGACCGGTTCCTAGGCGCGCATTCGCACCTGCTGCATTGAGCTGGCCGCCGATGACGAAAGTAGGATCGTAATTCGCTTCCGCCAACACGCTCGCGGCGAGGCTCGTGGTGGTGGTCTTACCGTGCGTGCCCGCGATGGCGATGCCGCGACGGAAGCGCATCAGCTCGCCCAGCATCTCCGCGCGCGGAATCACCGGAATGCGCGCATCGCGAGCGGTGACCAACTCCGGGTTGTCGTTCTTGATGGCACTCGACGTCACCACGACATCCGCGTCGCCGATGTGTACCGCCGCATGGCCGATATGCACCTCGATACCGAGCTCGCGCAAACGCAACGCCGTAGCCGACTCGCTGCGATCCGAGCCGGACACCGCATAGCCGAGGTTATGCAGCACTTCGGCGATGCCGCTCATGCCGACGCCGCCGATGCCGATGAAATGCACGCGGCGGAAGGTGCTCATCAAATCTTCGTGTGCGAGCAGGCGACGCGGCGTCATGCGGCCACCTCCACGCAAGCGCGCGCAATGTCAGCGGCTGCGTTCGGTTTGGCCAGCGTGCGTGCCGCCTCGGCCATTGCAAGCAATGCGGCGCGATTGCCGAGCAGCGCGCTCAGTCGCTGCGCCAGGTCCTTCGTATTCAGATCACGCTCCTGTATCAATTCGGCAGCGCCGGCAGCAACCAGCGCTTCGGCGTTGCGAGTCTGGTGGTCATCCACTGCATGCGGGAACGGCACCAACACGGCACCCAGACCGCACGCGGTGAGTTCGGCCAGCGTCAACGCACCGGCACGGCAAACCGCGAGATCGGCCCACGCATACGTGCCGGCCATGTCTTCGATAAATGGCACGATGCGCGCCTCGACACCCACCTCGGCGTACGCCTTGCGCGCTTCGTCGATGCCGCGATTGCCGCATTGATGCAGCACGTCAGGACGCTGATCGACGGACATATCCGCCAGTGCCCGCGGCACAGATAGATTCAAGGCACGCGCACCCAGGCTGCCACCAAGCACCAGCAAACGCGGCTTGCCGGCACGTTCGCTCATGCGTTGCGCAGGCGGTGCAAGCGATGCGATCGCACCACGCACCGGATTACCCACCCACTCCGCATTCGGCAAGCTGTCGGCAAAACCCGCCATGACGCGCTGCGCATGCGTGGCAAGTTTGCGATTGGTGAACCCGGCCACGCGATTCTGCTCGTGCACCAGCAGCGGACGATGCAGCAGGCGCGCCGCAATGCCGCCCGGACCTGCGACGTAGCCGCCCATCGACAGCACGCTGCGCGGCTTCAGCCGACGCAACACGGCAAGCGATGACAACAACGCGCGCGCCAGCATAAAAGGCGCCACCAGGCGCGTCTTCAAACCCTTGCCGCGCAAACCGCCGACCGCAACGGTATGCAATTCGATGCCATGCGCTGGCACGACTTTGGTTTCCATGCCACCAGCGGCGCCGAGCCAGACCACCGGCACACCCTGCGCGCGCAAAGTCTCGGCCACGGCCAAGCCCGGAAAAATGTGACCGCCGGTTCCACCGGCCATGATCAACACGGGCGCCTGCGTGCTCATGCAGCCACCGCTTCGCGCTCGCGCGCGGTGGCTGTGTTCGCATCCGGCACTGCCGCTGCCGGCATGCGTGTTGCCATATGCCGCGCATCGAGTGCGCGGTTGATTTCGAAGGTCGCGCGCAACAGCACCCCGGCCATCGCACAGGTCAGCACGATCGACGAACCGCCGTAGCTAATCAGCGGCAGCGTGAGGCCCTTGGTCGGCAATGCGCCGAGGTTCACACCAATCGAGACCATCGTCTGCAGGCCAATCATCAGCGAAATGCCGAATGCGATGTAGCCGGCGAAACGCTGACCGACTTCCACGCCCTTCAAACCCATGTGCAAGCCGCGCCAGAGGACCAGCGCGAACAAGCACATCACGCCGACGATCCCTAACAAACCCAACTCTTCGCCAATCACGGCAAAGATGAAGTCGGTGTGCGCTTCGGGCAGATAGGACAGCTTCAACACGCTCGAGCCCAGACCCACGCCCGCCCATTCGCCACGCCCAATCGCCATCAGCGATTGCGTCAGCTGGAAGCCGTCGTCGAACGGGTGATCCCACGGATGCAGGAAGGTGGTGAGACGCTTCATGCGATAGCTTTCGCTGGTTGCCGCAATCGCCAGCAACGGCATCAGCGGCAAGCCCATCAGAAACAGAAAGATCGGCCGTGCGCCGCCCAGCCAGACCATCGCAATGGTCACCGCGATCACCAACGTGGCCGAGCCGAAGTCCGGCTGCGCGAGCAGCAGCAGCACGATGATGCCCGACACAGCGATCGGCTTGATCAACCCAAGGAAGCGCGTTTCGATGCTCTCGCGATGGCGTACCAGATAACTGGCGATGTACACGACCAAAATCAGCTTGACCGCCTCGACCGGCTGAAAGGTGGTAACGCCAAGATTGAGCCAGCGGCGCGCGCCGTTGAGTTTCATACCGAAGTGCGGAATGAACACCGCCAGCAGCATGATGAAGGCCACCAGCATCAACAGGAACGCGTACTTTTCGACCACCTTCAATTCGGTGCGCATCGCCACCCCCGCCGCGACAAGGCCGAGCGCGAGATACATCAGGTGATGCTTGAGGAAATAGAACTCGCCAATGTGTTGGCTATCGGCCACCGCGATCGAACTGGACGCCACCATCACGACACCAACGCAGGCAAGGCCGACCAGGGCTACCAGCAGCGGCAAGTCGAACTTGCCGCGCGGGCCCTGTCGCCGCTGTGCCTGCGATGTACCGAAACCGAACATCAACGCACCTTCAACGTTGCCAAGCCAATAAGCACCAGCACCACGCTGATGATCCAGAAACGCACGATCACCCGTGGCTCGGGCCAGCCTTTCAGTTCAAAGTGGTGATGAATCGGCGCCATGCGAAAGATGCGTTTGCCAGTCATCTTGAAGCTGGCCACTTGCATCATTACCGACGCCGTTTCCATCACGAACACGCCGCCCATGATCAGCAACACGATTTCCTGACGCACGATCACCGCAATCGCAGCCAACGCCGCGCCGATGGCCAACGCGCCGACGTCACCCATGAAAACTTGCGCGGGGTATGTGTTGAACCAAAGAAACCCGAGGCCCGCACCCGATAACGCACCACAGAGCACCGAAAGCTCGCCGGCCCCTGGAATCGCCGGAATGCCGAGGTATTCGGAGAACACCTTGTTACCGGCCAAGTACGCAAAGATGCCCAGCGCGCCTGACACCAGTACCGTCGGCATGATCGCCAAGCCATCCAGCCCGTCGGTGAGATTCACGGCGTTGGAGAAACCCACGATCATGAAATAGGCGATCACCACGAAGAACACACCCAGCGGAATGGCAACGTGCTTGAACAGCGGCACGAACAACGCCGTTTCCGCCGGAATGATGGCTGAGTGGTACAGGAACCAAGCGGCGCCTATGCCGAATACCGACTGCCAGAAATACTTCCAGCGCGAAGCCAGCCCGCGACTGTCCTTCAACACCAGCTTGCGGTAGTCGTCGTAGAAACCGATGGCACCGAAACAAAGCAACACGGCCAACACCAACCACACGTAACGGTTAGCGAGATCCGCCCACAACAGCGTGGCAACGGCGACGGCAAGCAAAATCATCACGCCACCCATGGTGGGCGTGCCTGCTTTCGACAGATGGGTCTGCGGGCCATCCTTGCGCACAACCTGTCCGGCCTTGAGCGCGGCAAGCTTGCGGATCAGCAGCGGCCCGCACAACAGCGACATCGCCAGCGCAGTCAATGCCGCCATGATCGTGCGAAAAGTGATGTACTGAAAAAGGTGCAGGGCAGTGAAATGCCGCGCCATCCAATCTGAAAGTTCAAGCAGCATGGGACGTGCCCTCCTCTGGCCGCGCATTCTTCAGCGCCGCGACAACGTGTTCCATGCCTGCCGAATGCGACCCCTTGACCAGGCAGGTGACGCCCGCATGCAGTTGTGCACGCAGCGCATCGATCAATGCCGCCTTGTCGGCGTAGTGGCTGCCTCCGGCACCGAACGTCTCCACAGCCGCCGCATTCAACGGGCCAACCGCGAAAAGCTTCTGGATACCGCGCTCACGCGCATGGCGACCCACGCCCGCATGCAGCGCACGCGCATCCGCTCCCAGTTCAGCCATGTCACCCAGCACTAACCAACGCTCGCCATCGGCCAGCGCGAGCGTATCGATGGCCGCGTGCATGGAACTCGGATTGGCGTTGTAGCTATCGTCGATCAAGGTCCAGCCGGCGGGCATGGAGATGCGCTTAAGTCGGCCTTCGACCGCCGATGCACGTTCAAGGCCCGCCACGATCGTGTCGAGCGGTACGCCCAACGCCAGCGCAACGGCACTCGCCGCGAGCGCATTGGCGATGTTGTGGCGGCCTGCGAGCGGCAGCGACACCTCCGCATCGCCATGCGGCGTACTCAGCACAAAGCGCGAGCCATCGACGCGTTGCTCCAGGATGTCTGCACCCACGTCGGCCTTGTGATCCAAGCCAAAACGCAGCACTTTGCGGCCGCCCGCCAGCCCGCTGAAAAAACTGGCGAACGCGTCATCGGCATTGATCACCGCCACGCCATCGGCGGGCAACGCGCGATAGAGCGCACCCTTGGTTTCCGCCACTGCCTCGATCGTACCCATCCGCTCAAGATGCGCGGGCGCGATGAGATTGACGAGGCCAATATCGGGCCTGGCGATGGCGGCGAGATACTCGATATCACCGGGTTTGCCAGCGCCCATTTCGAGCACGGCGTATTCGGTGTCTTCCGGCATCGACAGCAGGGTCAGCGGCAGGCCGATCTCGTTGTTGTAGCTGCCCGTGTTGACGTGCGTGCGGCCGTGCAGCGAGAGAATCGCAGCCGTGAGCGTCTTTACCGTCGTCTTGCCATTCGACCCGGTGATCCCGATTACACGCGCATCGCGTTGCGCGCGCACGGCGCTGGCGAGGTCTCCTAGCGCGAGTTCCGCGTTATCCACTTGCGCCTGCGGAAGATCGATGTCGACACGGCGTTCCACGAGTGCCGCGGCCGCACCACGCGCTTTGGCGTCGGCAAGATAATCGTGACCGTCCACGCGCTCGCCCTTGAACGCGACAAAGAGATCGCCGGGTTTGACCTTGCGCGAATCGATCGCGACACCGGTCACTTCAGCATCGGATCCGAGCATGCGTCCGTGTGTCCACAAGGCGATGGCGCTTAGCCGCATCATGCGTGCCCTTCCAAAGCGGCACGCGCCACGGCCATATCGTCGAACGCCCGCTTGCCGCTCGCACTTTCCTGATAGGTCTCGTGACCTTTTCCTGCGATCAGCACCACGTCGCCCGAACGCGCCATATCCAAGGCGGCGCGAATAGCCGCCTCGCGATCGCGCTGCACGGTTGCCGCCTCGGAGTGTGTCATGCCGGCGAGGATTTGCGACACGATAAGGTCGCCATTTTCGCCACGCGGATTGTCGTCGGTGACGATGGCTACATCGGCCAATCGCTCGGCAATCTCACCCATCTGCGGGCGCTTGCCCGCATCACGCTCGCCACCGCAACCGAATACACAGATCAATCGGGCGGCACAATGCGCACGAAGCGCTGTAAGCGCCTGCTCCAGCGCATCGGGTGTATGGGCGTAGTCGACCACGACCAACGGCAGTCCTTGCATGCCGCCGATGCGATTCATCCGGCCGTTGACCGCATCGAGTGCCTCAACGGCATCCACGATGCGCTCGAACGCTTCGCCCAGCGCACCGAGGCAACCAATGACCGCAAGCAGGTTCGCCACATTGAAGCGTCCGAGCAGCCGGCTATGGATCTGCCGCGTTCCCCACGGCGTACGCAGCTGGAACGCAACACCTTCGGCTGACGTAACGATATCGCTCGCGACAATATCGGCATGCGTATCGCCGGCGCTGCTCAATCGCAGAGCAGTCACGCTAGACGCCAACTGTTTGACCAATTCACGACCGAATGCATCGTCTGTATTAATCACCGCAGCCTGGAGGGTCGGCCAAGCGAACAGCTTGGCTTTAGCCGCGCCATAGGCCTGCATGCTGCCGTGATAATCCAGATGATCGCGCGTGAGGTTGGTGAATGCGGCGACATCGAAAGCCATGGCGGCAACACGCCCTTGCTCGAGCGCATGCGAAGACACTTCCATCGCGACATGCGTCGCGCCTTCGTGGCGAAATTCACTCATGAGGCGTTGTACGGCGATCGCGTCCGGTGTGGTGCGTTCGCCCTCGCGCAACTGACCATGCAAGCCCGCGCCCAACGTGCCGATAGTGGCCGCGCGATGACCGAGTTTCTCCAGCGCCTGCGCCAGCAATTGCACAGTCGATGTCTTGCCGTTGGTACCGGTGACACCGATCACCCGCATCAATTCGGAAGGGCGCCCGTAAAAACGCGAGGCGATTTCACCCACGAAGGAATGCAAACTGTCGATCCACAGTACGGGCACGCCCGGATCGTCCACCACATGCGGTGGCGCTTCGGCCAGCACAACGCTGGCGCCGCGCTGCACCGCACTGGCAAGGAATTCGATGCCGTGTCCGCGCGTACCCTTTAGTGCGAAGAATGCCTCGCCAGCGCGCACCTGACGCGAATCCAGCGCAAGCCCAGATACGACAATCGGCCCTGCGGCCGTTGTTTCGGCGATCCCTTGCAACAGGTGATCGAGGCGCCGGCCGCTCATGGCGAGTCCCCGTCGACGACTTCGGAATCGTTCCCTGCGTTTTGCTGCGGAGCATTACCTGCCAAGCCGCCATCGGGCTGCAGCGGACCGCCAACATACCAGCGACCGATGTTGTCGGGCGGCACGTCCAGCAGGCGTAACGCGCCGGTCATGACGCGCTGGAAAACCGGCGCCGATACCACGGCACCGAAGTAGCCACCCTTCTTCGGGTTGTTGATGACGACGACGCCAACCAGCTGCGGGTTGGTGGCCGGCACGATGCCCGCGAATAGAGAGTTGTAACTGTTCTTGGCGTAGCCACCGCCGGTAGCCTGATGTGCGGTGCCGGTTTTGCCCGCCACCGCGTAGTTGGCGATCTGCGCACGTGTCGCGGTACCGCCCGGCGCGGTGACCGTTTCCAACATGCTCACTAGCTCACGCGCAATTTGCGGCGTAACAATCTGCTTGCCCGGATTGTCGCCACCCTTGATGAACGTCGGTGAATGCAACACGCCGTCATCAGCCAGCGTGGAATACGCGGTGGCCAATTGCAGCGGCGTGACATTCATGCCGTAGCCGTAGGCCATCGTCGCCTTTTCGATCGGACGCCAGGCATGCCCCACTTTCAAATAACCCGACGACTCTCCCGGAAAACCGCTGCCGGTGCTGTCGCCGAAACCAAAGCCGCGGTAGACGTCGTAGACAAACTGCGTATCGAGCGACAGCGAAATCTTGGCAGCGCCAATGTTGCTGGACTTGGTCAGCACACCCGTCGGCGTCAGTACGCCGTTGGGATCGTCGTCGCGAATATCCTTGCCGTAGAACATCCAATGACCGTTGCCGGTGTCGATCACTGGGCTCGTCGGCGTGTACTTGCCGCTGGACAAGGCCGCGGCCATCGTGAACGGCTTCATGGTCGAGCCTGGCTCGACCACGTCGGTCACCGCGCGATTGCGCCGCTGTGAACCGGTCGTTCCCGTCACCGTGTTCGGGTTGTAGGTCGGCAGGCTGACCATCGCCAGAATCTCGCCGGTGTGCACATCGAGCACCACCATGGCGCCGGAGTCGGCCTGGCAATCATCGAGCTGATTTTTCAGTTCGCTGTAGGCAAGGAACTGAATGCGCCGATCGATGCTGAGCGTGAGGTTCTGGCCCGGCTGCGGCGCACGCACCTGCTCGACGTCCTCCACGATGTGGCCCATGCGATCGCGAATGACGCGCTTTGCGCCGGGCTTGCCGGACAGCCAGCTGTCGAACGCCAGCTCCAGACCTTCCTGGCCGTGATCGTCGATGTTGGTGAAGCCGAGCACATGCGCGGTCACTTCGCCGGACGGGTAATAACGCTTGTATTCGCGCTGTCCGTTGACGCCCGGCACGGCGAGCGCGAGCACCGCCTGCGCGGCATCCGGACTCATCTGTCGACGCAGATAGGCGAATTCGCGGTCGGAGCGCTGTTCGAGATAGGACTTCAGATCATCAGGATTGGTGCCCAATGCTTGCGCCAGCGCAGGAATGCGATCGGCGTTCTCCAACACCTGCGAGGGCACCGCCGTGATGGAGACCATCGGCGTGGAAACGGCAAGCGGCTCGCCATTGCGATCGAAGATCGTGCCGCGCGACACCGCGATCGGCACTTCGCGCAGAAAGCGCGCGTCGCCCTGGTCCTGATAGAACTGCTTGCGCACGACTTGCAAGTCGAATGCGCGCGCCACCAGACCCATCGATGCGGCACCGAGCAGGCCAATCACCAGCAACATGCGTCGACGCGCGCTGGGACCTGCGCCCTGGCGCCGTGCGGCCGGCTTCGCGGGGATGCGCGGACGCGGGTTCATTGCTGCACCAGCCGCACGTCCTGCGGACGCGGCATGAACATGCTGAGTTTGGTACGCGCTTCGTTGTCGATGCGGCGCGGCTCAGCCCAGGTCGCCTGCTCCAGTTCGAGCTGACCGTATTCGATATTCAATTCGTCGCGCTGACCCTGTAGTTGGGTGAGCTGCACGAACAACACGCGACTCTGATGCCGCGTCCACACCACGGCGATGGCGCTGATCATCATCGCACCCAGCAGGATCAGCAGACAGAAGATGCCGATCGCCCTCATGCCCGATGCTCCCCGGGTAGTTTTTCTGCCACGCGCAGCACGGCCGAACGCGCGCGCGGATTGGCGGACTGCTCGGCGTCGGAAGGAAACTGCGCCTTGCCCACGGCAGCCAATCGCGCCGGCGCAGCCACCACCGGCGGCCCGCGACGACTGCCCTGCACACGGCCGGAGTGATCGCGGATGAAGAGCTTCACGGCACGATCTTCCAGCGAATGAAAACTGATCACTGAAAGACGGCCGCCGACATTAAGCCGTTCGAGCGCCGCACCGAGACCGCGCTGCAACGCGTCGAGCTCGCCGTTGACGCGAATGCGCAAGGCCTGAAAACTGCGCGTGGCCGGATGCTTGCCCGGCTCGCGCCGACCGACAACGCGTTCGATCAGCGCAGCGAGTTCACCCGTGCGAGTGATCGGCGATTCGGCGCGGCGCTCGACAATGGCGTGCGCGATCTTGCGACTGAAACGCTCTTCGCCGAAGGTCCACAGCACATCGGCGATTTCACGTTCATCGGCGCGAGCGAGAAAATCCGCAGCGCTTTCGCCCTGCGTGGTATCCATGCGCATGTCCAGCGGCGCATCGGCCATGAAGCTGAAACCACGCGCGGCTTCGTCCAATTGCGGCGAGGAAACGCCCAAGTCGAGCAGCACGCCATCCAAGCCGGAAACCGTTTCATCCCACTCGGTCAGCGTGGAGAAATTACCATGACGAATCGACACGCGCGGATCGCCAGCGAATTCTTTTTGCGCCGCGGCAATGGCCTGCGGATCGCGATCCATCAGCAATAGGCGCCCCTCGGGACCGAGGCGCGACAGCACGGCGCGGGCGTGACCGCCGCGTCCGAAAGTGCCATCCAGATAACGCCCGCCTTCCCGCACGGCGAGACCCTCCACTGCCTCGTCCAGCATCACCGGGATGTGCCGCAGTACTTGCTCGGCCATGCCGCACTCCCGCTCTATGTCCGCATTCACCCCACGCTCGACCTTCACGGTCAGAGCCGCAGGTCCGTCATGTCTTCGCTGATCTCGTCTTCGCCGATGGTCTGGCGGATCTTGGCCAGGTGGGCCTGTTCGCTCCACAACTCGAACTTGTTGCCCATGCCCAGCAAAACCGCCTTTTTTTCGATGCCCGCCGCCGTGCGCTGACTGGACGGCAACAGGATGCGTGCCGCGCTATCCGGCTCCACCTCCGCCGCCGCACCCACCAACTTCATTTGCAGTGCGCGATGCACCGCCTTGACGTTGGGCAGCGCATTCACCTGGTCGCGCACCCGCTCCCATTCGGCGTGCGGGAACAGCCAGAGGCAGCCCGACTCGAAGGGGTTGTAGGTGATCACCAACCGATTGGCGCAGGCGCCCGTAACCAGCTCCCGATACGCAGTCGGGATAGCCAGTCGGCCTTTGTCATCGACAGTGATGGCGGTTTCGCCCTGGAACACGACCGTGAACTCCACGAAATCCCACGATTTCACACAGGAATCCACGATAGTCTCGCCCCTTGAGACTGTCAAGGGATTTTTGCTTGTGAATCAAGGAGAAAGGCAACAGTGTGGCCAAATTTCCAGCGATTTCTAGGAACCTTTCCGAGGTGCTTGATCGCTGTGGATTTTTTGCTCACAGAGCCGTTTCGAATGCCTACTGGATCACACGCTTTTCGAGCCCTCGCATGAACCGGCATTCATCCGAGGTAAAAATCCTTCGTCACCGTCCATCCGACACCAACGGATGGACGATGCCGACGGTAAAAAGAGGTGGAGTCGGCCTGTAAGCCGGGTTCTGTACGCCTTGCGGCGCGACAGTCATTCCTCTCGGCCAGACGTCACCGTCTGGCTCCAGCAACCTACCCGGGAACAACGCGGGCCGCGTTATCGTTCCCCTATTTGGTCTTGCTCCGAGTGGGGTTTACCGTGCCACGCGACGTTGTCCCCGCGCGCGGTGCGCTATTACCGCACCGTTTCACCGTTACCTGTGCCCTTGAGGGCCATCGGCGGTTTGCTTTCTGTTGCACTGGCCGTCAGCTCACGCTGCCCAGGAGTTACCTGGCACTCTGCCCTATGGAGCCCGGACTTTCCTCGATGCGCTTGCGCGCGACGCGACTGTCCGGCCGACTCCGCTGGCGATTATAGCGGTCGCGTCGCG
>JAATFF010000041.1 GCA_015655335.1 Lysobacterales bacterium | reverse complement strand
CATCTTCACCGAGATATTGACTGGCATTGATCGTATCTTTTTGCTGCATCAAGTCGGTTCTGACGCCCATATTGGACGATGAACCGCCGAAGGGAATCTGATTGGTCAACGTGACCGACGTGACGCCCGCAATCCCACGTAATACCGCAAGGTCGGCCGCGGTGCGCGCCATGGCATCGGGGCGAGCGCCTATATACGCCATCTGAACGTAGATCAGTTCGTGCTCGGCGATACCGGAAGTGATCCGCATGCGCTCGAGACGTTGGTCGATCAGGAAGATCGCGTTGCAGATAATTGCGCAGGTCAGCGCAATTTCCATGATCAGCAGGAAGGCCGTGACTTTGTGCCGACGCAACGTCGAGAGAATGGGCCTTATATCCATATCAATTCCCCTTCAACTGCAACGCTGGAGCGATTCGGCAGGCACGCCAGGCCGGCAACAGCCCCGCCAATAAACTCGCACCCACAGCAAGCACGAACGTCGCCGACAACATCGTGATATCCATATGCGCCAGCTTGGCGTAGTCGGCCGGTTGCTGGCGCACCAGCCACAAGCCGAGTAGTGCGAGCAGCAGGCCGCCCAAACCACCGGCGATGCCAATCACACCCGACTCCATCAGCAACTGTCCGAACAGTGCACGCTGCGATGCACCTAGCGCGCGACGCACGCCAAGCTCGCCCGCGCGACGCATGAATTTAGCCAGCATCAAACCCACGGTATTGATCAAGCAAACCGCGAGAAACCCTAAGGCGAGCCAGGTCTGCAGACGGGTATCGCTGGGTACCACCTTAATGTGATCGAGCCACTGCATCATGGTGCGCAGACGAACATTCGGTGGCCGCATAAATCGGCCCATGGCGTGCTGGTCTTGCGAGTAATGCTGGAGAAAATCGTTGTAAGCGGCGACGCGGGCTGGACTGTCCAGCTGCACCCAGAACTGCAGCCACGTGCAGTTGACCGTCTCCAGATGGCTCTGGTCGCCACCGGAATTGCCCCAGCATTCGGTGGATCCGTCGTGCTCCATCAATAGATCGCGCGACGCCGACAAGGGCAAGTAGACATCCTCGTCGCTTGCGTAGCTTCCCATGTACCACTCGTAGAAATGCGGATTGGGATGCCAATCGCCCAGCACACCGACAATGCGGAACGCCGCTTCCTTCAAGCGCAAGATCTGTCCAATGCTGTTTTTCCCGCCGAACAGCTTGTCGTTCAGATCCGAGGTAATAACGACGACGCGAGCTTTGCTGCCATCTTCCCCTGCGCCCCAGCCATTGCCGTATTTGAACGGCACGCCAAACATCGGAAAGAAATCGGCGGTGGTGTAGAGCGCTGCTGCTTGAAAGGGATCGATGCTTGACTGCGCCGACTGCAAAGGAACCATGCCGCCGGTCATCAGCGCTTGCCGCGTTGCCCGTTTCGCACGCAAGAGGTACATGCCATCGGTCCACGTCAACTGCTCCGGTGGCTCGACACCTGGCGTGTAGTCTTTCATGTCCTGCGGATCGAGCTGCGGGTAATAGATCGATCCACTGCGACCGGGCAGCGGATCGCCCGAGAGCACGTGCAACACGGTCAACGTGGTCATGCTTGCGCCAATGCCCAGCGCGATCGCCAACACCATCAGAGCGGTTAGCGCTCGATTACGTTTGAGGCTTCGCAAAGCCAGGTCGAAATAGTAAGCAAGCACGGCGATTCCCTTGAATTCTATGTTCGCTTAAGCTGAATGAGTGGCGACCACTGGCGGCACTGCCGCAGCGCGCATGGCGGGGCCCATCACCGCAAATTGGCCCAGCAACCACAGCGCAATGGCACCGCCTGGCAAGTAGTACCAGGGCATACGACTTAATTCGTAGTGCTGCATCAGATACAGATTGATGGCGAATGCCATACCCATTCCAATGATCACGCCCACCGTGCTCAGCAGAAAATTCTCCGTCCGGAAGTAACGCAGGATGTCTCCGCGCGTCGCCCCGACGGCGCGCCGGATGCCGATCTGGCGGCGGCGCTGCCCGACCCAGAAACTGGTCAGACCGACGATGCCAAAAGCGGTGACGGCTAGCATCACCGCGCACACCAGAGTCAGCGTCCATACCATGCTGCTGGTGTTGGCAAAATATTGATCGCGCATGCTTTCGTAGGTAACTCCTGTAGCGACCGCAGCAGGATTGATCTCCTGCAGCTTCTGCACGGCCTCCTTCATAATGCGATCGCGATCGGCCGGTGCGCTGCGCAATATGTAATAGCCAAGCGCTGGATCGGGCGCCATCGGGTAGAACGTGGCGTAGTACGACTTCTGCTCGTTCTGCGTCGACACAAAAGGTCGCAGCACGTCCGCCACGACACCCACCACGGTGAAGTAATTTGGACCGGAATAAATCGTCTTGCCCAATGCCGACTGACCTGGCCATAGCTGCTTGGCCACTGTTTCGTTGACGATCACCACATGAGTCGTGGGCAACGCGGCATTGCCGACAGTGCTGTCGGCATATTCGGTCGCGTTGAAGAAACGCCCTTCGCGTAACTGCAAGCCAAAGGTCTTGTCGGCGCCTTCGCCCAGAAAATACAACGTGACATTGGTATTGTTTTGATCGGTGACACTGGAAGCCTGCGTCAGCCCGAAACTCCAGCCCCAATTCTGATGACTCAGTGGCACCGTGCTGGCGATAGCCGCCGCCTGCACACCAGCAATGTTGCGCAGTGCCGCCAGATTGCGGGGAATATCGCTGGTAACCAGCTTCGGGTCCGTACCTCGTAACTTGATTGTGGTGATCTCCTGCTCGGCGATAGCATTAGGCAGGTGAATGTCTCCTATTCTCCGGCTGATCATGAACACGGCATTGCATAACACCGCGCAGGCAAGCGCGATCTCCATCACGATCAATAAGGTCGGGATGCGATGTTTACGCAAGCTGGCAAATATCGGCAGAACGTCCATGATCACCTCAGGCGGCCTTGAGTTGAGGAGCGGGCGCCATCACGCAGGCGCGCCAAGCAGGCAATAGCCCAGCGATGAGGCTGGCGACGAGTGCCACGACAAACGTAAGCAGGAACATTTCGATGTCCAGGTACGCGAGGCTGGCGTATTCGGCCGGCTCGTGCCTAACGCCCAGGAGTCCAAGCTCCGCAAGCACGAGACCCAACAAACCACCGGTCAGTCCGACGATGCCGGCTTCCACCATGAATTGCGTAAAAATGGCACCCCGCGTCGCACCCAGTGCTCGCCGTACGCCAATCTCACGCGAACGACGCAGGCATTTGGCTAGCAACAAACCCACCGTATTCACCACACAGATCAACAAAAAACCGAAAGCGAGATAAACCTGCAGTTTTGCGTCGTCGGGCACCACCTGTTGATCGCTCAACCAGCCCATCACATCCAAGAGCGCCGTGTCCGAACGCTTGAAGCGTCCCAGGTTGATCTGCTGCCTCACGTAGCCATCGAGAAAGGATTTGTACTGGGCAACTGCGGCGCTGTCGTCCAGCTCTACCCACAACCCCACCCATTCGCAGGGTGCAGTCTCCAGATGCTGCACGTCGGTGACCGACGCAAAGCACTCGGTGTCTTGCGGGCCCATGTCCATCGAACGCGCTGTCTGCAAGGGCATGAATACCGCGTCGCCATCACCATAATCGCGACCAGCCAAACCTTGCGTATAGAAGCGAGGCTGCGGAGCCCAGTGTTTCAACACCCCCACGATCCGGAAGTCGTGATCGTTAATGCGAATGATCTTGCCGACACTGTTGCCGCCACCAAACATCTTCTCGTTGAGAAAGTCGGCAATCACCACCAAAGGGGCACGACTCTCATCGTCATCGGCCGTCCAACTGCCGCCATATTGGAACGGCACATCGAACATGCCGAAGAAATCCGCGGTGGTCATCACACCATCGGTGAAATAAGGATGATCATTCGCGTGCTGCGGAACAATCTTGGCCTGGGTCAGCGCCATCACCGCCTGACGCTTCGCCCGGTGCGCGTGCAGCAGGCTCATCGCATCCGTATAGGTCATGATGGTATCGGGCTTGGTTTTATCGGCCACGTAGCCGTCCAACGTATTGGGATCGATCTGCGGATAGAACAACCGCGCGCTTTTCTGAGGTATCGGATCGCCCGATAACAGCTTCAGCACCGTCAACGTGGTGATGGACGCACCGATGCCCATCGCCAGCGTCAAGATCATCAGCGCAGTGAGAACCTTGTTGCGCCTGAGACTTCGCACAGCAATATCTATGTAGTAACCGAACATCGCCCACCCCTTATCCAGCAAATTCCATTTCAGAAAGACAACTCGTCACACGGACCGTGTCGCCACCACCGGCGGCACATTGGAAGCGCGACGCGCTGGAACAAATACGGCGAGCTGCCCTAGCACCATCACCACGACCAGTCCGGCCAGGACGTAGTACAGTGGCATACGCTGCATTTCGAAGCTGCTCATCAGCCACCGATTCAAACCCAGCGCCAGCCCGATGCCGATAACGGCGCCGCCGCCGGCGATCATCAGGTTCTCGAGCTGGAAGTAATGCAGGATGTCGATCTTGCGCGCACCAAGCGCTCGCCGGACACCGATCTGCCGATGACGCTGCCCGACCCAGAAGCTGGTCAAACCGACGATGCCCGCCGCGGTGACTGCCAGCAAAATTAAGCACACCACGCCCATCAGCACCGCCATGCCTACGTCCGCGCGGTATGCGTTCTCCCGGATGTCGGTGAACGAACGCACGGCATCGTCGTCGTCCAGTACGCGCATCGGATTGGCGTTGTAGAGCGCCGGCACGATGCTGCGCCTCACCGAATCCAGGCGGCCCGGGCGGGTGCGCACGATATAGCGGGAGAAGATGGCATTGACGCGTGTCGGCACCAATGTCGAATACCAGGTGAAGTTGTCGCCCCAGCCGACCGCGGGTATCTGCATCCGCTCGACAATCCCGATAATCGTGCTTGGCGTGTTGCTTCCATCGAGATAAACCACCTTGCCGACCGCCGAATCCTTGGGAAACAATTTCTTGGCCAAATCCTGCGTCACGATGACCAAGTTCGGTTCGCTCTGGTCGCGCATGCCCTTGTTATTGATTTCCGCCGACGTGAAATTGCGCCCAGCGACAATGTGCACGCCCAGCGTATCGACCATGTGCTCATCGCCGAAGTAGTAGGCGGTGTGGACGTTGTTCTTGTCGCTTAGTCCCGGGCCCGGCTTCAAAGCGATGCCGCCGGTCCAGCTCGAATTGAGCAAGGGTATCGAATTGATCGGCGCTACCGATTCGACATCGGGCAATCGCGTCAACGTATCGAGGTCGTTGCGCAATAGGCTGTCGAATTGCTGAATGCCAGCTGCGCTATCGCCGTTCGATGCACTCACCCACTGCTGCTCGACCAGCAGTAGGTTGGTTTCGTTGATGCCGGTCGGCCGATTCACTTTTTCAATGCGGCTATAGATGATGAAAACCGCGTTGCATACGATCGCCAGCGTCAGCGCGATCTGCAGCGCGATCAGCACCACGCCCGCCTTATGCTTGCGTAATGCGACAAGAATGGGATGGAGGCTCATGAGCGTTTCCTTATCCTCAATTGGACTTCAACTGCCAGGCCGGCTGTACGCGCGCGGCACGGAACGTGGGATAGACGCCGGCCAGCACTGTGGCCACCACGGCAACCAGCAAGGTCAGCAACAGCAGCGGCCTATCGAGACGCGCAAGGCTCGCGATATCTTTGGGCAGCACCCAGCTCACGCTGTGAATACCAATGCCCGTCAACAACAACCCAAGCACACCGCCACTAAAACCCACCATGGCCGCTTCCACCAAAAACTGCGCATAGATTGCGGCACGCGGCGCGCCCAGTGCACGGCGCACGCCAATCTCATTGCTTCGACGCAAAAACTTCGCGAGCAAGAGTCCTGCGGTGTTCACCAGGCAGACGACGAGCAGACCGATCGCTACTAGCAGTGAGATCTCCGTATCAGTCGGCACGACATGCTCCGCATCCAGCCACTGCGGCAGATTGCGCAAGCGATTGTTCGGCGCCCAACTGAAGCGTCCGGCATGTTGCTGCTCTTGCGCATAACCATCCAAGTAACTCTTGTAGGCCTTGGCAGCTGACGCATCGTCCAACTGGACCATGTACGACATCCAAATGCAGGAGGACTCTTGCAGACCCTTGAAGCCCGATTGCGTGGGCGTCTCGACGCAGTTGGTATTGCCGCTATTGGCCATGCCCACGTCGATACCGCGCAGGAACGGAATAAACAGATCCTCGTCGTTCGTGGTAAATCCGCCCGTGTTGGAAACATCGTAAAAGCGCGGCTGCGGATTCCACGGCTTCAGCACGCCGACGACGCGGTAATCCTTGCTATCGACATTGATCGTCTTGCCGACACTGTTCGCGCCGCCAAACAGCTTTTGATTGATTTTGTCGCTGATCACCGCAACCGCGGCACGCTGTTCGTCTTCGGCGGCGGACCAACCGCTTCCGTACTGGAACGGTGCATCCGTCATCGGGAAGAATTCGTTATAAACGGCATGACCACCGACATTGATCGGGTGCTTGCCGGCTTGTGCAGGAACCAGCGACGGCGAAATCATGTACATCGCCGACTGATACTTGGCGCGGTGATCGCGCATCAACGCGATCGCATCGGTGTAATCCATCGCATCCGGCGGATCACCGTTGTCGCCATCGCCACCGTGCCCTTTCGGACCCCACATCTCGATCTGCGGCACGTACAACTGCGAGGACTTCCACGGAATCGGATCGCCCGACACCGCGCGAAACACCGAATAGGTCGTCATGGAGGCCGCCACACCAAAACCCACGGCGAGGATCATCAGGAGTGTAAGGCCCGGACTTCTTTTAAGACTTCTTATTGCCAGATCAACGTAATAGCCCAACATGGGGCACCTCCCTCGTTTTTGACGACCCTCTTGCGAGGACCTCCACCCTTCATACCGATCGCGTTGCTTCCACCGGCGGCACGTTCGAAGCGCGCAATGCAGGCGCCAATACCGCGCCCTGCCCGAGCAACAACAGCGTCACCACGCCCGCCAGGACATAACCGGGCGCCAACTTATCCATCTCAAACTGCTTCATCAGCCACATGTTCAAAGCGATAGCCAGCACACCGCCCATGACAACGCCGCCCACACCAATCAGCAGGTTCTCGGTGAGGAAGTAACTGAGAATGTCGTGCCGTGTTGCACCCAACGCGCGGCGCACGCCGATTTGTTTGCGTCGTTGCCCCACCCAGAAACTGGTGAGTCCCACGATACCCGCACCCGTGATGATCAACAGAATCGTGCTGATGGCACTCATCAAAATAGCCATGCCGCGATCGCTGTTGTAAGCAATGGCACGTATGTCGGCAAAGGTTTGCACACCGTCTTTGGGACTGATGACCCGCATGCGATTGGCCGCATACAACATCGCCCTGACGTGACGGGTCACATTCTCCAGTTGACCAGGCTGAACACGAACCACGTATTGGGACGCGGACGTCAATGGGCGGTATGGAATAAGCGTTGAGCAATCCGCCCATTTGGCCAGGCTGCTATCGACCCACGGCGTGCGCATGCGCTCGACCACGCCGACAATGGTGCTTGGCTTGGCACTGATGTAAGCCACTTTTCCAACCGCCGAACCGTCCGGAAACAAGAGTTTGGCCAGCGCGCTGGTAACGATGATGGCCGACGGGTCGGTATCGCCGTGTAAGCCAATTTGGCCAATCTCGTCCGGCCTGAAATTCCTACCTGCGATCAGCTTCAAACCCAACGTCGGTAGCGCGTTTTCGTCGGCGAGATAAATCGCCGTAGTCGTAACGGGTTTCAGTTTGTCGGGCGAATGGCCAATGCCGTACGCAATACCGACGTTGTTCAACGGATACGTATTGGTGGCATACACGTCCGCCACGCCGGGAATCTTGCGTAACGTGTCGAGGTCTGAGGCCATCAGGGACGCGATCTCGCCCTCTTGCGGCTTGCCGGCCCATCCGTTGTGGATCACCAACAAATTGGGCTCATCGATACCGCTGGGCTGGGAGAGACGCGTCAACCGCTCATGAATGATGAAAAGCGCGTTGCACACAATCGCCAGCGTCAGGGCGATTTGCAGCGCGATCAATAAAGTGCCTGCCTTGTGATGGCGAAGCGCGGCGAGGATGGGACGTATCTGCATCGTCGTCGCCTTAGTTGGACTTCAGCTGCCACGCGGGCTGTACGCGCGCGGCTCGCCAGGTGGGATAGAAAGCGGCGCCGATCGTCGCCACCAATGCAGAAAGAAGCGTGAGGCCAACCAACTCCGGGCTCATATGCGCCAGGCGTGCGTAATCCGGATCGAACACCAGACCGATACTGAGTATGCCGACGCCGGTGAGCGCCAAGCCGACGACACCACCAGACACGCCAACCATGGCCGCTTCAGCCAAAAACTGTGTCCATATTTCCCGCCGCGAAGCGCCCAGTGCGCGGCGCACGCCGATCTCTGCCGATCGGCGCATGAATTTCGCCAGCAACAGACCCACCGTGTTGACCAGACATACCAATAGAAAACCCAGCGATAGCAGCAGCGAGATGCGCGATTCGGGTGGAACGACTTTTTCGTAGTCCATCCATTGCATCAAATCGTGCAGCTTTGCATTCGCCGGCCAGTGGAACCGACCGGCGCGATTTTGTTCAGCGCCGTAGCCTTGCAGGTAGCTCTGATAGGCCTGCACTGCCGCAGCGTCGGGCAGCTCGGCCCAAAACGAAACCCATACGCAATCGGACTGCACCCAGCCATCCCAGCCAGGCGCACGGCCGCTGCTGCCGTAGCAGTTGCTGTTACCGGCGGTCTCCGTGTGCAGATCCACCGCATGAGTGAACGGCAGGAAGAAATCCGGCGGATCGGAAAAGCCGTCGGAATTGTTGACATCGTAAAAGCGCGGATGCGGATTCCAGTTCTCGAGAACACCCACGACCTGGTAATCGTGATCGTCCAATCGAATGGTGCGACCAACGCTATTGGCACCACCGAATAATTGTTGGTTGAGGTCGGCGCTGATCACCACCACCGCAGCATGCGCGGCATCCTGCGCAGCACCCCAACCGCCGCCATACTGGAACGGTGCCTCAAACATCGGAAAGAAATCGGTATAGGTTGCATAACCGCTAACGCTGAACGGTTCGCGCGAAGCATCCGGCGGTATCGCTGTGTAATTCACCGGGTAGATAGATGTCTGACGCGCAGCCCGATGCTCGCGCATCAACGCCATGGCATCGGTATAACTCAGCGCGTCCGGCATATCGCGTCCTTCGGAGCGGCTTTGCGGTCCCCAAATGTCGATCTGAGGCACCAACAATTGCGTCGACTTATCCGGTAACGGATTGCCGGAAACCGCACGGAAAACCGCATACGTCGTCATCGAAGCAGCCACGCCGATGCCGATGGCCAAGACCATCAACGACGTCAATATCGGATTGCGCCGCAGGCTACGAATGCCGAGACGGAGGTAATAGGCAAGCATGAGAACCCGTCCCTCCTCTCTGCGTTGGAATCGATGCTTGTTCATACGGGACGCGTTGCCTCCACCGGTGGCACGCGCGACGCGCGCAACGCCGGCGCAAGGACAGCGCCCTGGCCGAGTAGCAGCAGGATGATTGCGGCGGTCAACACGTAGGTGATGGACAGATGCGCCATCGCGAAACGCGTGACCATCCAGAGATTGATGCCGATAGCCAGCAACGTGCCGACGACCACCCCGCATACACCGATCATCATGTTCTCGGTCAGGAAGTAGCTGAGAATGTCCGTGCGCGTGGCGCCGAGCGCGCGACGGATGCCAATCTGACGGCGGCGCTGCCCTACCCAGAAACTGGTCAGTCCGACGATGCCCGCAGCGGTGATCGCCAACAGCACTGCGCTGACGATGCCCATCAATATCGCCATTCCGTAATCGCGCTCATAAGCCTTTGCGCGAACTTGCGCAAAGGACATAACGCCATCCTTGGGATCGATGATGCGCATGCGGCTTTGTGCAAACAGCGCCTTTGGCGCATCGCGCATGGCCGCCGCCAACTGTCCAGGGCGCGCGCGTACGACATAATAAACGTAGCTGCTCAACTGACGCACCGGAACAAGAATGGCGTTGTAAGCGAAACTGCCGGAGTCGCCATCCATCATGTGCGACTGCAACGTATCGGTAACGCCGATCACCGTCGACGGTGTATTGGTATTCGTTACGTAGATCGTCTTTCCTACGGCATCACCGCCGGGAAAAAGAAGCTTCGCCAGATCCTTGCTGATGATAATCACCGGCCACGACTTCCCTTCCTCCAATTGCGCAGCCTGCACCTCGTTGGCCGTGAAGTTGCGGCCCGCAATCAACGTCACACCCAGCGCATTGAGCGTATGGTCGTCCGAGAGATAGACAGAACTGTCCGTAGTCATATGAATCTGATCGGGACGCATCTTTACGTAGTTATCCCAACCAGCGCCATGCAACGGAAAGCTATTGGTCGATGAAGCGTCCTCTACGCTGCCAAGCTGACGCAACGCGATAAGATCGGCACCTATCTGCGCGCCAATAGTTTGATAAGACGATTTGTCGGCCCAATTGTTCTCGATGACGAACACGCGGGATTCGTCTACACCGGATGGACGCTCCACGCGCGCAATACGGGCCTGAATGATGAATAGCGCATTGCATATGATGGCCAGCGTCAAAGCGATCTGGAATCCAACGAGCAATGCACCTGCCTTGTGATGGCGCATCGCGGCGAGTATGGGCTTGATCTGCATCGTCGCTGCGCCTCAGTTGGACTTCAGTTGCCACGCAGGCTGCACTTGCGCGGCCCGCCAGGTGGGATAGAAGGAGGCAACGACAGTCGCCAGGATCGACACCGTCAACGTCGTCAGGAGCAGCGACAGATCCACATGCGCAAGTTGCGCAATGTCCTGATCGAACAGCAAACCAACGCCTTGCATACCGATGATCGTAATGACCAGACCGAGCACGCCACCCACCAGGCCGACGGCGCCCGCCTCGATCAGGAACTGGGCATAGACTTCGCGACGCGTGGCGCCGAGCGCGCGGCGAACGCCGATCTCTGCGGAACGACGCATGAATTTCGCGAGCAGCAAACCGATGGTATTGACCAGGCAAATGACGAAGAAGCCCACAGAGACGAATAGCGAGATGCGGCTCTCTGGCGGCACCACTTTTTCGAAATCCAGCCATTCGGTCACATTGCGCAAGCGAACGTTGGGCGCCCACTGAAAACGACCGGCACGTTGCTGCTCAGCCGAATAGGCCGTAATGAATGATTCGTAGCTCTTCTTCATCGCTTCGTTCGGCAGCTCGACCCAAAAGGGAATCCATGCACATTCCCGATGCAGCCACTGCTCTGGGCTGTCAGCGTGGAAAGGTGCGCCTCCGCAGTTGTTGCGCCCGGACGTAGCGATATGCAAATCGATGGCGCGATTGAACCCTACATAGAGTTGCGGAGGCCGATCGGCGAATGTCATACCGTTGAATACATCGTAGTAGCGCGGCTTCGGATCCCAGTGGGCCGTTACGCCTACGATGCGATAAGTACGCATATCAAGCGTTACGTTGCGACCCACGCTATTCGCACCGCCGAAAAGCTTTTGATTGAGATCGTCGCTGATAATGGCGACAGCTGCGTGTGCATCGTCATCCGATGTCGCCCAAGGGGCACCGTATTCAAACGGCACGTCGAACATCGTGAAGAAATCGGCATTGGTCGCGTAACCCAACGCATTGATCGGCAAGTCGTGCGCACCTTCCGGCATGACCGAAAGAGCGACGTCGTACAACAAGGTTTGGTGCGGCGCCTTGTGCGCCTGGAGTAACGCCATGGCATCCGTGTAATTCAATGCCTCGGGAGGCTCGTGACCCGCGTTGTCGTATTGCGGACCACGATTGTCGATTTGCACGTTGTACAGCTGACTGGATTTCCAAGGGATGGGATTGCCCGAGACCACACGAAATACCGACCACGTAATCATCGAAGCAGCCACGCCAAACGCGATCGCCATCACCATCAATGCGGTGAGCACGGGGTTGCGGCGCAAGCTGCGCCATCCAAGCCCAAAGTAATAGGCGAGCATGCTCATGCCGGACGCGTCGCTTCGATGGGTGGCACGCGCGAGGCGCGAAGCGCCGGGGCAAACACCGCGCCCTGGCCCAGCAAAATCAGAATCACCATACCGCTCAATACATAGATAAGCGGCAGCGATTCCAACGCGAAGTTCTGCTTCAGCCACAGGTTGAGCGCGAATGCCAGCACGGTGCCGATGGCGACACCGCCCACGCTGATCAACAGATTCTCAGTAAGGAAGTAATGCAGGATGTCGCGATGCGTCGCACCCAGTGCGCGGCGCACACCAATCTGCCGCCGCCGCTGCCCGACCCAGAAGCTGGTGAGCCCGATGATGCCCGCTGCGGTGATCGCCAGCAGCACCACGCAGATGACGCCCATCAGAATGGCCATGCCGCGATCGCGCTCGAAAGCCTCCTGGCGAATCTGTCGGTAGTCGACCAGACCGTCTTTCGCAGGAAACATCCGCATGCGGTTTTCCGCGTACAAGGCTTTGGGCGCTTCGCGCATGGCATCGGCAAGCTGCCCGGGTTTGGCGCGCACCACATAAAACACGCCCATCGGTTGTGCCAGCCGGAGCGGCCAGATCAGCGATTGACCCTTATACGGAGCGCTCCACGTCGATACATCCTGGCGATGCAGCGTGTCGACAATGCCGATGATGGTAATCGGCGTGCTGCTCATCGAATAAAACGACTTGCCTAGCGCGTCGCCCTTTGGATACAGCCTGTCGGCAAGGGTTTTGCTGACGATGGTCACCGGTGGAGTGACGGCTTCACGCAAGCCCATATCACGCACTTCATCGGCGTTGAAATCGCGACCGGCAATCAACTTCAGGCCAAACGTACGCAGGAAATGTTCATCACCCGCATAGACCGCCGCATCGGTGGTCTTGTCGACCTGATCGGGCTTCATGGTGATGAAGTTATCCCAGCCACCGCCACGCAAGGGGTAACCATTGGTCGGCGTAGCGTCGGCCACGCTCGGCAACTGTCGCAGGGTGATCAGGTCTTGCTCGATCTTCGCCGCTGCTTGTTGCTTGGTGTACTGCTCGCCCCACAGGTTGGCCATAGCGAACAGGTTGGGTTCGTCCACGCCGGTCGGCTCGGCAATATGCGCCAGGCGTTCATGGATGATGTACAGCGCATTGCATACGATCGCCAAAGTCAGCGCGATCTGCAAAGCAATCAGCACGGTACCGGCCTTATGCCGGCGTAGCGCGGAAAGAATCGGCTTAATCTGCATCATGACGACTCCATCGCCTCAATTGGACTTCAATTGCCAGGCAGGCTGTACCTGCGCAGCGCGCCATGCCGGGTAGAACGCGGCGGCCACTGTGGCAAGGATGGCCAGCAGCAGCGTCAACGCAATCAGCGACAAATCCATATGCGCCAGCTGCGCAATCTCCGCATCGAACAGAAGCGTTACCGCGCTCATGCCCACGGCTGTCAGCAGCAAACCAAGCAGGCCGCCGGCAATACCTACCGAAGCGGCTTCGAGCAGGTACTGCGTATAAATTTCCCGCCGTGTCGCGCCAAGCGCGCGGCGCACGCCGATCTCGCCCGCACGACGCATGAACTTGGCCAGCAGCAAGCCGATTGTGTTGACCAGGCAAATCACGAAGAAGCACAACGCCACGATCAGCGAGATGCGACTCTCCGGAGGAACGACGTTCTGCTGCGTGAGGAATGCCATCACATCGAGCAGACGGACATTGGCTGGCCAACCGAAACGCCCCGCGTGCTGCTGATCGGTCGCATAGCTGGTCAGGAACTGCCGGTATTGCGCCACTTCACTGGACGTATCGAGCTCCACCCATGGCATCAGCCAGATGCAGTTGCTTTGCAGCCACTGGTCCCAGCCAGTGAAGGTCAGATTGCCGCGACAACTGTTGCGTCCGGACGAATCGATATGCAGATCGAGCATGCGATTGAGCAACACGTAGAAGTCCGGCGCTTCGGAAAAGCCATCCTCGCCCCACACGGCATAGAAACGGGGCGCAGGATTCCAATGCTTGGTGATCCCGACAATGCGATATGTGTTGCCGCCAAATTGGATTTCCTTGCCCACGCTATTGGCGCCGCCAAACATGCGTTGGTTGAATTCCTGCGTGAGAACGACGTCGGCAGCACGATGATCGTCTTCATCGGCATTCCAGCCGGAGCCATACAGGAATGGCACCTCGAACATCGGGAAGAAATCGCCCGTCACCGCGTAACCGGAGGCAGATGTGGGCACGCTGTCGGCATCTCGCCCCAGCGCGGACAACATCACCGGATAAATCAAAGTTTGACGCGATGCCTTATGCGCACGCATCAGGGCCATGGCATCGACGTAGTTAAGCGCTCCCGGAATCTCGCCATTGTCGTTCTGTTGCGGCCCCCAGCCATCCACCTGCGGCACGAACAGTTGCGACGATTTGTTCGGAATCGGATCGTCCGACACCGCGCGAAACACCGAATAGGTAATCATCGATGCCGCCACGCCAAATCCGATGGCCATCACCATCAGCGTGGTGAGCATGGGGTTGCGCCGGAGGCTGCGCAGGCCAAGTTGGAGGTAATAGGCAAACATCGGATCGCGGCCTGTCCATATCGGGTGAATGCAATGGCAAGAGTGAATCTCGCCTCCTGCCCTCTCCCCAGCTGGGAGAGGGTGCTCGAACATCAGCTGCGGATTTGGCCGGCGGCAGCGGTGTACGCGGTGTGGAAGCGCGGATCTTCGGCAAGATCGACGACCTGACCGTCGATGATGTGCACGTTGCGCTGCGCACGCGCTGCCAATTCCGGATCGTGCGTCACCATGACGATGGTGGCGCCCTCGCGATGGATCTCCTCGAGGAGTTCCAGCACGCCGCGAGCCATTTGCGTATCCAAGTTACCGGTCGGCTCATCGGCCAGCAGCAGGCGTGGACTACCGGCCAGTGCGCGAGCGATGGCAACACGCTGTTGCTGACCACCGGACAATTCAGCCGGATAGTGCTTGGCGCGCGAGGCAAGACCGACGCGATCCAGCGCACCCATGATGCGCTCTTTACGCTCCGGCGCCTTCATGCCGCGATAGCGCAGCGGCACTTCCACGTTGTCGAAGACGTTGAGATCGGGAATCAAGTTGAAGGCCTGAAAGATGAAACCGATCTTTTCGTTGCGGATCTTCGAGCGCGCATTGTCGTTGAGCTGGCTGACTTCGATACCGTCAAGGTGGTATTCGCCACCAGTGAAGGTTTCCAGCAAACCGGCGATGGTGAGGAAGGTGGTTTTGCCCGAACCGGACGGACCGGTCACGGCCACGAACTCGCCTTCCTTTACATCGATATTGAAATCGCGAAGCGCGTAGGTCTCCACGACTTCGGTGCGGTAGACCTTGGACAGGTGAGTCATCTTCAGCATGGTTATGTCCTTCGTTGGTTTGTCTTGACCCCTTCCCTGGATGCAGGGAAGGCCGGGAGAGAGGTAAGGGCTCGCCGGCTAGCTCACCCCACCCCAGCCCTCCGTGCACACAGACGTGCACAGAGGGAGTAATCGTTAGCGGCTGATCACAACGCGTGCCGCGCCTTTGAAGTTGTCGGTACCGGAGATCACGATGTTGTCGCCTTCCTTCAGGCCATCGAGAATCTCGACCTTGTCGATACTGCTTTCGCCCACGCGGATCGGCGTCTTGGCGGCGATACCATCGCGCACCACATAGGCATAGCTGCCACCGGATTCATCCACGAAGGAGCCGCGCTGCACGGTCAGCACGTTCTCGCGGTGGTCGAGCAGGATGCGCACCGACAGACGCTGGTTCTGGCGCAACTGCTTAGGCGTCGCGCCGTCGAAGCGCACGCGGGCGGCCACTTCGCCATTGACCACTTCCGGCGAGATCGCGCTGACGATGCCCTTCCAGTTGTTGTCGTTGCCGCTGATATCGCCGCCCATGCCGATGGCAAGGTCGCGCGCGAAACTTTCCGGCACTTTCACTTCGACTTCGAGCGCGGACAGATCGATGACGCTGAGCAATTGCGCGTCTTTCGCCACGGTGGCGCGTTCGGCGATGAACAGCTGGCCGACTTGGCCGTCGACGGGCGAGCGAACATTCAAGTTGTCGACTTGGCGCTGCAGATCCTGCACCAGCAGAACCTGCCGGTCGTGCGCCAGCTTCTTGGCCTGGATATCGAACTGCGAACCGTTGTTGTTGAGGTTGCGATCGGCCGTCGCATGCTGAAGCGCGATGTCCGATTTCTCCAGCGTGTCTTTGGAGCGATCCACATCCATCTCCGAAACGCCGCCCTGCTTGTAGGCTGTCTGATAACGATCGAGGTCGCGCCTGGCGGTTTGATCGTCGATCTTGGCGTTGTCGTACGCCTTCTCCATTTGCGAGGTTTGCTTGCGCGCTTCGATTTGCGCGCGCAGATAGTCCACTTGCATCGCATCGGCGTTGGATTGCTCCTGCGCCAGCTTGTTGATCAGCTCAGGACTATCGATCAGCGCCAGTACCTGGCCCTTCTTCACCGTATCGCCAGCGTGCACCTTCAGCGTGACAGCACCGCCATAGGTGGCATAGAGCGTGGGACTGACCGCAGCAACGACTTGGCCTTCGGCGGCGATGTCGCGTATGAACGGCCCGCGTTGCACGGCGGCGAATGCCAATCGCGAGGCACTCACCGAAGCATCTGCGGAAAACAGGCGGGCGATGCCCGGCATGATGAGAACCAAGACGATCACGGCCGCCACGGCGCCGCCGATCCACAAGATTTTTTTCTTGCGGCTGGGCTTGACCTGGATAAGACGGTCCTGGGCTGAGGTGTCGCGAATCATGGTGCGTTCCTTGGCCGCGGACAGTGCGGCCCCACACCGTTCTCAGCAATCCGCGTGCCAGCTCGCGAAACGCAAATTAATCTTTATTTATCAAATATATATATCTTCCTGTCATCGCTACACCGCTGTCCGCGGACACTGCGGCGGACAGATGGACAGACGGCGCGGACAGACTATTTGGACAGCACGGCCGATTCGGCGCTGGCGATATGCGCGGCGACGCGATCGCCGAGCGGCGAAAGTGGGACCGGCATTTCTCGATCCAACAACATCAGGCCTGCCAGCTCGCGTACCTGGAAGTTCACGATAGTCGCGCTATCTGGCCGCAGTAGTTGTCCGCTTGGCCACGCGGAGGGCGGGGCATCCAGCGAGCCGCGCGAACTCATCAACGCATCCCAGGCGAGATAGTCGGTGTCCGGCAACAGATGCAGCCGTGCCCGTGGGCGGCCATAACGATCCACGCAATCGCACCACTCGCGGGGACCATCGTCCGTAACAACGCTGGTTGCCACCAGCCAGCGCGTTTCCAGCAACGGCGCGAAATCGCGCCACGCCACCAAAACACACGGCGCCAGGGCATCGGTGACGACCGCGGACGAGGTGGCATGGAGGTAAAGCAAACTGCCCAGGCCAGGCAGATGGCGTATCAATACCTCTGGCGTCATTCGCCGGGTGCGCCGCGACAGGAGCGTCTGCGGCGCGTGAGGACAAAGCGGTGTGGAACGAGCGGCCAGCCAGCCGAACATAGCGATCTCCTGGATGAAGACCCGGCTGGCATGCGAAGACGCGCTGGCAACAGGTGCAGATGGCGGACGAGGCCTTCAACGGGAGTCAGAAGGCGTCCGACGGGCAATGCGTGTGGCTATTTGGTGAGAATGAGCTTGCCGTTACGCGTAAGGCGCAAGTGGTACTCGCTGCCCAGGTGCTGAATGACCAGCTCGCGCTCGCCGGCCAGCAGGCGCTGGCTGGAAATGCGACGCACCGAAGCGGTCGCCGGGGCGGCATCCACAGGGGGCAACATCGGGGGTTGCGATGGACGGGACAGGGTTAGCGTGCTGGTGGACATGGCGCGGCTCCGTTGTCGGGTGACGGTCAAATGATAATAATTCTCATTTAATAGTCAAGCCCATGCCACCCCATCCCGTCATCCCGGCGAAAGCCGGAGGCGCTTCACAACAGCGAAGCGGGTCATCTAGTGACTTGGAAGCTTAAGACGCTGGGTCCCGGCTTTCGCCGGGACGACGAGATGACACATCCTTACGCGAGGGTATGTTCGATCCGCTCTTTCAGCGCCGCATCCAAGCGCGGCAGCAGATCCAGTGCGCCGAGGTTCTGCTCCAGTTGCTCCTTGCGGCTAGCACCCAGCAGCACGGTGGAAACATGCGGATTGGTCAGACACCAGGCGATAGCGAGCTGCGCCGGTGTCGTTCCCAATTCATCGGCGATAGCGGGCAGCAGTTTCACTTTCTCCACGCGTTCGCCACCCTCGCCTAGCACCATGTCGCGCAGCCATTCGTAACCAGGCTGTGTGAGGCGCGATCCTTGCGGCACGCCCTGGTTGTATTTACCGCTCAACAGACCTGACGCCAACGGCGACCAGATCGTGGTGCCCATGCCGTAGCCCGCATACAGCGGTGCGTACTCCTGCTCCACGCGTTCGCGATGCAACAAGTTGTATTGCGGCTGTTCGGCCACCGGCGCATACATGTGCATGGCTTGCGCGACGCGATGCGCTTCATGGATAGCCGTGGCCGGCCACTCGCTGGTGCCCCAATACAACACCTTGCCTTGGCGGATCAGCGTGTCCATCGCCGCGACCGTTTCTTCGATCGGCGTTTCGGGATCCGGACGGTGGCAGAAATAAAGATCCAGATGACCCACGCGCAAGCGTTCCAGCGCCTGATGGCAGGCTTCGATCACGTGTTTGCGCGAAAGGCCGCGCTGCGTGGGACGCGGCTTCTCCGCCGCACCGAAATACACTTTGCTGGAGACGCAATAACTGTCGCGCGGAAATCGTAGATCGGCCAGCACATCGCCCATCAGGCGTTCGGCATCGCCGTGATTGTAGGTTTCCGCATTGTCGAAGAAGTTGACGCCGCGATCCCAGGCGAGCGCCAGCAATTCGCGCGCATCCGAGCGTCCCACCTGACGACCGAAGGTGACCCATGCACCAAACGACAAGGCGGACAACTGCAGGCCGGTGCGGCCAAGACGACGGTATTGCATGGGATTCTCCTGATTTGCTGTCGAAGCCATGGAGTAAACGCTATTACTCCACTTTGAAGTCAACGATGCTGCTGTCAATGGAGCTTTCAGAACCCTGCACGTGAAGCATCAACGTCACACCGTATTTTTCCAAGTAGGCAAGTTTCATCTTATCGGTCACCATGCCGTTCGAATCAATGACCTGACAATCCAGCTCGCGAACCTGCCCTTCAATGGTCTGATTCAGTTGCGACGCGCCATAGCTCTTGCCGCTATCGCAGGTGACTTGACCCGGATCGTCGAAAGCTTTCTGCCCGGTCGGACCATACAAATACGTAAAATTCATATGGCCATCCGTGTTGGTATCGAACCGCATGACTTTGCGCGCGTCCACCACAGGAGGAAGTGTGCCCGTGTTGGCGGGAACGCTTTGTGTAAGGAAAGGAAAATAACCGCGATAGGTAAGATCGAAGCGCGTGACGGTAATAGCGCCTTGATCCTCCACGGACTGCATTCGGCGTATTAATCCATGACCGGCGTTTTCCAGCGTCTGCTGCACCGTATAGATAGTCGGCTTGGCTTGGCCGTTGGTGGATTGACCATCAGCGGCCTGAGCGGTAGTCGTAAGTTGATCGCGTGTTTGCACGAAAATCTTGTTGAACGACACCGGCGCTAGATTGGCGCGTACGACGGCATCCTTCACGTCGTTGCTAAGAGCATCCACACTGAAGTGTCGCGAAAAATAACTCGGACCGTCATTGAGCGTGTCATTCGATGGCGCCGGCGCGCCAGCGTCGTTCGTCGATTGGGCGCTACTAACCGCACCCGCGTATCCAGCGACGAACGGGATGATCAGCGTCAATGCGAAAAACATATTCTTCGTTGCAAAACCCATGACTCACCCTCTTATTGGTGGCGCTCAAGTCTATTCAAGCCAGATGCAATACCAACCATAGCAAGATCGCCGCGAAAAGCCCGGCAACCACATCGTCGACCATAACGCCCAGACCGCCTTTCAAGTGTCGGTCCAGCCACCGAATCGGCCAGGGCTTCCACACATCGAACAGGCGGAATAAGACGAAACCGGCGACCACGGCCCACCATGGTGCCCACAGCGCGGGAAGCAGCGCGATCCATTGTCCAACGAATTCGTCCCAGACAAGACTGCGATGATCGTCCACGCCGAGCGCGCGACCGGCGACATCACAAGCCCATAAACCGATGACAAAGCCAACCGCGATGACCAGCACATTGATCGGCAGCGATAAGTGACGCAACAACAGCCACGGCAGAATGGCCGCCAAGGAACCGAAAGTTCCCTGCGCCACTGGCGCCAGGCCAGAACCGAAACCGCAAGCGAGCCAACCCGCAGGGCTGGACAACAGTGCACGGCGTTGTGCATTAGTGAGTACTTTGCGTTCGCTCATGCGCCGAAATGATCCCAGCCGTTGCGCGCCGGTTCCAGCCAGCGCCCTTCGGGATCGCGCACGCTGACACCGCCACCTTCGACGATTCTTCCAATTTTGGTGACGCCACAACCGAGTCGGGCAAGGTCCGCCTGCACGGCGGCGAGGTGTTGAGCAGGCACCGTGAAGCACAGTTCGTAATCATCGCCGCCGCTCAACGCAAAATCGCGTGCGACGTCTTGGTTGAAAAGATCGAGCAACGCCGATGAACGCGGCAGCAAGGACGTCTCGATCTCTGCACCGACGTTACTGGCCGCACACAGATGACCGAGATCGGCGAGCAACCCATCGGAAATATCGATGCACGCATTGGCATGTCCACGTAATGCGAGACCCGCAGCGACACGTGGTGTGGGGCGATTCAAGCGTTCGATCAGGAATGTCGAACGTGCATCGGCATGGCTACCTTTTTGTACCAGTTGCAAACCGGCTGCGGCATCGCCAAGCGTGCCGGTAACCAGCACTGCATCGCCCACTTGCGCACCCTAGCGCTTGAGTGCCTTGCCGGGTGGAACGAAACCATGCACGGCCACGCTGAGGGTAAACGGGCCGCGCGTCGTGTCGCCGCCGACCAAGGCGAGTCGATACGTCTGTGCCAGTTGCGCGAAACCATTCGCGAGGCCGTCGACAAGCGACGCGTCAGCGCTGGGCAGCGTCAGCGCCAGGAGTGCCCACGCCGGCGTAGCGCCCATCGCCGCGAGATCGGAGAGATTCACTGCCAGCGATTTCCAACCGATATCGACCGCTGCCGTGCCGATCGGAAAATGCACACCCTCGACCAAGGTATCGATGGCGACGGCCAGTTCCTGCCCGGCGGGCACGGCGAGCAACGCCGCATCGTCGCCGATCCCAAGACGCACATCGTCGCGCCCCTGTGCGGTGCGCTCGCGAATGCGGTCGATGAGCGTGAATTCCATAGGAGCGTAAGGTGGGAGAGTGGCCGCGCGTGTCGCTAAGCTTGGATCACGCCGCCGCGCACATCAATGCGTCCGCTTTACTCCGCCCCGCCTCCCCGCTTCTCCACCACGCGAAGCTGCGTGGCGAGCTTGTCCAGCACGCCGTTGACGTAGCTGTGCCCGTGATCGGCGCCGAAGCGCTTGGTCACTTCGATCGCCTCGTTAATCACCACGCGATACGGCACGTCGGGACGATATTTCAATTCGTAGGCGGCCAGGCGAAGCGCCGCGCGTTCGATCGGATCGATCTGCGCGACTTCGCGATCGATGTAGGGCTTAAGCGCCTCGTCGAGTTCGTCGACGTGTTTTTCCACGCCGCGCAGCAAATCTTCGAAGTACTCCAGATCAGCCACTTCCATGTCCTGCTCGTGGCGGAACTGATCGATCACCGCGTGCATGGCGCTGCCGCTCATCTGCCACGCGTACAGCGCCTGCAGCGCACGGCGGCGAGCGCGCGAGCGTGCAGCCAGATCGATGCCTTCCGGACGATGGTTCATTACAGCTTTCCGTACAAATTGACCATCTCGAGCGCCGCGATAGCAGCATCGGCACCCTTGTTGCCTGCCTTGGTGCCGGAACGCTCAATGGCCTGTTCGATGGTGTCGGTGGTAAGCACGCCAAATGCGACCGGCACGCCGGAACCGTACGCGGCCTGGGCCAGGCCCTTGGCGCATTCGCCGGCAACGAAGTCGAAATGCGGAGTGGACCCACGGATCACCGCGCCCAGCGCGATCACCGCCGCATACTTGCCCGAGTGCGCCAGCTTGTGCGCGGCCAGCGCGATTTCCCAGGCGCCCGGTACACGGATCAGGTCGATCTCATCGTCTTTCACGCCGTGCCGCACCAGCGCATCGCGTGCGCCCGCTACCAGCGGCTCGACGACGAAACCGTTGAAACGGCCGGCGACGATGGCAAAACGGCCCTTGGGCGTGGCGAAATCGCCTTCGATGGTCTTCATGGTGCTGGATTCCTAAGGGTAAGCCCTTGCGGGCCAGGTATTTTACGGGTTTGGGGGAAGGGTTGCTTGGAACATCAGGTCATCGATGGCTCATGCGCCTGCCGCAGGTGCGGATAGCCGTGGAAATCCAGGCTGGCCCGCTGTCCCATCACGCGTAGACGGGCCGGCACGCCGAACGGCAGGGTGAACTTGTCGGCCGCATGGCCGAAGGGCATGCCCGAAAGCACCGGGATCCCGGCAATGCGGCGGATCTGGGCAAAACCGTCGGCCAGGTCGTAGCCGTTGTCATAGGCGGCCGGTCGGCACTGGGTGAAGTCGCCCAAGATCAGCGCACGCTGCCGCCCCAGCACACCGGATAGGTGCAATTGGTAAAGCATTCGCTCGATGCGGAACGGCGGTTCGCCCACATCCTCCACGAACAAGATGCCGCCTTCGATGCGTGGAAAATAGGGTGTGTCGAGCAGGCTGCACAACATGGCAAGATTGCCGCCCCATAGCGGCCCTTCCACCTCGCACTCGCCCACTTCGCCGCAATCCCAGCTCGCCTTGCCCTGCGGCGCACTGATCGTGCGCCAGAAATTGCGCCAGGTCAGTGGACTGAGTTCGACCGGGCCGAAATCCGGGCCAAGCATGGGTCCACCAAACGTAACCAGGCTGGATTTTGCGTACAGCGCCATCTGCAACGCCGTGAAGTCGCTATGCCCGACTAGCACCATCGGCGCACCCGCGAGACGTTCGCGCAACGCGTCGTACCGCACATGCTCCAACAAGCGCGTCACACCGTATCCGCCGCGGATGGACAACGCGATATCCGGCAACGCGTCGAGCGTGGCCAGCGTATTGATGTCCGCGACACGCTGCGCATCGCTGCCGGCATAACGCAGCTCGGTACGATGGAGCACGTCCAATCCCTCCACGGCGCAACCGGCTGCCTGCAAGCGCGCCACGCCGCGCGTCATCGCATCGCGGTCGTGCGGATAACCGGAAGGAGCGATCAACCGAACGCGGCAAGTTTGGTCCTGCATGGAAGGTGTCACTCCTGATCGTCCCTGAATATTTTTATGGCGCAATCCGCGCGGCGGCAACGGCAGCGGCGCCATTCAACACCAAGTCGCGCGACGAGTGCCCCACCTGGATCGGATAGCTGCCTGCCGCAACCTGCCATTGGTCGCCCTTCACATCGAACACGGCGAGCAAACGCCGATCGATCGTGACGGTGACGGTACGGCTTTCTTTCGGCTGCAAGGCCACCTTTTCGAATCCGGCCAACCGGCGCGGCGCTTCGCCGCTATTTGCCGGCATGCCGACGTAGATTTGCGGTGTGTCCATGCCAGCGCGATCACCGAGATTGGTTACTTTGAAACTCACCGTAACGCGATCGCCCTGCGAACTCACGTGCAGATCGCTGTAACCGAAGCGGCTATACGACAGACCGAAGCCGAACGGAAACAATGGCTCCAATTTCTTCTCGTCGAACCATTTGTAACCGACCGCCGCGCCTTCGATGTTGTAATCGACATCGAGGGCATCGGTGAGCTGCGGACGCGGTAATTGCTGCTCGTCCTGCGGGAAAGTGATCGGCAGGCGACCCGACGGATTCACTTTACCGGTCAACACACCGGCAATCGCCTCGCCGCCGCGTGCGCCGGGATACCACGCCTCCACCACAGCGCTGACTTTAGACAGCCATGGCATTTTTACCGGACCGCCGTTTTCCAGCACGACGACCGCATGCGGATTAGCCGCAGCCACCGCGTCGATCAATGCGTCCTGACCATTTGGCAACGACAGGTTAGGCGCATCGATGGCTTCGCACATCCATTGCGTGGCGAAGACGACCACAACGTCGGACGACTTCGCCAAAGCCGCAGCTTTCGCCGGATCGCTACCGTCGTCGTAGCGCACGGTGACTCCGGGCATCATTTTTTGCAGTGCCTTCATCGGCGATGACGGGTCATACACCATCCATTGCCACACGTTCTGGACGGGCGGCTGCACCGCCGGAATCGCCGGGCCGCCGATCGGCCACACTTGCGCGGAACCACCGCCGGAAAGCACACCGGCATCCGCATGGCCGCCAATGATCGCGATGGTCTTTACGTTCGCGCTTAACGGCAGTTACGCATGATCGTTCTTCAACAGCACGATGGCCTGCTCAGCAGCATGCTGCGAAACCAATGCATCGGCTTCCGCGTTAAGCGGCTTGACCACCGGCGGATCGTCGAACAATCCACCCGCCAGCATCGAACGCAGAATGCGATGCACCATGTCCTGCAGGCGGCTGTGCGGCACCGTGCCATTGGCGAGGGCCTGCGTCAGCGGCGCGCCAAAGCTGCTGCTCATACTGCCAATGCTGAAGCCGGACCCCACGTCGATACCGGACACCTGATCGGTGCCATCCAGCGCATCGTTCACGCCGTGATCGGCACCCCAATCGGTCATCACCCAACCGGGAAACTTCCAATCGTGTTTGAGCACGTCGTTCAGAAGATGGCTGTTGGAGCAGTCGTAGACGTGATTGATCTTGTTGTAGCCGCACATCACCGACGCGGGATGACCATCCTCGATCGCCAGTTCGAACGCCAGCAAGTCCGATTCGCGCATCGCGCGTTCGTCGATATTCGAGCTGACCGTCAGGCGATTGGTTTCCTGCGCATTCAAGGCGTAATGCTTGATCGTGGAAAGCACATGCTGCGACTGGATGCCACGAATCTCCGCACCGTCCATGCGAGCGGCGAGCAACGGATCTTCGCCGAGGTATTCGAAATTGCGTCCATTGCGCGGCTCGCGCGCCAGGTTGATGCCACCGGCAAGCAGCATATTGATGCCCTGCGAATGCGCTTCGCCGCCGATCATGCTGCCACCGGCATAGGCGATCTGCGGGTTCCAGGTGGCGGCCAGTCCCAATAAAGATGGCAGCGGCGTGGCATCGCCCGCTTTACCGCGTACCAACGTGGGCTGCCCATTCTTGTCTTTGCCAACGGGATAGTTGTGCACGCCGATGCCCGCATCGTTCTCCTGCAAGGCAGGAATGCCCAGTGCAGGCAGCGCCGGCACATAACCCGCCGTGCCGATACCACCCGGCGGTTGTTGCGGAACCATCGTGTTGTAGCTCTGCACCATGTGGTGCAAGTCATCCAGCGACATGCGCTTTATCAGCTGGTCGGCGCGCTGATCCGGCGTGGGCGGCGGCGAAGAGGATTGTGCGAAGGCGCTGGACACGCAAGCCAGCGAGAGCGCTGTCAAACAGAGATTACGCGTTGGCTTGCGTACGAATGGTAGATCCACGACTTTCATCTCAACCTCGTTATCGGCAGGGCCAGAACAATCTCGCAGAGCATGCCATGAAGAAGGTATGTGTTGCGGCAAGAACCTGGCAAAACCCTGGCAGATCGGAATGCGACCCGGCCGCCGGCTTCGCGGCGCGCTTCTCCGCTCGTCATCCCGGCGCAAGCCGGAATGACGAGCGCAGCCATGGAGGCGCGTATTACTCCGTGTGCTCGACAACTTCCAGGCCGAATCCGGCCAGCCCGACCAGCTTGCGCGGCGTACCCAATACCCGCAGGCGACGCACGCCCAGATCGGTGAGGATCTGCGCACCCAGGCCATGTTGACGCCATTCTTGCTGCTGCATTTCTTCCGGCGCCTGCGCCGTGGGCTGCCGATTGAGGCGACGCAGGAGGGCGTCGGGCGTGTCTTCACCGGAAAGCACCAACAGCACGCCGCGATCTTCATCCGCGATGCGCCGCAAGGCGGCGGTGACGGTCAAGCCCAAATCATCGCGCTGCAAATGCAGTACGTCCGACAACATGTTGCGAACGTGGACGCGTGAAAGCACCGGCGCACCGTCGTCTACCGCGCCGCGCACCAACGCAAAATGCAGCCCATGCCGAATGGCATCGCGATACGCCACAAGGCGAAAAGCGCCAAATTCGGTTTGCACCTGTTCTTCGTACACCCGCTGCACGGTCTTTTCGGTTTCCAGCCGGTAACGAATCAAGTCGGCGATGGAGCCAATCTTCAGACCGTGTTTCTTGGCGAATATTTCCAATTCGGGGCGACGCGCCATCGAACCATCTTCGTGCAGCACTTCAATCAGGACGGCTGAAGGCTCCAATCCCGCCAAGGCGGCGAGATCGCAACCCGCCTCGGTGTGCCCGGCGCGCGTCAGCACGCCGCCTGGCTGCGCGGTCAGAGGGAAGATGTGTCCGGGCTGCGAAAGATCCTGCGGCTTAGCATCGGCCTTCACCGCAACCTGGATCGTGCGTGCGCGATCGTGCGCGGAAATGCCGGTGGTCACGCCTTCGGCCGCCTCGATGGAGACGGTGAAGTTGGTGTGATAAGGCGAGGTGTTGTCGCTCACCATCGGGCGCAGGCCCAATTGACGCGTGCGCTGCTCGGTCAACGTCAGACAGACCAGGCCACGCGCTTCGCGCACCATGAAGTTGATGTCCTCCGGCCGCACCATCTGCGCGGCCATGATCAGGTCGCCTTCGTTCTCGCGGTCTTCGTCATCCAGAATGACCACCATGCGGCCGGCGCGGATGTCTTCGAGAATTTCAGGGATAGTGTTGAATGCCATGTCTTTGTTCCTTGGGGTCGTACCCGCTCCCTGTGAGTAGGCGAGAATGGGGTTTGGGTTGCACCGCGCTGTCATAAAGTACGCGCAGGCACCAACCTCCCAACCTCCCTGCATACAGGGGAAGGCGCTAAGAAGGGATCACGCGAAGCCGTGCTGCTTGAGGAAAGCCTCGTCGATACGCGGCGCTTCACCGCTGCCGATCAATCGCTCGATATAGCGCGCGACCACATCCACCTCGATGTTCACCGGGTCTCCCGCGCGACGCGCGTGAAAGGCCGTTTGTTCCACCGTATGAGGAATCAGATTGACGCCGAAGCGGTTATTGGCGACTTCGTTGACGGTGAGGCTGGTGCCGTCGATGCAGATCGAGCCTTTCGAGGCGATGTAGCGCGCAAGCTGTGCCGGCACTTCGAAGGTCCAGCGCTGCGAACGACCATCCGGCGTCACGGAGACCACCTTGCCCACACCATCCACATGGCCGGACACGAGATGTCCGCCCAGGCGATCGGCCAGGCGCAAGGCCTTCTCGAGATTCACCGGATCGCCAGCCTTGTGCTTGCCCAGCGTGGTGAGCGACAGCGTTTCGTTGGACACATCGGCACCGAATCCGCGCGCCTCCAGTGACACGGCCGTCAGGCACACGCCGGATACGGCAATGCTGTCGCCTAGCTGCACATCGGTGAGATCGAGATCGGCGGTGTCGACATGCAGGCGCACATCGCCGCCGCGTTGTTCCAGCCGCGCGATGCGGCCCACGCTTTGAATAATGCCGGTGAACATCAGCGCACCTCCGCAACGAAGGTGGACGCGAGTTGGATATGGTTGATCATCATGAAACGTTCTCCACGCAAAACGAATGTGGGAACGCCCCAAGGCATGAGGCAAACGCACCGCCTGCGCGATGCGTGATGCCGTCTTCTTTCATCCGGACTGTGCGCCGTAGCGATAAACCGCTGCAGCGTGGACCGTCGGCTCCGGCATTTGACCGGATCTGCTGACCTTCCGATGGAACCGGAAGCGCTCGCGGGCTCGTGTCTTGCGACACCTACCGCCGGTGGGGAATTCCACCCCGCCCTGAAGACGTTTTATTGTGGTTGCTAGCCAGGCCAGCCGAGCCAGTTTAGCACCCTGCCGGGGGATTGCCGTCCAGCAGGCCGGATTCAGCGTTCACGGCCGGGGACGCAGGCGGATTCGCAGATCCTCGCCCAGCTGGCGCTGATCGAGGGTTTGCAGGCGCCAGCGGTTCGCCATATCGGTCAATAACGGCAGATGCAGCAGCGGGCGGGCGCTGTCGCCCAGGAATACCGGAGCGATGTAGAGCAGCAGTTCGTCGACCAGTCCATCCGCAAGCAATGCGCCGCAGAGCGTGGGGCCGGCTTCGACGTGCACTTCATTGCAGTCGCGTGCTGCCAGCAACGCCAGTACGGCATTCAGATCCAGTAACGTGCCCTGTTCGGCGACGGCGGCACATGCCACGTGTTCAAAGCAGCTGTCGTTCGCGCTTATGGATGCGGCATGGAGCAGCAGGGTCGGTGCCTGTCCATCGGCAAGCACGTGACTTTCCGCAGGCGTGCGTAGATGACGATCGAGTACCACCCGCAAGGGAGGCACGAATGCATGCACTGGACCGTTTTGCTCCAAGCGCACAGTGAGGTGCGGGTTATCGGCCAGCACCGTGCCGCTACCGGTGAGAATGGCTGAACTGCGTGCACGCCAACGCTGCACATCGGAGCGCGCCGCCTCACCCGTTATCCACTTCGATTCACCGTTGGCGAGCGCAGTGCGGCCGTCCAGGCTCATCGCGAGTTTCACGCGTACCCAGGGACGTTTGCGCTCGATCCGACTGAAGAAGCCGACATTGAGTTCACGCGCCGCATCGCGCATCAGCCCTGTCTGCACTTCGATGCCAGTCGCGCGCAACTTCGCGATGCCATGACCATCGACTTGGGGAAAAGGATCTTCAGCCGCGATCACTACCCGTGCGACACCCGCGGCGATCAAAGCGTCCGCGCAAGGCGGCGTGCGTCCCCAATGCGCGCAAGGTTCCAGCGTGACGTAGGCCGTCGCGCCGCGTGCGCGTTCGCCAGCCTCGCGCAATGCGAACACCTCGGCATGCGGCTAGCCGGCTCGCTGATGCCAGCCCTGCCCAACCACTTCTTCGCCTCTGGCGATGACGCACCCAACACGCGGATTCGGCTGCGTAGTGTAAAGACCCTGTTCGGCCAGGCGCAGGGCGCAAGCCATGTGCACAGGGTCGATGGCATGGAAGGCGTCTGGACGTCGATTCATGGGCACGCAGTGTGCGCGATCACGCGGCGTTTGTCGCGCCGTGGATGGCGGGAGTAGGCTTGGCTTCTTGCAGCTTCCGCTGAGGGCACGTCCATGATCCACGAAAGCATTCTAGACACCATCGGCAACACGCCCATCGTTCGCCTTCATCGTGTCGCACCGGCGAACATCACGCTGTATGCGAAAGTGGAATCGTTCAATCCTGGAGGCTCGGTCAAGGATCGCCTTGCGATCGCGGTGATCCTCGACGCGGAGAAGAAGGGTTTGCTCAAGCCCGGCGACACAGTCGTCGAAGCCACTTCCGGTAATACCGGCGTTGCGTTGGCGATGGTTTGCGCCGCACGCGGCTACCGATTCGTAGCCACCATGAGCGAAACGTTCTCGGTCGAACGTCGCAAACTGATGCGCGCTTACGGTGCACGAGTCATCCTGACGCCTGCCGCAGAACGCGGCAGCGGCATGGTCAAGCGTGCCGAAGCGCTGGCGGAAAAGCACGGTTGGTTCCTGCCGCGGCAGTTCCAGAATCCCGCGAATCCGGCGTATCACCGCAGCACCACCGCCGCGGAAATTCTGCGTGATTTCGCCGGCCGCCGACTTGACGCCTTCGTAACCGGCTGGGGCACCGGCGGCACACTGACGGGCGTGGGCGAGATGCTCAAACTGGCGCGACCTGAGGTGAAAATCGTCACCTGCGAGCCGGCCGGCGCGCCGCTGCTCAAGGATCAACCGTGGCAGCCGCACAAGATCCAGGGTTGGACACCGGACTTTATTCCCGAGGTACTCAATCGCAAGATATTCGACGTGGATGTGCCGGTCGACGATGTCGCCGCTCGCGATACCGCACGTCGCCTCGCTAAAGAGGAAGGGATTTTTGTCGGCATCTCTGCCGGTGCGACAGTAACCGCGGCGCTGAAATTTGCGGAAACGGCGGAGAAAGGCAGCGTGATTCTGGCGATGCTGCCGGATACCGGCGAACGCTATTTGTCGACGTTTCTGTTCGAAGGTGTGGAGGAAGGTTCGGACGAAGCGTGGCTGGAAAGCCTGGGCTAACCTTTTAGCGCATCTTTTCGCGAGGCCAGTCTTAGCCTCCCCGTCATTCTGGCCTTCGTCGGAATGACGGGGAGGCTAAAATTAGCTCTTACGCTGATTGCGCTTTACGGCAGCAGCGGCTTCACCGAGCAGCGAAAGCTGCAAGTTCTCCAGCCCCGGCAAATCACGCTCAAGCTTTTCGATCTCTTCGCGGAACGCGTGCACGTCCTCGAACTTGCGATAGACCGAGGCGAAGCGCACATACGCCACCTGGTCGAGCTTCTTCAACTCACGCATCACCAATTCGCCCACGTGACGTGCGCTGACTTCACGCTCGCCGCTCTTGCGCAGATCATCGATCACAGCACGCACCGCCGCATCCACGGCATGGCTCGCCACCGGGCGTTTCTGCAAGGCGCGCTCGAAACTGATACGCAGTTTGCGTTCGTCGAATGTCTCGCGCCGCTCGCCGCTCTTCACGATGGCCGGCAATTTCAGCTCGGCTGTTTCGAAGGTGTTGAAGCGCTCGCCGCATTGCGGACACTCCCGACGACGGCGCACGGTGGCGCCGTCCTCGGCGAGGCGTGAATCGATCACGCGGGTGTCTTCATGCTGGCAGAAGGGGCAATGCACTTTGGCGTTTGCTCAGCCGTAGACCGGAAACTTCTTGCACTGTGCGGAAACCTTCTCGCGCACGGACTCGATCACGCTGTCGTCGCCGGGCGCATCGAGCCCATCGCAGATCCACTGCGTGAGTTCGACTACGTCGGCTTCCTTGTAACCACGCGTGGTCACGGCCGGCGTACCGACGCGCAAACCCGACGTGACGAACGGCGAGCGCGGATCGTTCGGCACAGCATTTTTGTTGACCGTGATATGTGCGTTGCCAAGCGCAGCCTCCGCATCTTTGCCAGTGACGTCGCGACCGATCAGGTCGATCAGCATCAGATGGTTTTCTGTGCCGCCGGACACCACTTTGTAGCCGCGCTCGATCAGCGTCTTCGCCATGGCCTTGGCGTTCTTCACCACTTGCTGCTGGTATTCCTTGAAAGACGGCTCCAGCGCTTCCTTGAACGCGACCGCCTTGGCGGCAATCACGTGCATCAGCGGGCCGCCCTGAATGCCGGGGAAAACGATCGACTGCAGCTTCTTTTCGATCTCTTCGCCAGCGTCTTTCGCAATCACGAAACCGCCGCGCGGACCGCGCAGGGTTTTGTGCGTGGTCGACGTCACCACATGCGCATGCGGGACTGGATTGGGATAAACGCCAGCTGCAATAAGACCGGCGACATGTGCCATGTCGACGAAGAGATATGCACCGACCTTGTCGGCGATCGCGCGGAAACGTGCCCAGTCCATCACCTGCGAATAGGCGCTGAAACCGGCGACGATCATTTTCGGCTTGTGCTCGACGGCGAGGCGTTCGACTTCGTCGTAATCGACCAGGCCTTGTTCGTTCACGCCGTACTGCACGGCGTTCATCAGCTTGCCGGAAATATTGACCTTCGCACCGTGCGTAAGATGACCGCCATGCGCAAGGCTCATGCCGAGAATCGTGTCGCCCGGATTGAGCAGCGCGAAATACACCGCCTGATTGGCCTGCGAACCGGAATGCGGCTGTACGTTGGCGTAGGTGGCGCCGAAGAGTTGCTTCAGCCGCTCGATAGCGAGGCGCTCAGCCACGTCCACGTATTCGCAGCCACCGTAGTAACGCTTGCCCGGGTAGCCCTCGGCGTACTTGTTCGTGAGCACCGAACCCTGGGCCTCGAGCACGCGCGGGCTGGCGTAGTTCTCCGAGGCGATCAGCTCGACGTGATCTTCCTGGCGTCGCGCTTCATCGGCAATGGCCTTGGCCAGTTCATCGTCATAGCCGGCGATCGTGTCGGTCTTCGGGAACATTCGAGCCTCGTAGGAATGATGGGGTGGGTAGCAGGCGGGGTTGAGACTTGAAAGTGTAATGGTCGGGGGTGTTTGCGGCCACCGGCGGGACTTGTGGCATCGGTTGCGTACACTGTACCGTACGACGTACGCAATGACCCAAAGGAGAGTAATCGCATGACGTTCGCACGCTCCCGGCTCGCCTACGCATGGCACTGGCTTGCCCTCACGCTCTTTCTTGCCCCGACGCTGCTTCTGGCCCAAACCGCCACCGGTGTGGGGTTCCATCACATCACCATCAGCGACCCCGTGAACGGCGGCACGATGCCCGGCTGGGTGTTCTACCCCACAACTCATGCGCCGGGCGAGACCACGATTGGCCCCTATCACGTCGCAGCGACCATCGATGCGCCGGCGATTCCCGGTGCGAAACCGCTGGTGGTGATTTCACATGGCAACGGCGGCTCGAATCTCGGTCACAACGACCTGGCGACCTATCTGGCGAGCCACGGTTTCATAGTCGCCACGCTCGAACATCCCAAAGACAACTTCCACGATGTGAGCGGTGTGGGATACGCGTCGGTGTTGGTGGGTCGACCGATTCAAGTCAAAGCAACCATCACCCTGTTGCTCAACGATCCTCATTGGAAGCGATTGATCGATGCCAATCGCATCGGCGTGACTGGTTTTTCGGCAGGCGGGTACACGAGCCTGATGGTCGTCGGTGCCGTACCGCAATTTCGCCGCTTCATCGACTTCTGCCATCGCTATCCGAATGACCAGGGCGTTTGCCGCGAGGCCAAGCGAATGATCGCCGAAGAAGAAAGTCACGGACGCACCATCGAACAAAGGATGGATGGCCTCGAAAACCAGCTTACGCGCTGGGGCAGCACTGCTGATCCGCGCGTAAAAGCAGCCTTCGCGATGGCACCGCTTAGCCTGATTTTCGATGAAGCCGGTCTAGCAAAAATCGATCGTCCCGTTTTTCTTTACTACGGCCAGAACGATCATGTGTTGATACCGAAGGAAAACGCCGAACGCATCAGCCCGCTGATCAAGACGCTGGTTGGCGTGAAGATGGTGCCGCTTGCCGATCACTGGGTGTTCATCGATCCCTGCTCGCCGGAACTTGCGAAAGATATGAAGGACATTTGCAGCGATCCGCCGGGTGTCGATCGCGTGAAAGTGCATCAGCAAATTAATGCCGATGCCCTGGCCTTCTTCCGCAAGACGCTCGACGTTCAAACTCAGTAATTCGAGAACCACGTGCCCAAAGCGCTTAGCGAAAGCGAAACTGAAGCCTTCCGCGCGCGCATTTGCAGCGCCGCGGCAAAGCTTTTCGTCGACGAAGGCCCGGCGGCGGTCACCATGCGCCGCCTGGCCACCGAACTCGGATGCGGCACGATGACGCTGTATCGCTATCACGACAGCAAGGAAGAAATCATCACCGCAGTGCGTACGCGCGGCATGCACCAGATGGCTGAAGCGCTTGAAAACGCACTGGATACACCGGGTGATGGACGAACACGCAGTCGCAATGTGCGTGATGCTTACATCGACTTCGCGCGTCGTGACACGGCAACCTATCGGTTGATGTTTGAATATCCCGAAGCCAACCACGACAACCCTGCGTATCGCGAGGCCCACGCACGCATGTGGCGATGCATCGCTGCGGATACGCAGGTGATGATCGACGAAGGCACGATTGAAGCGGATGCACCCATTCTCGGCCATCAGGTGTGGGCCGCTTTGCACGGCGCAGTGATGCTGGAAATCGCGGGGCTATTGCCCAAGGGTTTCGACGCGGCGTCGCTGCATACGCGTACGTTCGCGGCGCTGATGGAGGCTTATCGTCCATCGCTGCACAAGAATAAACCTGCGGCGTAGGTGTTGGGTTTTGCTTGGCACCGACTGCAGGAGGAATTAGGCGCAATATGGCCGCACATTGACGCGAGGTTGCTCGCCTGCGGCGGGCTTTCGGTCCCGAAGGGCCCGAGTCACTTTCTCTTGCGTGCCCAAGAGAAAGTAACCAAAGAGAAGGGCACCCCACTGCGGCGCCCTTCGGGTCCGTGAGGACTGGCCGGGCTTTT
>JAATFF010000129.1 GCA_015655335.1 Lysobacterales bacterium | reverse complement strand
TCAGCGTATCGAGATCCGCCGTGAGTTGCTCGATATCGCTGCGTGTGGTGAGCAAGCGATTTTCGTAATCGTCTTTGAGCTGCTGGCGCGTGGCTTTTTCGATGGCGATATTGCCACGGTTGCGATCAAACAGCGGCAAGGTCAAACCAAGGGTGAAGCCATTGGTTACGATATCGCTGGTATCGCGCTGACGGTCTACTCCGAACGTGATGGCCGGAAATTGTGCACGAATGGCACCGCGCAATGTTGCTTCTTGCGCTTTGTAGCCAGCCTGTAGTGCCAACAGATCGGGACGGCGTTGCGGCAGGCTCGCTAGCGCAAGCTGTGCTTGTTCCGGCGTTGGCACAACGCGGAACGGTTCGCCGGTCAGATCGAGCGGCGCATCGGGCGCGAGGCCCAGCAACAAGCGCAAATCATGTTCTGCCTGATGCAGTTGAATGGTGCTATCCGATAGCCGCTTGCTGGCATCGGCGTACGCGTTCAAACCGGCGCTGGCGCTGTCATACGTCAAGTTGCCTTGTTGCAGCGCCTTGCGAACATAGCCATCTACCGAAGTCAGCGCGACTTTTTCAGCAGTGAGTTGCTTCTGTTGCTCGCGCCACGAAAGCACTTGATTGAACAACAAGCGCGACTGCGCAATGGTTTGCCATTCCGCCCAGAGTAGATCCAAGTTCACCTGATCGGCCTGTGCGTTCGCGGCGGCCTTGCGCGTGGAGCGCAACAACAGATTGCTGATGTCTTCGCTGATGCCAAAGTTGTAGGCGCTGGTAAAACCCGATTGGTGATGCGCGAGGAAATCCTTGCCGGCGGATATCTGCGGATCCGGCAGCAATCCGGCGGCAAACGCCTGAGCCCGAGCGATGCTCAACTGGTCGCGGAGCACTCGAAGATCCGGATTGTTGACAACCGCAAGCATGGCCACGTCCGTCGCATCCAATCCCTGCGCGGGATCGAAGCGATGCGTGCGCAAGGCCGGCAACGGCATATCTGCCACATTCACGGTAAGTTGCGAAGCGTCCCTAGCCCCCTGCCCGCTACCTAATGGTTCCGGCGAATACGTCGCACAACCTGACAACAAGCTGCCCGCAAACGCGCACACCATCGCGCACGCTCGCCATGAGCGTGGACGGAACATCGCTTCCATAAGTAGCCAAATCTTCGACACCCGCACCCGAAAGCCTCCAGCCTGATACCTGCATAAGGCTAGCGGGACTGGCTTAGCTGTAACTTTGCAACGCGTAGATGTCGAAATGACGACAGTTTCCGTAGCCCATGCTGCGCCGGAGGCACTATCGCGCAGGGGTCAAGAGCGGTGTAACCACCTTGTCCAAGCGATCCGTTGTCCACACTGGCTGCTTGTCTTTCCAACCATCATCGACAAGCCGACCATTGCGATCGATGGTGAAACTCACCGGCAAATGCCAGATGCGGCCGTAGCCGGGCACATGAGGGTCCCCAAGCAATCCCACGGGAAAGCTAAGGGAATGGGCCACGGTCCGCACCTGATCGAGCTGGCCCGGCGTATCCAGACTAAAACCTAATACCACCAGACCCTGCTTCGCATGTTCCTGGGCATAGCGCGATAGGAGTGGTAACTCTTCCCGACAGGGATCGCACCATGTGGCCCAGAACGTCAGAATCACGACCTTGCCGCGCAAATCGCGAAGATCGATCTGCTTGCCATCGAGCGTGTTTAACGCGATATGCGGCGCCGCTTCGCCCACCACCAGATCGTTGGCAAGCACGGGCCGCGCCACAGTACTCAACATCAAGCCTAGGCAAGCGCAGCGTAGAAACTTGGTTACGCGGTCGGATTTCAATAAAAGCATCGCGGTGATCTTGTAGCGTGTTGCCGCCGTAACTCGGCAACACGGAGTTTAGCGGGTCAATGTTTTCGATTCAGAGTTTCATGCTGATGCCGACGGTGCCGGTCCAGCCCGGAAACAGCTGATAGCCTTGCAAATGGCTATAAATCGGCACCTGCACAAAAGCGTACAGCTGAAGATTTTTGCTCAGGCTGCCACTGATGCCCGGGCTCAGGTATGCCACGGTGCCCTCGGTATCGGGGACATCCGCCAGAAAACCCTGATCGGCCATCTTGTGGATCCAGTTGATCTGCACCTGCGGCACCCAATTGGCGTGTGCTTCATAACGTAGGCCAACGCTAATGGAAGTGAGATTGCCAGGACGGTAATCCGCGCCGGGATTATCGAGATTTTCCTTGATCGCTGCCTGAAACTGCCCGTTTACGAAAGCATCGAAATTCTGGCTCACCGGCTGAAAGTAATACGCGCCGGCAATCAGGTCGGTGCTGCCCGTGCCCGCCTGCAGGCTCGTATCCAGCGACTGGCCAAGATTCGGGCCGTTGTAGAACGTCACTGGATGACCCACCAGATGACCATCTTCCGTCTCCCCACCGTAGTTGCCGGTGGGAAGCTTCACGCCAAACTGCACGCCAAAATTGTGCGTCGGGAGAAAGCCCTGATAACTGGCCAATATCTTGGCATCGCCCACACCCGCGACATGGGCGTTGCTGATCTGGTCCGGGGCGCTCTCTGCAGGTATATAGGGCTGTAATTGAGTGCCGTAGGTGGAGTGATCGCGCAACACGTACGGCACGATGAACGTCATGCCCCAATCGGCATTGAAACGATACATTGCCGAGAGATTGATGTAACGGTTGGATGTGCCCCTCTCGATTTCGCCACCGCCCAGCGATGGGTCCGATGGTCGGTTAACCACTTGCTCCGGCGTGGCCTTACTACTGCCGCGGCGCAACTGATCCTGATCGATGTAGGTGTAATCGATATTGATGCGCCAACCGGACGCCGTGGAATAGCCCGTCGCGGCGTCCGTGCTAAGCGTGCAACCGCACGTGGCACAAGCATGCGCGGCTCGCGGAAGCATCCCCATGCCAAGTAAGACAATACCTGCAGCCAGCGGCTTGGTTATCAAACACAGCTTGCGCGATGGGAACACTCCGCTTGAGTCAATCGTTCGAACACGAGATGTACGTATGGGATTCATGACGCGCATGAATGAAAACTCCAAGATTCGTTGCGGCCATAACTGTGGCCAGCAACACAAAAACATTCGGCGTATTCCCACGACGAACAGCCACAAACGGCATAGATTCGTTCGTCGGAAACGATTAGCGAGAAAGGGGCAAACATCCGCAGCCACGACGCCGCGGCTTGTTCGCCCATCGGCTAACCGATGCGCGGCGGCCCGCGAGGTTTGGCACTCAGAATAGGCGATGTATATGCATCATCGGCCCGAGCGACGACCGAAACCGTCAGGTTGGGAGCAACCGGGACAAGGTGAAGCACCTCGCCCGAAGCGAGCAACGGCGCATGGTTTAGCAGAACGCAATAGCCGCACCTATCCGTGGGATCGGCCGGATTATGAGGCGAAGCGGGATGGTGCGTTTCAGCGTGGTGCTGGGGGCAGGACGAATCCATGCCCGGCATCGCGCCAGACATCGGCATAACCCGCGAAACGGCCGGCATCACGACAATAAGCGCCATGGCCAGCATCGCCAGCCAAGCCACTAATTGACGAGAAGTCTTCCGTCGAAGCACCAAGATCCCTACAGCGCGTAGCGCGCACTTACGCAACATCGATCACATTAGCATGGCATACCTACACCAGCGCGAAATGTGGCAAAGCGCCACGTACTAAAAATCAAACCCGTCGACATCTGAGGTATCCCCACGTTTTGACTGGCGTGAAATTTCAGCATTACCTCAACGTCATCCCGGCTTTCGCCGGGATGACGAGCAAAAAACGCGTGATTGTTTTTTTAGATGAGCGCAGAAAAACGAGCGTCAAATAAGTACATTCGTCACTGATACAACGCTCGGCCTCCGCTGGTTTACACGTCACTCCCAATCCACGGTGGCTCGCAAATTTTCCACCCAAATTCCGGGCAAAGAAAAAGCGCCACAGGGGCGCTTTTTCAAAGTTCGCAATAGAGGCCGAGGTCGGAATCGAACCGGCGTACACGGCTTTGCAGGCCGTTTACAGCCTTATATTTCAATTACTTACGTTGCATGCCACCCTGCCCGCCAACTTTGGCCGCAGTCAAAACTCCAGACCACCACGTACCGTGCGTCTTTTGGGCGGAGCTGCCGACGTGTCCCCGTTCAAGCAGCCAGCTGCGAAGTAGCCGTGCCAGCCGGAAGATCAGCCCCAGTCGAACAAAGCCATCATCGTGTGTCCCTGACTATCGTCGATTTGCGCGTTGTTTGGATGGTACTTCAGCCGCTCATAAGTTAGCGGCAGATAGGACTTGCTGAAGGTCAATCCGTCGGTTCTCAACACTTTCCGACCCAAAGCGGACGCAGCCGCACTCCCCTGCGATCAATACTCCGTTGTTTACTAGGCAATCCCACTGATTAACTGCTGCAGCCGTCGAACTGCAACCCGCAGCCTTTGTGGCATGAGGGTCTGTAAGCGTAGGTAGGAAATAGCCTAATAGGCATGCTCTCCCCTCACTATTAAGCTCAGAGCCAGGGGCTCACATGGGGGAAGTTCATGAACGGTATTGCCGTCAGTCGCAAGGTGGAACACGCGTTTTTCGCATTAATAAGCCTGGCCGTCTCCGCGACGGTCTTCATTGGTTTTAAAGACAGCTATTTCCGCGCCGGGTTGATCTTTGCCCATCTACCGAGTCTGACTGTCCATATCCACGGTGCGCTCTTCGTTAGCTGGATTTTTCTGTTAATAATCCAAATCACACTCGTGGCAACGGGGCATACACGTTGGCATCGTCGAGTGGGCGTGTTGGGCGCTTTCATGGCCCCGCTGATGGTGATTGCGGGCACTTGCACTCTAGTGATGGCAGTACGCCGGAACGCGGTACCTCGCATACCCCCTACCGTGTTTCTTGCTGGTGATCTACTCCAGTTATTGTTTTTTTCCATCTTCGTGGTTTGGGGATTGCACATGCGCAAAGAGCCAACCATGCATAAGCGTCTTATGGTGTTCGCAACTATCTCGATTCTAGCGCCCGCGGTCGATCGCTGGCCCTTCTCATTCATGACGTCAATATTTTCCACAGTAGCGGTACTAACGATCTTTCCACTCGCCATCGCAGCATATGACTTACTTTCGACGCGAAAAATTCAACGTGCTACGCGTTGGGGTTTGGCGCTCTATGCATTGATGATTGCCTTGATCTTCATTATTCCCGCATTGGGGCCATGGCAACGGTTTACTGCATGGGTCCTTGCTGTTTAGGCCCTGAGGAATTCAAGCGAAAGAATTATCAGAAAGAATGCGAAGCGTCACACAGTTGACCAGGCGAATGCCTCCATAGAGGCCGTCGAGCACTTCATGATGGGTGTAGACGCGGTGCTTTGGGAAACCATTTGGGCCGATGTGCCGCTGACGCAGCCTGAGATGACCGACAAGGCCTGGCAGGATTGGGCACCGCACGAAAGAGGCTCGCGGATCTCCTGCGTTCATTACGGAAAGCAGAGCGACTCGATCGGCGGCGACATTCCATCTGGCGGGCGTACTTTCTCCGCTACCTGGACGGCTATGCCAATGATGAGATGGGGTCCATCCGGGCTTTGGTCTATCTGCGTACAACTACGGACATCCTGACGGATCGGATCAGGCACTTGGAGCCATTTCAGGATGAGCGTCACATAGGATGAGCACACAGCCATCCACCCCGGACGACTTCTATCGCGCATACGCCATTGCGATGCTCACCTGGCAGCGCGTGGAAGAATATTGTCGCAAAGCCCCGAATACATGCTAAGCCTTCTTTACGAAGCACGTTTTGAGCACGAGCGTGCTCTTGCCCTCACGGCATTCGATTTCTTCTTGGCTGGATGTGAGGTGGATGTTCTTGAATAGTGTGCCGCGCTTGAGCGTAAGCGAAGCGCCTTTGACCTTTAGGTCTTTGATGACGAGCACTGCGTCACCTTCGGTAAGTTCATTTCCATTGCAGTCGCGTACAGCCATCATGGATCTCGATCGTTAGTGGATAAGGTAGCGTGTGGTTCCAATAAGGCCAATTGAGCCCCAGTCCGACACATGCATCACTTCAATAACCTCTGCAGGCTGCGTTCCAATTCCACAACACCCACGGGCTTCATGAGCGTCAGATCGCCTTGGCATGTCGTAGGGCGTGGCGCACCTGTTGCGGCTTCTCGCTCGACGAAAAGCAGTACGGGAATGCCACACTGACGAAACAGCGTGAGCAGGAATGGCGTTTCACCATAAGGAAGATGCGCGTCAATCATGGCGATGCGCTGGGGTGTCTGCAGCATGGCATCGAGCGCGGACTCCAAGCCCACGGCGGTATGGGCGACGTACCCCATCTGCTGCAAGCTACGTTTGAGATCCTCGCGGAACGAAGCATCGTCATCGATGATCAACACCGCCATGATACCGCCCTCGACTCATCGTGGAAGAAAAACGCGCCGGTTTAGCCGACGCCGTGAAGGATTTTCCCCGTTTCGGGTACCTGCTTTATTTAAGGCGCGTTTTTCGGCTCAAGGCATGAAACCGCGAAGGTGGCGCCAGGTGGGCGCGCACGGTATCGAAGAGCGGATTCGCTTGCTTGGGTTGCTGCAGATGCCGGCCGACCGCCGCTGCCGCCAATTGCGCGATTTCCAAGGGCAACGGCAGTGTCGCTTCGGGCCAAAATGCCAACTCGAGGCGGCCAACTCGATCCGCATGGTCCAGATGCGGTCGCATTTCTTCATAGATATGCTGCTGCGCCTCATCGGAAGCCGGGCCCGGCGCGATCATGACGCGACACGCCGGTTGATTCGAACTCTTCAGGAACGCGCCATACGCCGACAAACACCCGGAGAACAATGAGCGGTAGCGAACCGTGCCCGATCCGGAAGACTGACCGGTGGGGTGCTCGACCAGTGCGACGGCAAAGCGCACGGGCAAACGACGAATCAGGGCGGCGAGTGTGGTCTCGGCGGCACCTAATTCACGCTCTAGCGGGGTGCACAATTGCGGCGCCACGCTTTGAAGCCACGACGCCCCCGGCGCAATGCCGGGTCCCGGAAGTTCGCCGCGTAGCCTGTTTAACGAGTCGATCGACTGCGTAAGCATGGGCCACGCTGCGGGAATCGTGGGCCAGCACAGAATCTGCACGAACACACTCTTGTCCGTGGACGTATCGGTGTACTCCCCCAGGAACGCGACTTGTTCCGGACGCAACCCCGCCATCGCCTGCGAGGTGCCCCGCTCTTTCTTTGCAGCCGCTCGCAACGGAGTCGTCGCGGACTTATCGGACGCTGGCATGACGGCTTTCCCCCTCCGCCTCGGACAGCGGCTCATCTTCCGCATGCCATGGGCGTCCCAACTTGCGTTCGATGTATTCCCGGATGAGTTGCCGCACAACTTGCGAGGGGGTCGTGTCTTCTTCCGTGCACAGGCGCTCGAAGACCGCTTTCTTGCGCGGGTCGATCAGGATGGTTAGGCGAGCCGTACGGTTTTCGATTGGCATGAGGGTCACATCAGCCTTACACTAGAAGTGCGTTCAATGATAATACGATTATCATAACAGGGCACTGATTCGGGCCCACCTTATCGACTTCGGGGGACATGGCAGGCGTGAACGGGCTCGCGGCAACACCCGATCTGGCGATGCTGCTCGGCTTGATCGCCGCATGGCTGCTGGTGGGTGTGTCTGGGCTGCTGCAACCGCATCGCATCGGCTGGGTGGCGCACATCCTCTTTCCCGTGGGCGCCCTGATCGCCTTGGGTGTGGCCATCGTCGGCGCACTCACCGTGGTGGACGGCTTCGTCACACAAAGTACTGTGCTGCCGTTGGGTCTCCCGGACCTACCCTTTCATGTGCGCCTGGATCCGTTGTCGGGGTTCTTTTTACTTCTATTGGGGAGTGCGGGCACCGGAATTTCGGTCTTTTCCGCCGGCTATTTTCGATCAGGCGAAGGCACCGCGCCGGGGCTACTGTGCCTGCAGTACCACGTCTTTCTCGCCAGCATGGCGACAGTCATCCTGGCCGACGACGCGTATCTGTTCATGGTTGCGTGGGAGACCATGGCACTGAGTTCGTACTTCTTGGTAACCACGCAACATCGGTTACCGGACATTCGCCGCGCCGGATTTCTCTACCTGCTGATGGCCCATGTCGGCGCGCTGGGACTGCTGTTGTGCTTCGGCGTACTCCACGGTGGCAGCTGGCAGATGACGTTCGACGCAATGCGGGGCGCTACGCTCGCGCCGGCCTGGGCCAGCATCGCTTTCCTTCTAGCGCTCTTCGGCTTTGGTGCCAAGGCTGGCTTAGTCCCTCTACATGTGTGGCTCCCAGAAGCGCATCCCGCAGCACCCTCGCCGGTGTCGGCGATGATGAGTGGCCTGATGCTCAAAACCGCCATCTACGGCTTGCTTCGCGTCAGCTGGGATTTGCTGCACGTCGGCCCGTGGTGGTGGGGGCTGTTGACGCTAGCCCTTGGACTCGGCACCGCACTCTATGGTGTGATCTTCGCGACCGCACAAACCGACATGAAGCGGCTGCTGGCGTATTCCTCGATCGAGAATATCGGGTTGATCGTCGCGGGCATCGGTTTGGCACTGGTATGCCGCAGCTTCGATATGCGCGTGCTCGCCGCGTTGGCGTTGGCGGCCGTGCTGATTCACGCGCTCAATCATGCGCTTTTCAAGAGTCTGTTATTTCTTGCTACCGGCTCGGTCATGCACGCCACCGGCGAACGCAGCTTGGGCAAACTCGGTGGATTGATTCAGCGGATGCCGTGGGTGGCCGCGCTCGCGCTGATCGGTTCGCTGGCGATTGCCGGCTTGCCGCCACTCAACGGCTTTGTGTCCGAATGGCTGTTGCTGCAGGCCTTTCTGCAGACGCCGCAGATACCGCACGCGTTTCTCAACATGATCGTGCCGCTGGGCGCGGCGGTAGTGTCGCTGACTGCGGCACTCGCCGGCTATGTGATGGTGAAATTCTACGGCGTGATCTTTCTGGGCCAGCCGCGCGAGAGCGAACTGCGGGAGGCGCACGATGCCGGGTGGCTGGAGCGCGCCGGCTTGCTGTGGCTCGCCCTCGGTTGCGTGCTGATTGGACTCTTCCCGCAAGTAGCGCTGGATGGGGTGGGACATGTCACGCAGCTACTGATCGGCACAACGGTGCAGCGAGGCCCCTCGGCGTGGTGGATGACGCCTATGGCCTCGAACCACGCATCGTACAGTGGCTTGTGGCTGTGGGTCGGCATGGTGGTGGTGGTTGGAATCACGGTTGCATTGATGCGCCGTTTCTATCACGGTCAGGTTCGCCGCACGGCACCGTGGAATTGCGGTTATCCGTGGCGCACACCGCGCATGCAGGATACGGCCGAAGGCTTTGGTCAACCGATTCGCCATCTTTTCGGGCCGATCTTCCGGATTGAGCGAGAGATGCCGGCGCCCACTGATGCCGAGCCCCGTTATCGCATCGACATCCAAGATCGGTTCTGGCACACGTTCTATGTGCCTTTGGCCCAACTGGTACGTCGTACGGCGGAAGGCCTGACGATCCTGCAAGGTGGGCGATTGCCGATCTATTTGCTCTACAGCTTCCTGACCTTGGTTTTCCTGCTGGTGTGCGTCCTATGATGGCCATGAGCTATGCATGGCAGGTCGGCGAGTGCCTGCTCGCCATCGCCCTGGCGCCGCTATTCGTCGGTTGGGTTACGCAGTGTCGTGCCTGGTTGCAAAACCGGTCTGCGCCGGTGCTCTGGCAGCCGTATCGCGTCTTGCGCAAGCTATTCCATAAGGATGCGGCGCTCGCCACACACGCGTCCTGGTTGTTTCGCGGCGCACCCTACGCGGTGTTTGCCACCATGGTTGTGGCGGCGGCCATCGTGCCCTCGATCACGACCGATCTGCCTCTGGCTAGAGTCGCTGACGCCATCGCGCTGGTCGGCTTGTTCGCCACCGGACGCGTGATCATTGCGCTCGCCGCAATGGATATCGGCACTGCCTTCGGTAGCCTGGGCGCGCGGCGCGAAATGATGATCGGTTTCTTGACCGAACCCGCCCTGTTGATGGTGCTGTTCAATGCCTTCCTGATGTTCGGCAGCACGGCGTTGCCCACGATCGTGGCCAACACACTGACCCAACCGCATATCGTGCTACATGCAAGCCTCGCGTTTGCCGGCGTGGCGTTCGTGATGGTGCTGCTGGCCGAGAATGCGCGCTTGCCGATCGATAACCCGTCGACCCATCTTGAGTTGACGATGATCCACGAGGCGATGGTGTTGGAATATTCAGCGTGCCATCTCGCGCTGATCGAATGGGCCTCCTGGCTCAAATTGTTCAACTACGCCTGTATCGGTTTTGCGTTGTTCGTGCCGTGGGGCATTGCTCTTCAGGACGCGAGTCCGTGGGGATTCGGGCTCGCCATCGTGATGCTGGGGGTCAAACTGGTGGTGGCCGGCGCTGCACTGGCGTTGCTGGAGACGGTCTCGGCCAAGCTGCGTCTGTTTCGCGCACCGGAATTCTTGACCATGGCGTTCTTACTCGCTGTGCTCGGCCTGCTCGTGCATCTGCTGCTGGAGGTATGAGCGTATGACTTCCATATCTTTCGCCAATCAGGTGCTGCAAGTACTCGCCGGAGCGCTGCTGCTGATCTCTTTCGCCATGCTGGCCGAGCGGCGCAGCCGGCGCTTGGTCATCTTGCTGGTGTGCCAGGGCGCTGTGCTGTTTGTATCGACCGCACTGGTGGCAGCCACCGCCCATCTCACCCATCTGTTTTATTCCGCCGCACTCACGCTGATCCTCAAAGTGGGCGTACTGCCATGGATCCTGCTGCGCCTGCTGCGTCAGCTGGGGATCGAGCGGGACAACGAACCGCTGTTGAATCTGCCGACGCTGATGCTGGTCGGCATTGGCCTGGTGATCTTCGCTTTTGGCCTGGCGCAACCGGTCAGCGCACTGGCCACGACGGTGCTGCGGCGGACATTGGGGATCGCGCTGGCCGTGATCCTGCTCGCGTTCCTGATGATTCTCGCCCGACGCAAAGCCTTCACCCAGGTAATCGGGTTTCTTGCGCTGGAAAACGGACTGTTCTTTGCGGCCACCAGCACCACCTATGGCATGCCGATGGTGGTCGAACTGGGCATCGCGTTGGATGTGCTGGTGGGCGTCTTCATCTTCGGTGTCTTCTTCTTCCACATCCGCGAACAGTTCGACAGCCTCGATCTGCGTCACCTCGAATCGTTGAAGGAGGACTGACGTGGCGATCCTGCTGGTTCTAGGCCTTCCCCTGCTTGGCGCCGCGTTGCTCGCGATCGTCGGTGCGCAGCGGTATGCCGCCGAAGTGAATGTCGCGATCAGTCTCGCCACCTTGCTCGCAGCCACCGCGCTAGTGGTGCGCATCATGCAAGGCGGTCCGATGACCGTCTGGCACGAGCAGTTCTTCATCGATCCATTCAACGTGTTTTTGGTCGCGTTGACGGCCCTGGTCGGTTTGACCACCTCGGTGTTTTCGCGCCCCTATATGCGCATCGAAGCAGCGCATGGGCGTCTTTCACCGGGTCGACTACGGCTGTATCACAGCATGTATCAGCTCTTCATGACGGCTATGTTCGTGGCGTTGACCACCAACAACATGGGCTTTCTTTGGGTGGCGATGGAAGCGGCCACGCTGTCGACCGTGTTGCTGGTCTCGCTGTATCGAACGCGTGCGAGCATCGAGGCAGCATGGAAATACTTTATCTTGTGCGGCGTTGGCATCGCCTTGGCACTGTTCGGCACGATCCTGCTTTATGTGGCGGCCGAAGGCCTGCTTGGCGGCGGCGAAAGCATGAGTGCGTTGTTGTGGACGCATCTCGATGCGGTAAAGGGACAACTGGAGCCGCGCGTGCTGGGGTTGGCGTTTGTGTTCCTCCTGGTCGGCTACGGCACTAAGGTCGGTCTGGCGCCGTTGCATAACTGGTTGCCGGATGCGCACGCCGAAGGTCCGACGCCGGTCTCGGCGGTGCTGTCGGGCTTGCTGCTCAACGTCGCGCTGTATGCGGTCATGCGCTGCAAGATCCTCGCCGACGGTGCGCTGCACTCGAATGTGCCCGGACATATGCTGATGGGCTTCGGACTCTTGTCGACCGTGCTGGCTAGCTTTTTCTTGTGGCGTCAGCGCGACATCAAGCGACTGTTCGCGTATTCCTCGATCGAACACATGGGCATCGTCACATTCGCCTTTGGCATGGGCGGACCTATCGCCTGTTTCGCGGGGCTGCTGCATATGACGGTGCACTCGCTGACCAAGTCAGCCATCTTCTTTGCCGCCGGTCACGCCACGCAATCGGCGGGTACACAGCGCATGGACGACATCCGCGGATTGCTAGACCTTCATGCGGGCGTGGGTTGGGGATTGATGCTGGGTGCACTTGCGATTCTAGGCATACCACCGTTTAGCGTGTTCGCGAGCGAGTACCTCGTGCTTACGACGGCGATGCGCGATCACCCGTGGGCTACGACACTGCTTCTCATCGCCTTGGCGGTCGCCT
>JAATFF010000065.1 GCA_015655335.1 Lysobacterales bacterium | reverse complement strand
TGAAGGCGTCTGCTTTGCGCGAGAGAATGCGCCATGCGACGAGCGAAGGCTCGTAACATTCCAGCATCGCCATGATGGTCGGTTTGCCATGCTTGATCTTGATGGGCTCGCCTGCCACTGCGCTCTGGTAGATGCAGTCGGCACGATCCGGCTCGACCACCACGAAAGTCGGGCGATCCTTGCCGAACACGATGTCGAAATATCCCGCCACCGCTGCGGCGAGTCCGCCGACGCCGGCCTGAATAAAGACATGGGTCGGCTTCTCCGGCAGCTCCCGCACGATTTCGTTGAGCATCGCCGTATAGCCCTGCATCACGAGGCCGGGAATGCGCTCATAGCCGGGCCAGGACGTATCCGACACCACAATCCAGTTGTTATCGCGGCAAACCCGCTCGGCTATCTCAACTGAATCGTCATAGAATGACCTTGAACGCCAGCGCGCGCGCCGGTGCTTCGTCGATTACGCCCTGCTCGCCGATGATGTGACCGTCTTCGTCCACCATCGCGATGCCGCCGTTCTCGCCCGGGTACGGCATGTAATCGACCACGGCGTCGAGCAACTGCTGCACGCCCTTGTTGCGGTAGGAGGAGCCGCAGAATACCGGCACCAGCTTGCCTTGCACGCAACCCTTGCGGATGCACTTCTTCAGCAGTTCCAAGCTGAAGTCGCCGCTGGCGATATAGGTGTCGACGTCGCCGGCGTTGAGCAGCTTGTCGAACGCTTCGTCGTCCATTTCCAGCGCTTTTTCGATCGTCTCTTCGCGCAGCTTGGCGAGGTTGGCGACCCATTCGTTATCGGCGGTGGATTCGAACTTCACCTTGCCGGCGATCTCGGCGAGCGGCACGGTATCCCACGGGCTGTCTTTGTCGTGGCCCTTCCAGATGTAGCCGACGCCGGCGACCAGGTCGGCCATGCCGACGAATTCATCGTGGCTGCCCAGCGGTACCTGGCAGAGCAGGGCGTTGGCGCCCAGGCGCTCTTTGATGCCCTTCACGCAGTGCGCGAAGTTGGCGCCGATGCGGTCCATCTTGTTGACGTAGCACACGCGCGGCACGTTGTACTGGTCGGCGAGGCGCCAGTTGGTTTCCGTCTGCGGTTCCACGCCGGCCACGCCGTCGAACACCACCACGGCGCCGTCGAGCACGCGCAGCGAACGGTTCACTTCGATGGTGAAGTCCACGTGGCCTGGGGTGTCGATCACGTTGATCTGGTGACCCTTCCACTCGGTGGACACCGCGGCGGACTGAATGGTGATGCCGCGCTTGCGTTCCTGTTCCAGGTAATCGGTGGTGGTCGAGCCCTTGCCGTCCTTCGTGTCGTGGACGTCGACGATCTGGTGCTTCTTACCGGTGTAGTACAGCACGCGCTCGGTCGTGGTGGTCTTACCCGCGTCGATGTGCGCGATGATGCCGATGTTGCGGTAGAGGCTTAGGGGTTTTTGGCGAGCCACAGTCTTGATTCCGTAAGTAAAAGTCGTTGGGCGAACAGGGGGCGGACATTCCGTGCACTGTCCGCAGAGTACGTTTCAAATGTGTATCCGGCGTTGCCGAGGCTGGCTGGCCGTCTGGCGCGCTTAATGCGCCGGGTCGGTCAGCAGATCCTCGTAGAAAGCGCCGAACGGTTCGGTCGGATGCGCAATCTGGATTTCCAGCACCCACAGGCCGCTGGAAGGGCTGTGCCCGAAATCACCCAGATCGCCGCCCTTGTGTACCGAGTGCGGAAAATCGCTGATGCGATGGCCTTTGACGGCGTGGTTGAAACGCCAACCCATCGCCTCGGCGCGCTCTTGGGCGTAATTATACAGGTTGTGGCCGTTCAGGCCTTCCGCGCGCCATTTGGCGGCGACTTCCTGGAATAAGTCCCGGGCCGCCTGGGCGCAAGCCTGGTGTTCAGGCACGTGACCCACCACGAAGGTATCCCCCACGTCGCCTTCGTGGCCGTCGAAGACCAGGCCCAGGTCGATGAAGAAGATGTCGTTTTCACCCAGGCGCACGCCGGGAATGGAGCGCTCCCGGTAGGTTTTGGTGGTGTTCGGGCCGATCCGGACGTAGGGCGGATGCCATAGCCGCTCCATGCCCAGATCGCGGAACACGTCGGCGGCGGCGGTCGTCGCCTCGTCTTCGCTGATGCCCGGATGCATGCGCTCCCGGATGCCGTGCAGCGCGGCCCAGCTTTGGGCACGAGCGTATTGCATCCGCGCGGGATCGAATGGCTGTCCGACGGCTTCGCGGTTGTGATCTGTCATGCGCGATCGTTGTTTAGCTCAACAACACGAGCGCGAGGCCGATGGCAGCGGGTAAGGCCTGAATCCAAAGCACCTTGCGTGTTGCGGTGAATCCGCCATACAAGCCAGCGATCAGCACGCATGCGAGAAAAAAGATTTTCACATGCGTGCCTTCGACGTTGCCCAGGAGAAGTCCCCAGATCAGGCCGGCTGCAAGAAATCCGTTGTACAGCCCCTGATTGGCGGCGAGCACTTTCGACTGCGCAGCGAACTCCGCGGTAAGGCCGAACGCGCGCCGCCCGATGGGCTTGTCCCACAGAAACATTTCCAGGATCAGAAACCACACGTGCATCAGGGCGATGATCGCGATCACGATATTTGCGATGGTCGACATGCGGTTCTCCCTGATGCTGTGTCGTGGGTCAGGCCAGTGCGTAACCGAACTGCTCTTCGAATTGCTTCGCAAATTCTGCGTAGGTGAAGTGCTGGTTTTGCGTGCCGGGATGTTCGACTTTCAGCGCGCCCATCAGCGAAGCCATGCGGCCGATAGTGGGCCAATCCAGGCCTTTCATGATGCCGAAGATCAGGCCGGCGCGATAAGCGTCGCCGCAACCAGTGGGATCGACGATCTGACGCTCGCGCGCCGGCGGAATCTCGTGCGTGGTGCCGTCAGCGTGAATCAACGAACCGCGCGGCCCCAGTGTCACGATGTACGCCTTCACGCGCGACGCAATGTCGGCGGCGCTCCAGCCTGTGCGTTGCTGCAGTAGCTGCGATTCGTAATCGTTGACGATCACGTAGGTCGCCTTTTCGATCATCGCGCGGAATTCATCGCCATTGAACAACGGCATCGCCTGACCGGGATCGAACACGAACGGTACATTGCGTGCGGCGAATTCATCGACGTGTTGCAGCATGGCATCGCGGCCATCCGGCGCCACGATGCCGAAACTGATGTCGGGAATATTGCGCACATGATTTTCGTGCGCGCTGGACATCGCGCCCGGATGGAAGGCGGTGATCTGGTTGTTGTCCAGGTCGGTGGTAATGAAACACTGCGGCGTGAACTGTTCGTCGAACACACGAATGCAGTCGAGGCGAATGCCGCACTTTTTCAGATGCTCGCGGTACGGCGCAAAATCCTGGCCCACGGCAGCCACCGGCAACGGCTCGCCGCCGAGCAGCTTGAGGTTATAGGCGATGTTGCCGGCGCAGCCGCCGAATTCGCGGCGCATGCGCGGCACCAGGAACGACACGTTCAGGATGTGCACCTGATCGGGAATGATGTGGTTCTTGAACTGGTCCTGGAACACCATGATGGTGTCGTAGGCGAGCGATCCGCAGATGACGGCAGACATGATGGATGGAAGCCCCGAATGTGTTGATCGCCGACCGGTCGTACTCGACAGGTTGCTGGCGAGGGTTTTGATCAAAGCCTGTCATCGTAACGGCAATGCCGATCGAAGGCGACTTCCGGTGCGTCGACAGTGCGTCGGGTCGGAGCGGTGGAAGGAGCTATCATCGCGTCCCAGAAGGCTTTCTTAACGAGAATGTCCTTGCGGACAGGGGGTTTGCTGACTAGACTGGCCCGCTTACTTTTTAGCCAGAGTCGATACGCGGCGGACCCATGTTCAAGAAGTTTCGCGGGATGTTTTCCAACGATGTATCCATCGACCTTGGCACAGCCAACACACTTATCTATGTGCGGGGCCAGGGCATCGTCTTGAACGAGCCTTCCGTCGTGGCGATCCGCCAGGACCGCGGTCCGGGTGGTCCTCGCACGGTCGCCGCCGTCGGTACCGACGCCAAGCGCATGCTGGGTCGTACCCCGGGCAACATCGCCACCGTGCGTCCGATGAAGGACGGCGTGATCGCCGACTTCACCATGACCGAGGCGATGCTGCAGCACTTCATCCGCCAGGTTCATCGCTCCCGTTTCCTGCGCCCGAGCCCGCGCGTGCTGGTCTGCGTGCCCTGCGGCTCCACCCAGGTGGAGCGTCGCGCCATCAAGGAGTCGGCCGAAGGCGCTGGCGCCCGCGACGTATTCCTGATCGAGGAACCCATGGCTGCCGCCATCGGCGCCGGTATTCCGGTGCATGAGGCGCGTGGCTCGATGGTGCTGGATATCGGCGGTGGTACCTCCGAAGTGGCGGTGATCTCGCTCAACGGCATCGTCTATGCGCAATCGGTGCGTGTGGGTGGCGATCGCTTCGACGAGGCCATCATCAACTACGTGCGCCGCAATCACGGCACGCTGATCGGCGAATCCACCGCCGAACGCATCAAGCTCGAAATCGGCTGCGCCTTCCCGCAGAGCCAGGTGCGGGAGATCGAGATCTCCGGCCGCAACCTCGCCGAGGGTGTGCCGCGCATGTTCACGATCAACTCCAACGAGATTCTCGAGGCCCTGCACGAACCCCTGGCCGGCATCGTGGCCGCGGTGAAGTCGGCGCTGGAACAGACGCCGCCGGAACTGTGTTCCGACGTGGCCGAGCGCGGCATCGTGCTGACCGGCGGTGGCGCATTGCTGCGCGATCTGGACCGCCTGATCTCGGAAGAGACCGGCTTGCACGTGCAGGTGGCGGACGATCCGCTGACCTGCGTGGCCCGTGGCGGCGGCAAGGCGCTGGAGCTGATCGATCAGCACGGCAGCGACTTCTTCGCTCCCGAATAATCCATACCAGGGGGCAAGGCTATGCCGCTCGCTCGCGAGGAATCCTCGCCCCTGTTCGCCGGTACTGCAGCCGGCACGTTGCGGCTGATCTTCTATCTCGCCATGGCGATGGTGTTGATGGTGCTCGATCACCGCAATGGGTGGCTGTGGCTTCTGCGCTATAAGACCGCGATTGTGATCGAGCCGGTCTACCGTTTGGCGAGCCTGCCGGCCGATGGCTTGCACAACCTGAGCGTGGCCTTCGCCGATCGCCGCCTGCTCACCGAGCAGAATCAACGTCTGCGCGAAGATCTGCTGCTGGCCAACGCCAAGCTCAATCGCATGGCGGCCGTGGCCGAGCAAAACCAGCGCTTGAAGGAACTGCTCGATACCCAGCACAGCCTCGAACTGCATGTGCAGATGGCGCGCGTGATTGGCGTGGACCTCGGCGCCTACCGTTATCAAATGATGATCAACCTGGGCGCGCGCGATGGCGTGAAAGCCGGACAGCCGGTGATCGATGCGCACGGCGTCATGGGGCAGGTGGTCGATGTGCTGCCTAACTCCGCCACCGTGATGCTGGTCACCGATCCCGATCACGCGTTGCCGGTGGTGATCGAACGCACGGGTTTGCGCACGGTCGCCTACGGTTCCCGCAACGGCGAACAGCTCACCTTGCCGACGATCCCGATGGCGGCCGATGTGCGTGTCGGCGACAAATTGCTCACTTCCGGCCTCGGCGGACGTTTCCCGCAGGGCTTCCCGGTCGGCGAAATTCGTAATGTCGGACCGGCGCCTACCGGCATGTTCCTCGAGGCGCATGCCGTGCCCAGCGCCGACCTGGATCGCAGCGACGAAGTGCTGCTGCTGCACGATCTGGCCGAACCGGCCGGACCGCCGCCACCGTCGTCGCCCGCGGGGCCGCCCGCCGATCAGGCTCCGGCACCCGCCGCATCCACGGCGATTCCGCGCGTGACGTTGCCGACGACGCCCAAGCCGGGCGCGCCGCAGAGCGGAGTCCCGCAGACATGAGCCGGCAGCGCGTTTCGTTCTGGTGGTTCTTCGGGACGCTGGCATTTGCGCTGCTGCTGATGCTGGTGCCGTTGCCGCATGTGCTGGAGCCGTTCAAGCCGTATTGGCCCGCGTTGGTACTGCTGTACTGGGCGTTGGAGTCGGGCGATCAGCGCATTACATTGGGTCTCGCGTTCGTGCTGGGTGTATGCGCCGATCTGTTGAACGGCGTGTTGTTGGGCGAACAGGCGTTGCGTCTGTGCGTGCTCGCGTTCATTGCCTTGCGCTTCCGTTCGCGCTTGCGTTTCTTTCCAATGTGGCAGCAGACCCTGGCGGTGTTGGCGTTGTTGGTCAACGACCGCTTTCTGTTGCTGATCGTGCGCGCTTTCGCCGGTGAGGCGACGCCGTCCGCGCTGTGGTGGGCATCTCCGTTCGTGAGTGCCCTGCTTTGGCCGTTCATGTTCCTGCTGCTCGACGATCTGCGGACGCGGTTGCGCATCCAATGAAGCGCGCGGCTGACATGGTGTTGCCGTTCCATCCGGAGACGCTGGCATGGCAAAGCTGATCAAGCGCCGTGCCTTCAAGGACACGCGCGGCGAAGGCGAGTTGTTCCGTCGTCGCGCGCTGGCGGGTTTTGCCTTGATCCTGCTGGGTTTGTGCGCGCTGGTCGGGCGCTATGTTTTCCTGCAGGTGCTGCATCACGACGAATTTGCGTTGCGTTCGATCAACAACAGCGTGAAGCCGCGCGCGCTTCCGCCTGCGCGTGGCTTGATCTACGACCGCAATGGCGTGCTGCTGGCGGACAATGTGCCCGCTTTTCGGCTGGAAATCGTGCCGCAACAAGTGCAGCACATGGATGCGTTGCTGAGCGATCTGGGCAAAGTGATACCGCTGGATCAGGACGACCTGGACGCCTTTCGCAAGCAGCTCAAACAGGCTCGCCGTTTTGACAGCGTGCCCTTGAAGATGCGTTTGACCGAAGACGATATCGCGCGTTTCGCCGTGAATCGCTGGCGTTTCCCTGGTGTGGATGTGGTGCCGTATCTCACGCGTCAATATCCCTTGGGGCCGTTGTTCGCGCACGTCATCGGCTATGTCAGTCGTATCGATGCGGACGACGTCGATCGCCTCGATCCGGACGTCTACAAGGGCACCACGCACATCGGACGCATCGGTCTGGAGCGTTCGTATGAAGACATGCTGCACGGCAAGCCCGGATACGAACTGGATGAAGTGAGTGCCGACGGGCACATCCAGCACGTGTTGCGAACCGATCCGCCGGTGCCTGGCAAGAATCTGTATCTGAGCATCGACGCGCGCATCCAGAAAGCGACGCAGGATGCGTTCGAGGGAAGGCCGGGTGCGGCCGTGGCGATCGATCCGCGCAACGGGCAAGTGCTGGCCATGGTCAGCGTGCCGACCTTCGATCCGAATCTGTTCGTCAATGGCATTGGTCTGGCGGATTACGCGTCGTTGATCAACTCGCCAGACAAGCCGCTGCTGAACCGCGCGCTGAAGGGTACTTATCCGCCCGGCTCGACGATAAAGCCGTTCATGGGTCTGGCCGGCCTGGAGTACGGCGTGCGCACGCCGCAGGATTCGGTGCTTTCAACCGGTGTTTTCTACATACCGGGACAGGCGCGCGGCTATCGCGATGACCAACGCGGCGGCGTGGGTACCGTGAACCTGTATCGCGCGATCGAAGATTCGGTGAACACCTATTTCTACAAGCTCGCGCTGGATCTGGGCATTGACCGGGTCAGCGAATTCATGGGCTCCTACGGCTTCGGCCATCCCTCTGGCGTGGACCTTCCAGGCGAGTTGAGCGGTGTTCTGCCTTCACGCGAATGGAAGGCCAAACGCATGAAGTCAGGAGCGTGGTATCCCGGCGAAACGGTCATAACAGGTATCGGCCAGGGTTATTGGGAAGTGACGGCCATACAGCTTGCGCATGCGCTGGCTACCTTCGCCGGACGCGGCGTGCCTTATGCGCCGCGCGTGGTGATGTCGACGGCCGATGTCGGCGCCTCGCCGGTACCGCTGGCTAATCCCCCCACGGGTCCGTCCCTGATCAAGAACATCAAGGACTGGCAGGCAGTGAACGATGGCATGCAGTTGGTGATCTACGGCACCGATCCTTTCTCGACTGGCATTGGCATGAAGCTCGGCGACGGGTTCCCGTACCGCATTGCCGGCAAGAGCGGTACGGCGGAGCGCTTCTCGCGTACCAGCGATGCCTATAACGAGAACAAGAACACGACGTATCTGGCCGCGCGTCACCGCGCGTGGTTCGAAGCATTTACGCCAGCGGAAGATCCGCGGATCGAAGTCTCCGTGGTGCTTGAGGCCGGCGCCTGGGGCGCCAAGGATGCGGGCCCGATTGCGCGCAAGATTCTGGACGCGTGGCTAGCCACGCAAGGCGGCGCTGTGCCGCCGGATCATCCGTTGCCGGAGACGGGACCCGAGCCGGCGTCCAGCGCGCCGCCCAGTACCCCCGAGGACACGCCGCAAGACGATATGCCGGCATCCGATTCATCCAGCCCGGAGGACGGCACGCCATGATCGATACCGTGCGCACCCGGTTTTATCGTTTCTTGCGGCGAATCCTGACTCGACCGCGCGTCGACTTGCCGTTGGCTGTTGCGCTGTTTTTGCTATGCGGTGCTGGCCTGGTGACCTTGTATAGCGCCGGCGACGGCAATCTCTCGCTGGTCGTCGGTCAGGCTGCACGATTCGTGTTCGGCGGTGCGTTGATCTTATTGATGTCACGTGTTCCACCATCGGTATTTCGCAACTGGACACCGTGGCTTTACGCCGGGAGCACCGTGCTGCTGGTCGTGGTGGCCGTGTTGGGCGAGGGACGTGGCGCGGATCGCTGGCTTAATCTCGGCATCATGCGCTTCCAGCCATCGGAGCTGATGAAGCTGACCATGCCGATGATGGTGGCGTGGTACCTGCACCCGCGCCAGTTGCCGCCGCGTTGGAAAGATATCGCGGTGGTCGGTGTGATCATCGCCATCCCGGCGGGGTTGATCGCCAAGCAGCCCGATCTGGGCACCGCTTTGCTGGTGTCGGCCGCTGGCGCGTTCGCTCTATTCCTGTCCGGCATGGCGTGGTGGCGCATCGGCCTGCTGTTGGCGGCGGCGGGCGGCATGGTTCCGATTGCGTGGCATTTCATGCATCAGTACCAGCGCGACCGCATCCTGACGATGTTGAATCCGGAATCCGATCCGCTCGGCAATGGCTGGCACATCATTCAGTCGCAGATCGCGGTCGGTTCGGGCGGCGTATTCGGCAAAGGCTTCGAGCAAGGCACCCAGTCGCGGCTGGATTTCTTGCCTGAGCACACCACCGACTTCATCTTTGCCGTGTTCTCCGAAGAATTCGGATTGATCGGCGTGTGCGCGATCCTGATGCTGTATGCCTTCATCATCGGCCGTTGCCTGTGGATTGCGATGGAGGCGCGCGACACTTATTCGCGCCTGCTGGCGGGCGCGATCGGCATGAGCTTCTTCGTCTATGTCTTCGTCAACGGCGGCATGGTCGCGGGGCTGTTGCCGGTCGTGGGCGTGCCCATGCCGATGGTCAGTTACGGCGGTACTTCCGCGGTGTCCCTGCTCGTGGGTTTTGGCGTGCTGATGTCGATTCATGCCAACCGCAAGGTGCACGACTGACATCTGTCCGCATCGCTTCAGCGACACGCCAGGGTTTGCGCCGTATTGCATGTTACGCTCTATTCGATGCCGATTAAGACAGCGAAATTGATCCCGCAACCGGCCCATAGGTTGGGTTGTTTTCGTCCCTCCCGAGTGCTTCTCGCGCTATCGATGTTGATCGCGGCGCCGGCCTGGGCCGAGCATCCAGGGCAAGCCCAACTCGTGCGCGAAGTGGCGCAAGACACCGGCAAAAATCCGGTGGCACTCAACGCCTTGCTCGATGGTGCGAAGAAGCAGCAAAGCATCCTCGATGCGATCAGCCGCCCGGCCGAAGCGAAACCGTGGAGCGAGTACCGGCAAATCTTCCTGACGCCGGCGCGTATCGATGCGGGCATCGCGTTCTATAACGAGCATCGCGCGTTGCTCGAAAAGATCGGCAAGCAATATGGCGTGGCGCCCGAATACATCGTCGCGATCATCGGCGTGGAAACGTTCTACGGACGCAATACCGGCAAATACAAAGTGCTGGATGCGCTGGTCACGCTGGGCTTGTATTACCCGCCACGCGCAACGTTTTTCCGCGGCGAACTGAAGACCTTCCTTGAGCTGCCGGACAATCAGCTTGCCGGCCCGGTCGAGACGCTCACCGGTTCGTACGCCGGCGCGCAGGGCTGGGGGCAGTTCATGCCCGGCAGCATCCGCGACTTTGCCGTGGATGAAGACGGCGACGGCCGCATCGATCTGCAAAATTCGCTGCCCGATATCCTCGCCAGCGTCGCCAATTATTTCGCCAAGCACGGCTGGGTTGCGGGTGGCCCGGTCGCGGCGCGTGCGCAGCCCGACGCGGCGGCGAAATCGCTTACGGTGAAAGACTCCACACCGCAATGGCCAGTGGAGCAGCTTGAGGCGTGGGGTTACGCGCCGGTGCAACATCTCAATCCCGGCGAGCTGAGCAGTCTGCAGACATTTCAGGGCGCCGGCGGTCCCGAGCGTTGGTTCACTTTCCAGAATTTCTACGTGATCACGCGCTACAACCGCAGTCCGATGTACGCGATGGTGGTGAATCAGCTGGCGCAGGCGATCGCGGAGGGTGTGAGCGGCGGGGAGAGCGCGACACCATGAGGGCTCTCTGGCGCCTGTCGTGGTTGCTCGCGATCGCATGGGTGCTGGTCGGCTGCGGCGGTCATCGCAGTACGCGTCCGTCGCCGTACGCATCGTCGTCATCGTCCTCGGGCGGAAGCGGCGCGAGCGGATACAGCAGCGGCGGCTTTCACGACGACACCAGTCAGCCGCAAAGCAATCGTTACCACAACGGCAGCGATAGCGTTCCCGATGGGCCGCCACCCGACGTGAGCAACTTGCCCGAGCCCGTGCCCAAGGCGGAGCCGCGCTCGCTGTACGGCAACAAGTCGCCATACACCGTATTGGGTCGCAGCTATAGCGTGCTTCCTTCGGCGCGCGATTACGACGAGCGCGGCATCGCCTCGTTCTATGGAAGCAAATTCCACGGCTACAAGACCTCGAATCTCGAGGACTACGACATGTACAAGTTCACCGCGGCGAGCAAGGTGTTGCCACTGCCCAGCTATGCGCGCGTGACCAATCTGGAGAACGGCAAAAGCGTGATAGTGCGTATCAACGATCGCGGCCCGTTCCATGAAAATCGCGTGATCGATCTGTCCTACGCGGCCGCTGTGAAGATCGGCGTGTGGCCCAAGGGCACGGGCTTGGTGGAAGTGCAGGGCATCGATCCCTCGCAGCCCGCGCGGGAAGAGCCACCGCCACCGCCCGTGGCCACGGCGCCATCCGCCCCGCCTCCGGGCATTTATCTGCAGGTGGGCGCCTTCTCCGACCAGGCCAACGCTGAGCATGTTGCGGCGCAATTGCGCGTGGCAAATTTCGCTCCGGTGCAGGTGGTGGATGCGACCATTGGCGGTCGGCTGGTACACCGCGTACGCGTCGGCCCCCTGGCCGATGTGGACAGCGCGGACCGGGTGACTTCCCAGATCGAACAAATGGGTCTGCCACACCCGCAGGTCGCGGTAGACTGAGCGTTTTCCCATGTAGTGGCGCCGTGTGCGCCGTGATTTAAGCAAACGGATGTAAGCCCACGATGAACTTGTTCCGCCGACCTCTGCACATTCTTGCCGTCGCCGCCTTGGTGTTCGGCGCCAGCGCCATCGCCCAGCAGACGCCGCCCAAGCCGGTGCCCAACGTGCCCACGCCGGCGGCCATGCAGGTGCCGGTGCCCCCGCCGCCGGATGTGGATGCCAAGACCTGGGTGCTGATGGATTACGCCACCGGTCAGATCCTCGCTTCCAAGGATGCGGACGCACGCGTGGTGCCGGCGTCGATCACCAAGGTGATGACCGATTACGTGATCTCCGCGCAGATCGCCTCGGGCAAGATTCACCTCACCGACCAGGTCAACATCAGCGAGCATGCGTGGCGCTCGGGCGGTGCCGGTACGGACGGTTCCACCAGCTTCCTCAAGCTCAACAGCCAGGTGCCGCTGAAGGATCTGCTGTACGGCATGATCATTCAGTCGGGCAACGACTCGGCGATTGCATTGGCCGAACACACCGCCGGCTCGGAAGAAACCTTTGCCAGCCTGATGAATGCCTACGCCAAGCAACTGGGCATGGTGAACAGCCACTTCGTGAATGCTTCGGGCTATCCGGCCGACAACCACTACACCACCGCACACGATGTGGCGCTGCTGACGCGCGCGCTGATCCACGATTATCCGGATGACTACGCGATCTCCGCGATCAAGGAATTCGAGTGGAACGGCATCAAGCAGGGCAATCGCAACACCCTGTTGTGGCGCGATCCTACCGTCGATGGCGTCAAGACCGGCCATACCGCTGAAGCGGGCTTTTGCCTCGATGCATCGGCCAAGCGTGGCGATCAACGCATGATCGCGATCGTGATGGGCGCCAGCAGCGAAAAGGCACGCGCCGATTCGGCCATCGCGCTGCTCAACTACGGCTTCCGCTTCTTCGAAACCCACAAGCTCTACGAAGTCGGCAAACCGCTGGCCACGCCGCGCTTGTGGAAGGGCCAGGACGACCAGCTGCAGATCGGCGTGGCCGAAGACGTGCTGGTTACCGTCAAAACCGGCGACTACGACAAGCTCAAGGCGACCATGGACATTCCGTCCACGCTGATTGCGCCATACAAGAAGGGCGAGCAGGTTGGCACTTTGCACATCACCGAAGACGGCCAGCAGATCGAAGACGTGCCGCTGATCGCGATGAACGATGCGCCCCAGGGCGGTTTCTTCAAGCGCCTGTGGGACAGCATCCTGCTGTGGTTCCACGGTAGCGGCAAGAAATAAGAACGTTAGAAAAGTGAACGGAGAAGTCCGATGAAAGACCTGGGCGAGATCAAGCCGCAACAAGATGGCCAGGGTTTTCAGTTTCCCGGCGAATTCGAGATCACCGCGATGGGCAACGCCAACGCCGATCTGAAGGCCCATGTGCCGAAGATCCTCGAAGGCGTCGGCCTGCATGTGCTGCACGAAACCGTGCGACACAAGCATTCGCGCGAAGGCAACTTTCTCTCGGTCACCGTCAGCTTTCGCTGCGAGAGCCGCGAGCAGTACGACGCGGCCCACGCCGCGTTGCGTGCCGACCCCGATATCCGCTTCACGCTTTGAGCCCGTTTGCCATCCCGGTCACGCCGGGATGACTTAAGGCCTAGGAATGGCCATTTGGCCGTTGAAAGCCCTGGTACGCGACTTCCTTCACTTGCAAGCGTCGGGTCCCGGCCACAGATTTGCATCCATCCCCACGCAGGCCTGCGATTCATGTCTCAACCGCTGAAAATCCGCCGCCTGGGCCGACAGCCTTACGAGCCGGTCTGGCAGGCGATGAGCGCTTTTACCGACAATCGCACGGCCGCGACGACCGATGAACTCTGGTTGCTCGAACACGATCCGGTCTTCACGCTGGGCCAGGCTGGCAAGATGGAACACGTCTTGGCGCCTGGCGAGATTCCGGTGGTGCCGGTGGACCGCGGCGGCCAGGTCACGTATCACGGCCCGGGCCAGATCGTTGCCTATCCGTTAATCGACCTGCGCCGCGCCGAGGTGGGGGTGCGTGAGCTGGTGAACCGCATCGAGCAAGCCATTATCGATACGTTGGCGCACTGGAATATCGAAGCCGTGCGCCGCGAGGGCGCACCGGGCGTCTATGTGGCGGACGCGAAGGTCGCGGCTTTGGGGTTGCGGGTTCGCAGGGGCTGCAGCTTCCACGGCCTGGCCTTCAATGTGAACATGAACCTGGAGCCGTTCCACCGCATTAATCCTTGCGGTTACAAGGACCTGGCGGTCACGCAGGTGCTAGACTTGGGCGGTCCTTCGCGGCTGTCGGATGTTGAAGATGTGCTGATCGGCGAGCTTTGCCGGCAGTTCGACTTCGACGCTGAACCAGCTGCTCCCCTCATTCCCGAACTCCCCGCGCGCATGGCGGTCTGAATCAATTCATGAGCGATACTTCCGCGTCATCCACGAAGACTATTCCGATCAGCGTCGTCAGCAGTTCATCGGTTGTCGAAAAGCAGTTGGGAAATGACAAGATCGCGCTCAATCGCGCGGGCTTCGACACCGCTGTACCCACGCTGCGCAAGCCGAGCTGGATCCGCGTGCGTCTGCCGCAAGGCAACGCCGTGCAACAATTGAAAGCGCGCCTGCGCGAGAACGCGCTGGTCACGGTGTGCGAAGAAGCTTCTTGTCCGAACATCCACGAATGTTTCAGCAAGGGCACTGCCACCTTCATGATCCTCGGTGAAGTGTGCACGCGTCGCTGCTCGTTCTGCGACGTCGCACATGGCCGACCTGCCGCTCCTGATCCGCTTGAACCGGCGCGCCTGGCCGAAACCATTCGCGACATGCGCTTGAAGTACGTGGTGATCACCTCGGTCGATCGCGACGATTTGCGCGACGGCGGCGCCGAACATTTCGCTGCGTGCATTCGCGCCGTGCGCCATGCCAGCCCGACCATCCGCATCGAAATCCTTACGCCGGATTTCCGCGGCAAGGGTCGCATGGAGCGCGCGCTGGAAGTGCTCAAGGAATTTCCGCCGGACGTGTTCAACCACAATCTGGAAACCGTGCCGCACCTGTATCGCGAAGTGCGTCCGGGCGCCGATTACCAGTGGTCGCTCGATCTGCTCAAGCGTTTCAAGGCACAGCACCCGGAAGTCCCGACCAAGTCCGGCATCATGCTGGGCCTGGGCGAAACCTACGAACAAGTGATCGAAACCATGCGCGACTTGCGCGCGCACGACGTGGAAATGATCACGATCGGACAGTACCTGCAACCCACGCCGCATCATCATCCGGTCGTTCGCTATTGGACGCCGGACGAATTCGAAGCATTGCGCGTGGCGGGCGAGGAGATGGGTTTCCATCACGTTGCTTCCGGTCCACTTGTGCGTTCTTCCTACCACGCCGACCAGCAGGCCCATGCGGCTGGCGTCACCGAGCAAGCCTGAAGAGAATTCCATGACCTTTCGTCCCCTGCTCGCCCTGTTGATGGCCCTCAGCGTCACCGTAACGGCATCCGCGCAATCGGCCGCCGACCTCGGTGCCACCAAGCCACGCAAGGAATCCACGCTGCCCTTGCAGCCGACGGCCAATGAGACTGACGCCGCACTCATCTCGGCGCATTTGCTCACGCGCTTCCACTACGACGCGCAGCCGCTCGACGATGCGATGTCGCAGAAGATCTACACGCTGTACTTCAAGCTGCTCGATGGCGAGAAGGTGTTCTTCACGCAGCAGGACATGGCGAAGTTCGCGCAGTACAAGGACAAGTTCGACGACGCGATCTGGAACAAGGATATGTCCGGCCCGTTCGACATTTTCAATCAGTACATCCTGCGTGCTGTCGACCGTATGAACTACGCGCGCGGCCTGCTGAAGCAAGGCTTCGATTTCAATACCAGCGACACCTACAACATCGACCGCAAGAACGCCGATCGGCCGAAAGACAAGGCCGAGCTGGACGACTTGTGGCGCAAGCGCACCATGAACGATTGGTTGCGCCTGAAACTGGCCGGCAAGAGCGATGACGAAATCCGCAAGACGCTCGACAAGCGCTATGCCAGTTACATCGATCGCGTGAAGCAGCTGGACAGCGAAGATGCTTTCCAGACCTTCATGACCGCCTACGCCAACTCCACCGATCCGCATACCGATTACCTCGGCCCACGCGATGCCGAGAACTTCGACATCACGATGAAGCTCTCGCTGGAAGGCATTGGTGCCGTGCTGCAGGCGCGCGACGATTACACCCAGATTCGCGAGCTGGTGCCCGCAGGCCCGGCCATCAAATCCGGCAAGCTCCAGGTCGGCGACCTGGTGCTGGGCGTTGGCCAGGGCACAACCGGTCCGATCGTGGACGTGGTCGGCTGGCGTCTCGACGACGTGGTCAACCTGATCCGCGGCAAGAAAGACACCACCGTGCGCCTGGAAATCGTGCCGGCCGATCAAGGTCAGGACGGCAAGCACGAGATCATCTCGCTGGTGCGCCAGAAGGTCGCCATCGAAGAACAGTCGGCGAAGAAGAAAGTCATCGACATCACCGATGGTGGCGTCACTCGCAAGATCGGCGTGATCGAATTGCCGATGTTCTATTCCGACTTTGGCGCGCGCGCCGAAGGCGACAAGGACTTCAAGAGCGCCACCCGCGACGTGGCCAATCTGCTTGGCGAGCTGAAGGCCGAAGGCGTGCAGGGCGTGGTCGTGGACTTGCGCAATAACGGCGGCGGTTCGCTTTACGAAGCGAACGAGCTCACCGGCCTGTTCATCGATCAGGGGCCGGCCGTGCAGGTGCGCGATGCGCGCGGCGTGGTATCCCCACAGGGCAAGGACGACTACTCGCCGATGACCTGGAGCGGCCCCATGGCCGTGCTGGTCAACCGTGGCACGGCGTCGGCGTCGGAGATCTTCTCCGCGGCGATCCAGGACTACGGTCGTGGCCTGATTATCGGCACGCCCACCTTCGGCAAGGGCACGGTGCAGACGCTGATCGATCTGGACCGCTTCGCGTCCGATCCCAACAGCAAGCCGAACTACGGCGCGCTGAAGATGACCGTGCAGGAATTTTTCCGCATCAACGGCGGCTCCACGCAGCTGCGTGGCGTTACGCCCGACATCCAGTTCCCCAGCAATGGCGACGAGAAGGATTTCGGCGAATCGACGTACGACAACGCGCTGCAGTGGACGCAAATCGCACCGGCCGACTACAAGCCGGTGGCCGATATGAAGGCTTATCTGCCGCAGCTGAATCAGCTGCACGATGCTCGCGACGCCAAATCTCCAGCGTGGCAGCTGATGCTGGACGAGCTGGCGCAGTATAAAAAGCTCAGCGAGCGCACCAGCATCTCGCTCAACTTCGCGCAGCGCGAGACGGAGCGTAAGCAGCTGGATCAGATCCAGGCCGATTTCCGCGCACGCCACAAGACTATCGATGGCAACGATGGGACCGACGCCGATGCCGACAGCCAGCTTGACGATGGCCTCAATCCCAGCGAGCGCAGCCTGAAAACCGAGCTCAAGGAACAGGCCGAAGCCAAAAAGGCGCCCGATCCGCAATTGCAGGAGACGGCCGGTATCCTGTTCGACGCGGTGGGCCTGATCAACGCCAATCCGAAGCTCGCGGCCGAAGTGCTGCCCTATGGCGGCAAGCAGAGCGACGGTGCTTCCATCGCTGCGGCAAACGGCCGGCCGGTGACCTTGCCCACGTCCACAGGCATGCCGAGTGCGTCGCCCGCTCCTGCAGGTGCGGCGTCGAGCGGAAGCAGTCACTGAGGTCGGCGTTTTCGATCTAAAAAAACAGCGCTTCGGCGCTGTTTTTTTTGGCATTTGCCTCCTTGGTGTTTTGGGACGAGGATGGCTGCAGCAACGGCTGTACCCACCTGCACAAGGAGGTATCGCGTGAACGCTTTGCCGAACATCGCGCTCGCCGGCGGTCTGGCCTGGGCCAGCGGTATCCGTCTCTACGCCACGCTATTCATTGCCGGGATGCTTGGACGGCTAGGCTACGTAAGCTTGCCGCCAGGGCTGGAAGTGCTTAGTCACAACTGGGTGCTGATCGTGTCGGGCGTGCTGATGGCGGGCGAATTTCTTGCTGACAAGATTCCCGTGTTCGACAGCGTGTGGGATTCGATCCAGACCTTCATACGCATTCCCGTCGGTACGTTGCTGGCCTGGGGCGTCTTCAAGAACGCGGGCATGGACCAGCAAGTCGCCGCCGCGCTATTGGGCGGTGCCGTGGTGACCGGCACGCACTTGGCCAAATCTGGCGGACGTGCGCTGATAAACACCTCGCCCGAACCCATCAGCAATTGGGGTGCGAGCGCCGGCGAAGATGTGTCGTTGTTGGGGATTCTTTATCTGACCTGGCAGCATCCGTTGGTGCTGTTGATTCTGCTGTTGCTGTTTGTGCTGATGCTGTGCTGGTTATTGCCGAAGATTGTGCGCGGCTTGCGCATGCTGTTCGGACAGCTGCGCAGGGTGGGAACGATGCTGTCCGGCGCCGGCTAAGCGCCGCGACAAAACCCAGGCGGAGCGTATGTATGCGGCTCCGTCACCCAGTAAGCTGCCTGCCGTGTTTTGTGCGCGCCGCGCACTATCCCTGTTTTGCTTTCCGCTGCGCGCGCTGTTCTTTCATCCATTGTTGATAATCGTTGACCTGGGGTAGATCGCGCAGCAGCTTTGAATGCGGATCGACGATGACCAGCGAACCGCTCGGCACGGTGAGACTACCCGCGCCGTGATCCATCGGAAGTACGCGCAGCGTGTCGCCCACCTGGACTTCCACCGGCATCGGGAAGGGGAGGTCGTGCGGCGTCTGCCAATGCAGGTTGAGTGTACCGCCCTGTCGCTGCACATCCAGCTTCGGCAGCGCAGCCTGGTACAGATACACGTTGAAGAACCAGCTCAAATCGCGTCCGCTCACTTTGTTCACGATCGCGATGAAATCTTTCGTGTCGGCGTAGTGCGGTGCGAAGTTGCCGGGCTTGGGATCGGGGCGTCCATACACCAGCTGGCGCCAGCTGGCGAAAAACGCCTGATCGCCGATCAGCTGCCGCAGCGAATGCAGCATCAGCGCACCCTTGCTGTAGATGTCCTGATCGGGGCCATGATCGTAGACCTGCGATTCGGTCTCATTTTTCCCCGATACGATGGGCGCATGGTTTTCCACACCTAGCCGCATCCGCTGCAGCCACGCGTAGTAGTCCATATCGCCGTTGATGCTTTGGCTGTACAGCGGTTGCATGTAGGACGCGAAGGCTTCATGCAGCCACATGTCGTCCCAGTCGGCGTTGGTCATCTGGTTGCCGAACCACTCGTGCGCAAACTCATGTTGCAGTAGCCAATCGAAACCGTAGCCGTCTTTTTTATAGTCATTGCCATAGGCATTGATGGTTTGGTGTTCCATGCCCTCATAAGGCGTTTCCACCACGCCCATCTTTTCGTCGCCAAAAGGATACGGGCCAATCACGGCTTCGTTGAAATCCAGCATGCGCGGGAACTCGTCGAATAACGCGCGCGCCTGCTGGTCGTGTCCGTTCACGTACCAGTACTGCAGCGGAATCGTATTGCCGTAGCGGCTGTGATAATCCGCCTGCAGTTCCTTGTAGGGGCCGACGTTGATCGAGATGGCGTAGGTCGTAGGATGCTTGGCGCGCCAATGATAGGTGCGCGTAGCGCCATCATCGCTGATGCCGATCAGCACGCCGTTGCCCGGTGCGACCAGCGGCTTGGGCACCGTCACGTACAGATCCACCAGATCCGGTTTACCTTGCGGATGATCGATGCATGGCCAGAACAGATCGCACCCTTCACCTTCTACCGCGCTGCCCACCCAAGGCTGACCGTCGTCGGTATGGCTCCATACGAAACCGCCATCCCAGGGTGCATTCTTCGCAATATGCGGCTGTCCCGCATAGTGCACCGTGGTCTCCACGCTATCGCCGACCGCGAGCTTGCGCGGCAGCTGGATGCGTAGGCGGCCGTCTGGGTTGCTCCAGCTGGCGGCAGCGATCGGTTTGCCGTCCACTTCGATCGCGCTGATCGGCAGATTGCGGTCCAGATCCAGCAGCAGCACGTCGGTGGGCGAGCGTGCGCTGAAAGTGAGCGTAGCGCTGGCGTCGATGCGCTGCTTGGAGGGATCGACCGCAATGTGCAATTGGGCGTGATCAAAATGCACACGGGCCTGTTCGGCAGGCATCACGCCACCAGAGCTTTCCGTCTGTGCAGTAAGCGGTGGCTGAGTCGGCCGAGTGGTTGTTGCGGCGTAGCTATCCAGGCAAAGAGCCAGGCTGAGTGCGAGCAGTGCGGGGCGCAGGGAGTGCATGGATAACCTTCAGGCGGCTAAGGGCATCCCGCATCGTGCCAGCTCGGCATCGGTGATGACAAACCCAGAAGTCACGCTGGTAGGGTCAGCGTTCTTCGGTCGTCGCGATGGCCGCTACGATTTGGCGCCATCAGGCAAAGCGTTTCTGCAGATACGCGAACAGCGCGCGCAGTCCCATCGCCTCGCCGCCGCGCGGACGGCCCGGACGATCCGCGTCGTTCCACGCGTAAGTATCCAGATGCATCCAGGGCATGCCTTCGGGCACGAAGCGTTCCATAAACAACGCCGCCGTAATGGCGCCTGCATGTCGCGAAGCACCTGCATTGGCGAAGTCGGCGAGATAGGAGTCGAGCATCTTGCGATACGGACGCCACAACGGCAGGCGCCATAGCGGGTCAGCCACCGCGCGACCGCAAGCCAGTGTCGCCTCCGCGATGGCATCGTCATTGGCAAACAGTGCCGGCAAATCGGGGCCAAGCGCCACGCGCGCAGCGCCCGTCAGCGTGGCGAAGTCGACGATCAACTCCGGCTTCTGTTCGGCGCCGTAGGCCAACGCGTCGCACAGCACCAGGCGACCTTCCGCGTCGGTGTTGTCGATCTCCACGCTGTGGCCGGCACGCGTGACGATCACTTCGCCCGGGCGCATTGCGTTACCGGCAACCGCGTTTTCCACGGCGGGAATCAGCAGCGTCAATCGCACCGGCAGCTTCGCCTGCATCACCAGGCCCGCCAGCGCGATCGCATGCGCGGCGCCGCCCATATCCTTCTTCATCCAACGCATACCGTCGGACGGTTTTAGATCGAGGCCGCCGGTATCGAAGCACACGCCTTTGCCTACGAGCAGCAATTTGGGATCCGATGCCTTGCCCCAATGCAGTTCGATCAAGCGGGGCGCGCGATGGCTGGCGCGGCCCACGGCGTGGATCGTGGGGAAGTTGTCTTCGAGCAGCTCATCGCCCACCCATTCGCGCACTTTGGCTTTATGCGCTTTGCCCAGATGCTTCACCGCATCGGCAAGCTGCTTCGGTCCCATGTCTTCGGTCGGTGTGTTGACCAGATCGCGCACCAAAGCGGTGGCCTCGATCAACGGCGCCAGCGTGGCGATGGTTTTTGCTTCCACGGCAAGCGTGGCGGCTGCGCGCTTGGCTTTGCGATAACGCGTGAATTGATAGGCGCCCAACGCCCAACCAAGTGCGGCCAGCGAGGGATCCAGGGCGACGCCTTCGGCCGCGATGGTGTATTCGCCGACAGGCAAGGTTAGGGGTAAAGCCGCCAAGGCGGCCAACGGATCCTGACGATCCACGCCGACCACGACGCGAGCCAGTTTGCCATTCGCGTCCGACAACAGGCACACGCTGCCGGGTTTCGCGTCGAAGCCGTTTTCGTCCAGCCAATGGCGCTGCACCGTGTCCAGGCGCTTACGGGTTGCGGCGAGATGGATGGCGTCGGTGGCCTCGACTGGGGTCGGGGCGTGGCGGCCGGAACGGCGTTGGATCAAGGCGGACATGCGATTCCTTGCGCATGTCTGGCATGCGCGCAGCGTGGTCATTGACCGCACATGATGCGCGCTTTTCTGGGGCGGTTCAAAACTTTCGGGCGATCAGTCCGGGTCGTGCCGAACGAGCCATTCCACCAGCGCGGCCAGGTCGCGCAGATCCAGATCCGGCTTCGGTCCCAGTACGCCCGGCCAGGGATGGCCAGCGCGATTGATCCAGGCCGTGCGCAAACCGGCCTCGCGCGCGCCGACTATATCCAGCTCGGGATCGTCGCCCACGTGCAGGATCTGCTCCGGGGGTATGCCAAGCCGCTCGGCAGCGGCCAGGAAGATGCGCACGTCGGGCTTCGCCGTGCCGATATCGCGCGCGCTGATGCGGTGCGCGAAATGCATATGCAAGCCGATGCGTTCCAGATCGGCATTGCCGTTGGTCAGGCTGACGACCGGAAGCAGTGCACCCAGGCGTTCGAGCGCGGGCAGGGCATCGGGATACAGCTCGACGTTGTTGCGTGCGCTGGCATAGATTTCCCACAGCGCGTCCAGCGGTGCTTCGGCAATGCCGCAGGCATCGAACGCTTTCTGCATGGTGATATAGCGCTGCGCGGTGAAATCGTGCGCGAGATCCATGCGCTCGGCCGCCACGCTTGCACGCAGTTCGCGCATGGCGGGAATCGGCCACGTTTGCGCGACATGCGGATAGTGCTGACGCAGGTAGTTGTCCAGATCGCGATCAGCCTGCTCCAGGGCCGGCATGACCGGCCACAGCGTGTCGTCGAGATCGATGGTGATAGCGAGGATGCGCATCACGGCATCCTTAAAACAGCACTCAACGCGCTGCGATGCGTAGAACCTGGCCCGTGCGGACGGTGTTGTCCTTCAGGTGGTTCCAGGTGCGGATCTGCGCTACGTCCACGCCATGCTTACGTGCGATCGAATACAGCGTTTCGCCGGCCGCGACACGATAGACGCGCGCCGGTGCGGTAGGAGCAGCGGCGGCAATCTTCTTGGCTTCGACCTTTTTGCTGGTCGACTCGGCCGTCTTGCTGGTCTTGGCTGCGGTCTTGGCGATCGCCTTGCCATAGCTCACATAGGCATCGGCGGTGACCTTGGCGAAATCGCTGCCATGGCTGCCGGCGCTCGCTACGGTAAACGCGTCGCCACGCACGCCCTTCAGGCTGCTCGGCTCCGGTGCGGCGACCACGGCGCCGGTCACGGCGCTCAAGCCGGGCTCGCTTGCGCGAGCGGCGGCGACGGCATTACGCGTTGCGGTAGCACTCGCCGGTGCCAGGGCACGTGCTGCCGGGCTGGCTGCGGCAACCTGAGTCGGTTCGGCACTGGCATGCGCGCCTACTTCAGCAAGGATGCGGCCGCGACGCGACGCATCCATCGCGATCAGCCCCGAGCCAGCCTGATACGGAACGAGGCTATGCGAGCGCAGCACCGCGTCGCCTTTCGCGCTCTGCGTGAAATCGACGAAATCTTTCGCGGCCGCCGCGTTCGGGCTGCTCGAATTGGTAACCAGGTACAGCTCCACGAACAGCGGATAAGCGCCGCTGGAGACACTGGATGCATTCGGCGCAGTGCCGTCGATGCGCAGCATCTTGATCTTCGAATTACCGGCCACGCTCGACAGTGTCGTTACACCGAACGCGCGCGGATCGAGCGTCACCGCCTGTTCCAACTGCACCGTGTTCACGTATAGGCGCGGCGCGGCCACCGGCTGGCTGCCGCGACCGAACAGCAGCTTGCGCAGGCTGAACTCCACACCATCGCCCGGGCTTGCCACGGCGTAGACGTCCATCGGCGCATCGTTGCCGCCGACGTCTTTCCAGTTGGTGATTTTGCCGTAGTAGATGTCATGCACTTGCTGCAAAGTCAGGCTGCTGACCGGATTGGAGGGGCTGGTAATCAGCACCAGGCCATCCCACGCTACCGGCGTGAAGGTGAGGCCGCTATCCACGGCGCTGCCGGAACTGCCGCGCGCACTGCCAGCGATATCGGCGGCGCCGCTGGCGACGGCATCCAGGCCCGATGCCGTATTGAACTGCTGAATTTCAAGATTGCCGTGACCAGCCGACTGCCAAGCTTTCGCCATGCCTCTGACTACGCCGTTGGCGGTGACCGCGTCGCCGCGCCATGTCAGCGACTGCGTCGCGGCGGCTAACACGACCGTGGAAAGACCGGCGCCAATCAGGGCGACGGAGAGCAGGCGGGTAATGCGTACTGGCATGGGAAGGCGCGACCTACAAAATGGCGAAGTAATGCGAGTGTGCCGTCACCACGGCGTACGTGCAGTGACGGGGTTGCTGTATTTCAGCGGTCCGGAGGCAAAACATCAAGCAAAAACATCAAGTGCGTTCATATATTTGCGTCAAACAGTTCATTAAGACAGAGCGCCCCGACGGCCAGCGCCGACACGCTCTGTCTCCAAACCTTATTGAATGACCACGTAGTTAAGTCCATCGCTCGTGGCCACCAGCAATACCAGCTGGCGTGGCCGCGCCGCCGCCAGGCCCTGCAAATCGCGCAGGCTGGTGATACGCCGGTTGCCGACACCCACGATCACATCCCCTGAGGAAAGCCCTGCTTGCGCAGCGCGGCTGCCCGCATTCACGGAAGCCACCGCAATACCCGCCATCCCTTGGCTGGCCTGCTGGCTGCTGAGATCGCTGAACGTCACGCCGACCAGGCGCGGATCGAGCGTGCCGCCGTCGAGCGTGGCGAGCTTCTCCGGCGCGAGTTGCGCGGTGACCTGTCGCGTTGCGCCGTTACGCAGCACGCTCAAAGTCACCGTGCTGTTGGCGGGCAGCAGACCTTCGGCGTTATTGAGTTGGTCGGCATTTTCCAACGGTGTGCCGTTGATGGCGGTCAGCACGTCGCCGACCTGCAGGCCTGCGTGATCGGCCGCCGAGCCGGGCATCACCCGCGTCACCACGGCGCCGTTGTCGTCTTTCAGTCCCAACAGCTTGGCGATGTTCGGCGTGATGTCCTGGGTCTGCACGCCCAGGTTGCCGCGACTGACCTTGCCGTGCGCAATCAGCTGCGTCATCACTCCGCTGGCGATGTTGGTGGGAATCGCGAAGCCGATACCGACGTTACCGCCCGACGGCGACAGGATCATCGTGTTGATGCCCACCAGTTCGCCGCGCAGATTCACCAACGCACCGCCGGAATTGCCCGGGTTGATCGATGCATCGGTCTGGATGAAATTCTGGAAACTCGATCCGCCCAGCCCCGAACGACCTAGCGCGGAAATGATGCCCGAGGTCACCGTTTGTCCCAGCCCAAACGGATCGCCCACCGCCACCACAAAATCGCCCACGCGCAGTGCGGTGGAGTCGGCGATCGGCAACGCCTGCAAGCGGTCGGCGGTGATCTTCACCACCGCCACATCGGTGGCCGGATCGGTGCCCACCAGCGTGCCTTTGACATTGCGGCCGTCCTGCAGCGTCACCGTGATGTCGTCGGCGCCGCCCACCACATGATTGTTGGTCAGAATGTAACCCTTCGACGCATCGACGATCACACCCGAGCCCAGGCTCTGCTCCACTTGTTCGCGCGGCGAGCCGTTGAGGCCAAAGAACTGGCGGAACACCGGATCGTCGAAGAACGGATTGCTCACCCGCACCCGCGTCTTGGTGGAAATGTTCACCACCGCCGGCGTCACTTTTTGCAGCATCGGCGCGAGCGAGGGAAGCGGCTGGCCATCCACGACGGGTGGAAGCGATGCATGAACGCGCATGGTTGGCGCGGCGATCAAAGCGAGGGCGAAAAGCGCAGTAGCACTGCGAAGGAAACGAAGGCGCATGAAGTCTCCCGGTCGACAATCGAAAACTGGCTAGTTCGACTCGATGGCTGGCAGGCGGTTCCCGACGAATGAGATGTAGTTAGCACTTTACATCGACCGGGAGCAGGGGTAACGTTCCCACACGTTCGCAACCACAACATCTTGTGTGCGGTCACCGGTGAGTTACCCAAGTTCTGGTGGCTGTGTGAATATCGTCAGGAGGGGCTGCCGCTGTTCGCTAAATCATGCCAGGCCTGGTTTACGCGCGGGGCATTAACCGGGAACTATCGGGTTTTTCTCGATCAACCTGCGCAGCCACATCTATATAAGAAACCAACGGGGCCGTGAGGCCATACCGGGAGGTCAGGAAGCCGATGAGCACCTTGCGTGCAACAACCATGGGACGCGATGCAGCCACCATTCCGCTGCAGCCCGCGTCGCAGGACATCTGGGATAAGAAATACCGCCTGCGCAGCAAGACAGGCGAACCGGTCGACGCCACCATCGACGACACCTGGCAGCGCGTGGCGCGCGCCTTGTCGGATGTGGAAGCCACACCGGAACTACGCGAACAATGGTTCGAGCGTTTCTTGTGGGCGTTGCGCCGCGGCGCGATTCCCGCCGGCCGCATCACCTCCAATGCGGGCGCGCTGGAACACAAGCCCGCTACCTCCACGATCAACTGCACCGTGTCCGGCACCATCCGCGACTCGATGGACAACATCCTGGACAAAGTGCACGAAGCAGGCCTCACGCTGAAGGCCGGCTGCGGCATCGGTTACGAATTCTCCACGCTGCGTCCACGCGGCGCATACGTATCGGGGGCGGGTGCATACACTTCCGGCCCGCTGTCGTTCATGGATATCTACGACAAGATGTGTTTCACCGTCTCGTCCGCCGGCGGTCGCCGCGGCGCGCAGATGGGCACGTTCGACGTCAGCCATCCCGACGTAAAAGAATTCATCCGCGCCAAGCGCGAGAACGGCCGCCTGCGCCAGTTCAATCTCTCGCTGCTGATCACCGACGGCTTCATGCAGGCCGTGGAGCACGATGAAGACTGGCCGCTGGTCTTCCCTGTGCACGTGAAAGAGAAGGGCGACATCGACCTCGACGACGCCACCAAGGTCGTGTGGCGCGAATGGCCCACCCACGAGCACTACGTCGAGCGCGAAGACGGTCTGGTTGCCTGCAAGATCTACGGCCACATCCGCGCGCGTCACCTGTGGGACATGATCATGGTCTCGACGTACGACTACGCCGAGCCCGGGTTCATCCTCATCGACAAGGTGAACGAGATGAACAACAACTGGTGGTGCGAGCACATCCGCGCTACCAATCCCTGCGTCACCGCCGATACATGGGTGCAGACCGTTGAGGGTCCGCGTCAGGTGCGCGATCTGCTCGGTCGCGGCTTTATGGCTCGCGTGGATGGCAAAGACCATGCCACCAGCGCCGAGGGTTTCTTCCGCACCGCAACCAAGCCCGTGCTGGCGCTGCAAACCGAAGAAGGTTATCGACTGCGTCTCACCCACGATCATCGCGTGCGTCGCGTATCGCGCCTTACCCGTTGGAGTGTCGACACCGAATGGTGCGCCGCTGGCGAACTGCGCGCAGGCGATCGTGTGTTGTTGAATGATCATCGCGCCAATGCGAGCTGGAGCGGTTCGCTGACCGCCGAGCAGGGCTACCTGCTTGGTCTGCTGGTCGGTGACGGCACGCTCAAACAGGAAGCCGCAGTCCTGTCGGTGTGGCCGCAGGCCGCTGCGGTCAATGCCACCGGTGGCTGTGGTGCGTATGCGTTGATGGATGAGGCTTTGCGCTGCGCGCAGACGTTGTCCCACCGCGCTGACTTCGCCGGTTGGTCCGAAGTGCAGGGCCGTGGCGAATGGCGCATGAAGTCCGCCGCGCTGCGCGACCTCGCCTTCGAGCTGGGCATGGCGCCTGGCGACAAAGCGATCACGCCTGCACTCGAACAGGCATCCAGCGAAGCCTATCGCGGCTTCCTGCGCGGTTTCTTCGACGCCGACGGCTCCGTGCAGGGCAGTCAGGCCAAGGGTGTATCCGTGCGTTTGGCACAGTCGGATATCGCGCGCCTGGAAGCCGTGCAGCGCATGCTGCTGCGCCTTGGTATTCCGTCGCGGATCTATCGCGACCGTCGTCCGGCCGGCAGTGCCATGCTGCCGGATGGGCACGGCGGTTCGCGTGCCTATGCCACGCAGGCTCAGCACGAACTGGTCGTGGCCGGCGAATCGCTGACGCGTTTCGACGAGCTGGTCGGCTTTACAGACAGAGACAAGGCCGCGCGCCTGAAGACGTTGCTGGCCGGCTATCGCCGCACGCTTAATCGCGCCCGTTTCGTTGCTACGGTGTCAACGGTCGATGCCAATGGCGTGGAGGACGTCTACGACGTGCAAGTGCCGGGCATCAACACCTTTGATGGCAACGGCCTGCACGCACACAATTGTGGTGAGCAACCACTTCCGCCCTATGGCTCATGCCTGCTCGGCTCCATCAACCTCACCACCTTCGTGCGCGATCCGTTCGGCCCCAAGGCACGCTTCGATTGGGACGAATACCGCGAAGTAGTGAAGATCTTCACCCGTATGCTCGACAACGTGGTGGAGATCAACGGCCTGCCGCTGGAACAGCAGCGCCAAGAGATCCTCTCCAAGCGCCGCCACGGCATGGGCTTCCTGGGACTGGGCAGCACGCTCACCATGCTCAAGATGCGCTACGGCGATGCCGAAGCGGTGGCCTTTACCGAAGACGTGTCGCGCGAAATGGCCGTTGCCGGATGGGAAGTCGCGCTGGATCTGGCCAAGGAAAAAGGCCCGGCCCCGGTGCTCACCCAGAACTACACCGTCACTGGCGACATGCTGCGCAAGCGTCCGGAAATGGTCGAGGACGGCTACAAGGTCGGCGACCTGATTCCCGGTCGCGTGTTGCACGCCAAATACAGCCGCTACATGCAGCGCGTCGCCAGCGTGGCGCCGAACCTGGTGAAGGAGCTGGCCGAAGTCGGCGCACGCTTCACCCACCACAGTTCCATCGCGCCCACCGGCACCATCTCCCTGTCGCTGGCCAACAACGCCAGCAACGGCATCGAGCCCAGCTTCGCCCACCACTACTCGCGCAACGTGATCCGCGAAGGCCGCAAGAGTAAGGAGAAAGTCGAGGTGTACAGCTTCGAGCTGCTCGCCTACCGCGCGCTCATCAACGCTGGGGCGTTGCCGTTCAGCGACGATCCCAAGACCAAGCTGCCCGAATACTTCGTCTCCGCCGACGACATCTCGCCTAAAGAGCATGTCGATATCCAGGCCGCGTCGCAGTTGTGGGTGGATTCGTCCATCTCCAAAACCGCCAACGTACCGACCGATTATCCGTACGAAGATTTCAAAGACATCTACTTCTACGCCTATAAACAGGGCCTCAAGGGCTGCACCACCTTCCGCTTCAACCCCGCCGCATTCCAAGGTGTGTTGGTAAAAGAAGCCGATCTGGAGAACACCCTCTACCGCTTCGAATTGGAGGACGGTAGTGTTGTGGAACTGAAAGGCAACGAAGAAGTGGAGTACGACGGCGAGATGCATACCGCCGCCAATTTGTTCGATGCCTTGAAGGAAGGTTATTACGGCAAGTTCTAGTTAGTGGCGTGTAACGCAAATTCGCGCTACGTTTCGCACACACCGTAATAGACTTATCGCTAGTTCCATAACAAACGTCCGGAGGGGAATACCCGCATGTCCATCGATACCGAGTTCGAAGTCCATCACGACGATTTGCTCGCACCGGCGACTTCCGTGTCGACCGAAGCGGCTCCTGCTGCTCCGAAGAAGGCACGTCGCAAGAAGTCCGCCAAGAAAGCCAAGGCTGCAGCGCCCGCCAAAAAGGCAGCGAAGAAAGCCGTAAAGAAGACCGCCAAGAAGGCAGCCAAAAAAGCCACCAAGAAAGCTGCAAAGAAAGGCGCAGCCAAAAAGGTCGCTAAGAAGGCCGCCAAGAAAGGCACCGCCAAGAAAGCGGTGAAGAAGGCTGCCAAGAAAGCCAGCAAGGCCGTAAAGAAGACGGCCCGCAAAGCTGCAAAGAAGGTCAGCAGCAAAAAGACGGCCCGCAAGGCCGCCGGTAAGAAGACGGCCAAAAAAGCCGCTAGCAAGAAAACCGCCAAGAAAGCGGTAAAGAGGTCCACTGCCAGCAAGAAGGCCGGTCGTAAGGTGACCAAGCGCGTCGCTAAGAAGGCCGCCCGCAAGAAGTAAGCAACACCCCATCCGGCCCGGCTCGCGCCGGGCCGGATGTTTTTTTTCGTTTCACTCCCTCGCCCCTTCGGGGTACGCGGGGAGTGCACATGGATGTGCACGGCGTTGAGGAGCGAGGAGAGGGCCGGGGTGAGGGGGCTGCTCTAGCCACCATCTCCAAAGTGCCTCAGCGCGATCAGCCAAGAGCAAGCAGCGCAACAACAGTCGCGCACGGCCACACACCAGGAACACTGCACATGACGATCAAGATCGAAAAGAAGATCAAGGGCTACGAGGTCGTCAAGCCCGAGGACAAAACCGCCGCTGCCGCCGCACCCGTCGCCGAGGCCAAAGAGCCCCAGGTCGCCGAAGTCATCCAGATGCACGAGAGCGTAGAGCGTACTGAAACGCTCATCGGCTCCACCTTCAAGATCAAATCACCGCTGTTCGAACACGCCCTGTACGTCACCATCAACGACATCGTGCTCAACGCCGGTACCAAATACGAACAGCGCCGCCCCTTCGAGATCTTCATCAACTCGAAGAACATGGACCACTTCCAGTGGATTGTGGCGCTCACCCGCATCCTCTCTGCCGTGTTCCGCAAGGGCGGCGACGTCACCTTCCTGGTGGAAGAGATGAAGGCCGTGTTCGACCCACGCGGCGGCTACTTCAAGGCCGGTGGCGTCTACATGCCCTCCATCGTCGCCGAGATCGGCGCGGTCATCGAGCAGCACATGAAGATGATCGG
>JAATFF010000154.1 GCA_015655335.1 Lysobacterales bacterium | reverse complement strand
GGCGACAATGTGCTGGACAATGCCATCGGCGCCAATGTGGATTACAACGTATCGCGCGTGGCGTCGGCGCAGCCGGTGATTTCCGAAGCGATACGGCAAGGCAACGTGCGCGCGGTCGGCGCCGTGTACGAATTGGCGACCGGCAAGATTTTGATGCGGCAAGCTGCCTAGCTTCTCGATACGGTTTGGCCCTCTCCTCGGGGAGAGGGCCTGATAGTGATCGATAGCGATCAACGCCATCCACAAGAACTTGCGCAGCGGGCAGCATTCCCGAAAGCGCGCAAGGGCTGAATTAGTCATACATCTGCGCGATCATGACAGGGCTATCCATCGATACCCACGGATCGTCCCCTATGAAATGGTTGTCTCGCGCTTTACTTTGCTCGTTCGTCGCCCTTGGTGCCGGCTGCGCCTCCCACTCCACTACACCCACATCGCCGTCGGAAGCCGCCGCTCAAGAAGCCAAAGCGGCGCCCACCGCACCGTTGTTGTTGATCTCCATCGATGCGTACCGCGCCGACTACATCGATCGCGGCCTAAGTCCGTCTTTGCAGGCCCTTGCCGCAACCGGCGTGCATGCCGATTCCATGCAGCCGTCGTTTCCCTCACTGACCTTCCCCAACCACTACGCCATCGTTACGGGCTTGGTGCCGGACCATAACGGTATCGTCAACAACACCATGGTCGACGCGGAATTGGGCAAGTTCTCCCTGAGCGATCGCAAGGCCGTGAGCAACGGATTGTGGTGGGACCAGGGCACGCCACTGTGGGAGACAGCCGATGCGCACGGCCTGCGCAGTGCCACGATGTTTTGGCCCGGCTCCGAAGCGGATATTCAAAGTCGCCGCCCCGATTACTGGAAACCGTACGACGGCAAGGTCACGCCGGATCAACGTGTCGATCAGGTGTTGGCGTGGCTGGATCTGCCTCCCGATCAACGCCCAAGCTTTATCACGCTGTATTTTGACGCCGTCGATCACGCTGGCCATGAGCACGGCCCGGACTCGCCGCAGGTCAACCAGGCGTTGCGCGATACGGATGAAGCCATGAGCCGTCTTGTCGATGGCTTGCGTCAGCGCAATCTGCTCGACCGCATCAATATCATCGTGCTGGCCGATCACGGCATGGCTAGCGTGCCGCTGGAAAACAATGTCCTGATCGACAAGCTGATTTCATTGAAAGACGTCGATACGGTAAGTCTCGGTGTGCTGGCCGGCTTCAACCCCAAACCCAAGCACGATTTCAACGCCATCGAAGAACAGCTTGAGCAGCCGCAACAGCACATGCATTGCTGGGACAAAACGCGCATACCCAAGCGCTTCGACTACGGTAGCAATGCACGCGTGCCGCAACTGGTCTGCCTGGCGGATGTTGGCTGGCGCATTACGACCGAAGACTACCTCGCCAAGCATAAAGGCAAGATCAGCATCGGCGAGCATGGCTATGACAACGCCGATCCGCTTATGCAAGCGCTATTTGTTGCGCATGGTCCGGCATTCCGAAACGGGATCCGCTTCCATAGCTTCCCGAATGTGGACGTGTACCCGCTCATGGCGCATGTGCTTGGCATTCCGCCGAACTTCAACGACGGGAACTTCGGGGATGTGCAAGGGATGTTGAAGCCTGAGGCGCCTGCGGCAACACACTAACAGGTTCGGCGTTTCGGAGAAGCTTTCAACCCGTCGTTCTTGGTTCGCCGAAACGATGGGTAAACCCTTGGCATGCGCGTGTAGAAGTTGCAACTTTCATCGATACCGGCCACGGTGAGGACGAAATGGTCACCGCTATCGATCTTCACGGCATGGCTCCCTTACTCATCGGCGTAGGCGGCGTGACAATGTGTGGCAATGGCTGCAAGCGGCGCAACCACAACGCAATCAACAAGCCGGCCAGCACCATCGCACCGACAAAGAGTGCCACGCCGGTCCAACCGACTGCCGCGTAAAACAGTCCGCCGCTCGCACCGGCGATGCTTGAGCCCATGTAGTAACTAAACAGATACATCGACGACGCCTGCGCCTTGGCCGATCCACCGCGCCGCCCAACCCAACTGCTGACGATAGAGTGGCCGCCGAAAAAACCGAAAGTGATCGCCGTGATGCCGGCGATGATCAGCCACAACGATTCCATCATCGTGCAGGCCACTCCAAACAGCATCAGCGCGAAAGCGATCCACAGCACTTTGCGGCGACCCAGCTTGCCGGCCAGATGTCCCATCCACGCTGAACTAAACGTCCCAACCAGATAGATGCCGAAGATCAGCCCAACGACCGTCTGGCTGAGATTGTACGGCGGCGCCAACAAGCGATATCCGAGGTAGTTGTAGACGGTGACGAAAGCACCGAGCAGCAAGAAACCTTCCACGAACAGCCACGGAAGACCTTTGTCGTGGAACATACCTGCGAAGCGGCCGAACAACGCGCGCCACTGCAAAGCTTGCGGACGGAAATGGCGCGACGGCGGTAACGCCTGCCAGAACACCCATCCGGAAATCAAACCGATCACGCCGACGACACCCACGCCGGCACGCCAACCCAGATAATCCGCCACCACTCCGGAAATCAGACGGCCGCTCATACCACCTAACGCACTGCCGCTGATATACAGGCCCATGCCCAAGCCAATCGACTCGGGATGCATTTCCTCGGTGAGATAAGTCATCGCCACCGCCGGCAAGCCACTGAGCGTGAAGCCGAGCAATGTGCGTATGGCAAGTAGTGCATACCAGTTCGGCATCAGCGCGGTAAGCAGCACCAGCACCGCGGACGAAAGCAGCGATGCGACCATCACCGACTTGCGCCCCCAGGCATCCGATACGCCACCGGCGAACAGCATGGCGACTGCAAGCACACCGGTGGTCAGCGACAACGACAGCGCGCTGGCTGCGGCACTGATGCCATAGTGTTGACTGAATTGCGGCATCAGCGGCTGCACGCAGTAAAGCAAACCGAAGGTGGCCAGACCGGCGGCGAATAGCGCCAGATTGGTATGCCGAAATGCAGGCGTACCGTGGCGAATCAGGTCATCGTCGGTCCAGGCTATGGGGTTGGTAGATGTTTGCGCGGGAGGGCTTGTGCTCATCGGTAGCGAATCGTGATAGATAGCACAAGCATAGTCCGCCGCCTGTGGACGATCGATAATGCGGCAAATCGGCTCGATAGTCCTTAGATATCAATCGGCATCGACAGTCGCCGCCAGCAGGTCGCGCACTTCGGCCAGCACCAGCGCGGGCCATTCCATGTTGGTGTGATGTCCCGCGTCGGGTATCACGAGCATGCGTGCGCCGCGAATGCCTTGCGCCAACTCCTTCGACAAGGCGATCGCCTCGGCCTGATCCTCGCTGCCGACGATCAGCAACGTTGGCACATCGATTTCATTCAGACGCTCCATGGCTACGGGTTGTGGTGTCTGCTGATCTTGCGCAGCACGCGTCCAATAGCTTTTCTCGCGCTTGAATAACCGCGTTGTCATGGCTTCCGTACGTCGGCGCACATCCGGATCGACTTCATTCGGCGCGCGGCACGGGCCATCGGTAAAGGCACGCAGTGAACTGTCGATCAAACCGTTGGCATCGAGCGTGCTCAACGCCTGCAAAAATGCGCGAGCGGCCGGCGTGCTGTTGGCGAACCGACCCCAATAGCCCGCACCGACAAAAATGAGTGCACTGACTCGCTCGGGATGTGCCAGGGTGAAGTCGAGCGATATGGCCGCTCCACCGGAACAGGCCAGCAGTGCGGTGCGCTGAATGCCGTATGCATCCAGCACCGCTTCAAGATCCTCGTGATGGGCATAAGAGCCGGGGTCGATGGTGGAGCGGCCGAAGCCGCGTGCGTCGTAGCGCACTACATGATGCGTATCGGACAACGCGGCAAATTCCGCATCCCATTGACCACTGTCAACGACAAAGCTATGCAGCATGACGATCGGCTCGCCCTCCCCGGCCTCTTCTACATAGAGGCGAGCGTGATTGACGTCGATCCAACGCGAAGTTTTACCGGTCATGATGTTCTCTCTTTTCTATCGACTCAATGGAAAGCATGTATCAACGCGTTGCGCGAATATCGCGAGCAGGCACGGTCGGGACGAACACCGGCGGCGCATAGCCGGCCGGTTTGTCGCCGACCGCAACACCGCCGTGCAGCCGCGTCTGCTGGATGTCGGCAAACATGTAATACGGAAATGGTTTGTCCGAAGCGCTGGCCGTATCCAGCTGCGCACGCAGTTCTGCAGGGAGCTCGAACGATAGCGCCGTCAGGTTCGCATCCAGCTGTTCTTGTTTGGTGGCGCCAACAATGACCGAGGCAATGCCAGGCTGCGTCGCAACCCAGTTCAACGCCACGGCCGCCATGCTGTGGCCCGATGCTTTGGCCACCTGTTCCAGCGCAGCGACAATTTTCCAATTGCGTTCGGTGAATCGCTCGAAACCCGGCGCCCCTGTTACTTTGGCTAGGCGCCCTTCGCCCTCACCACCGTGCTGACTGGGTTTGTACTTGCCGGACAGCATGCCCATCGCCAGCGGGCTCCACGCCGTGATGCCCATGTCGAGATTCTGTGCCAGCGATACGTATTCGTGTTCGATGTTGCGTTCGGCTAGCGAGTACTCCAATTGCATGTTCACCAAAGGCGTCAGCGCATGGACTTCGGCGTAAGTCTGCGCACGCGCCGCATACCATGCAGGCACATCGGACAGTCCCGCGTAGCGAATTTTCCCCGCGCGCACGAGATCATCGAAAGTACGCACCACTTCTTCGGCCGGGGTGATGCGATCCCATGTATGCAGCAGATACAGGTCGATGTAGTCGGTGCGTAGACGACGCAGCGAACCCTCCACGGCTCGCATGATGTTTTTGCGTCCGTTGCCACCGGCATTCGGATTGCCGGGCTGGGCGTTGTAGCTGAATTTGGTGGCGAGTACCACGCGGTCGCGCGTGCCGCTCTCTTCGATGAATTTACCGAGCATGCTTTCGCTGGTGCCTTCGGTGTACATGTCGGCGGTGTCGATGAAATTGCCACCGGCATCCAGATAGGCGTCGAACATGGCTCGCGCCGTATCGGCGGCGGCGCCCCAGCCCCAGTCGTCGCCGAAGGTCATCGTGCCCAACGATAAGCGGCTGACACGCAGACCGGAACGACCGAGCGTGAAATAGTGATCGAGTGACATGGCTGAACTCCGTGAGTTGGACGACGAGTTCAGTCTGCACTAGGTGATCGTGTTGAAAAATCACCATCGACTTGATGCATTATAAAGCCATGCTAATCAATCGGAGATGGCTATGCGCGACGATCAAGCCTTGCGGGCATTCCGCGCCATTGCAGAGCACGGCAGCTTTACGCGCGCGGCGGCCGCCCTGGACGTCACCGCCTCGGCCCTCAGCCAGACGTTGCAGCAACTGGAACGCCAGCTCGGCACGCGATTGTTACAGCGCACCACCCGCCGCGTGGGACTTACCGAAGCAGGTACCGAGATGCTTCTGCGGATTGCTCCAGCGCTCAACGAGCTGGACATGGCGATGGATGCGATTCGTCAACACGGCAACCGTCCTCGCGGCACCCTGCGCTTGACGGTCCCGAGCGTGATCGCCCAATCGGTGATCGAGCCCATGCTCGGCGAATTCATGCTGCGATGGCCGGATGTGCGACTCGATATCCGCGTCGACGATGGCCTCACCGACCTGGTCGGCGAAGGCTTCGACGCAGGCATCCGCTTGGGCGAACGCTTGCAACGCGACATGGTCGCCATTCCCATCGGTGGCCCCATGCGTTCGGTCGTGGTCGGTTCGCCCGCTTATTTCAAGCGACACGGTTATCCCAAAACGCCGAAGGAACTGCAGAATCACAACTGCATAAAATTCCGACTTATCAGCAGTGGCGCGATCTATCGCTGGGAATTTGCCCATCGCAGCGGCGCGCAAAAAGGTCGCTGGTACGAGATTGCCGTTAACGGCAGCCTGACCGTCAACGACATCTCGCTTGCCTTGCGCGCTGCCGAAGATGGCATTGGCATCACCAACGTGTTGGAAGTTTCCGCACGCGCTTCCCTCGATGCCGGACGACTGGAATGCGTGCTCGAACCTTGGTTGCCACCCTACGAGGGCTTTTACCTTTACTACTCGAGTCGGTTTCAGGTGCCGCCTAAGCTACGCGTGTTTGTCGACTTTATCCGCGAATGGAGCGCGCGCGGAGCGGCTGTAAAAAAACCGCTCCACCGCTCGCCGAACACCTAATCAGTGATTGCGCCAGTAGCCACCCACCCAAACATGGCTAGGCCCCCAATAACCAGGCACCCATACACGTTCGTGGCGCGGCGCTACGACGACACAACCTGTCTGCGCCAACGTACCACCGAGCACGGCGAAAGCGATCAGGAAGACAGAAAGATAACGACGCATGAAGCTTCTCCTCGTGAGTGGTGACTCAAGTCGGAGAACGCAGTCTCGAAGGATCGCGATGACGCCGCTTAGCTGAACTGATGCCGAGGGTTCAGGCCCGGCGTCAGACAGATGAAAGCAAATGCAAGCTGAATTCTGCTGGGTGACCAAGCGTCAACCTATGCGCTCTTGGTTGCCCTGCACGTTATCGCCTCATCCAAAATTACGTTTTTTCTACGCGGTGCCGCCAATCTTTTATCCGATTTGTATACCTACGCAGTCATTATCCGCAGCGCGCCACGCAACGGCATGGCGCGAAAGACGCACACACGTGAGAACTGTTCGTTGATGTTCAGAAGGCTTGCAGCCGGAGGTCGCCACGCGAGGTAGCGGGCAGCAGCCTTCCGATGATCCGGCTCCGGCTGCAAACCTTCTGAACAACGCGAAGATCGAACGTACTGAAGTAAACGCCAAACTGGCGTACGTCAGGCGTGGGTCAAATGCTCCATCGTCGAACGATAGCGCGCGGCAATCCGCGCTTCGTCGCGATGCTGAAAATCGCGCACCACCCACGTGCCACCGACCATGACGTTGCGCACCAGTGGAACGTTGCCGGCGAACAAGAAGCTGTCCATCACGGAACGACTGTCACGTGCGGCCAGCAGCGGTGAATCGCGGTCGAGCACAATCAGGTCCGCACGTGCCCCACTGCTCAACGCGCCGATGGTCAAATCGGCGGCTTGCGCGCCGCCACGCAAAGTTGCACGCCATAAGGTTTCACCCACGCTGTCGCCCGCATGCCGCGCCGCGACGTTGCGATGACGCGTAGACAGACGCTGGCCGTACTCGAGCCAGCGCAACTCCTCGACGGGCGAGATGGAAATATGCGAATCCGAGCCGATGCCGATCACGCCATGCCCATCCAGATAGCGCGCCAACGGAAATAAACCATCGCCGAGATTCGCTTCGGTAGTAGGACATAGACCGGCGATCGCCCCACTGCGCGCAAGCTGCGTCGTCTCCGACTCTGTAAGGTGCGTAGCATGGACAAGACACCAGCGTTTATCGACAGCAGCGTGATCGAACAACCATTCCACGGGACGTGCGCCACGTGTGGCGAGACAGTCCTGCACCTCGCCGATCTGCTCGGCGATATGGATGTGGATGGGACCGGTTTTCAATGCGTCGTGCTCGACCACGCCGCGCCATGCCTGCTCCGGAATAGCACGCAACGAATGAAGCGCGACCCCAACCCGTAGATCGTCCCGCTCGAGTTTGCGCAGGCTGGCGAGCAATCGAAGATAACTTTCCACATCGTGGCCGAAACGGTTTTGCCGCGGCGAAAGCGGACGGCCATCGAAACCGCCGCTCATATACAGCACCGGCAGCAACGTGAGCGCGATGCCCGCCTCGCGTGCTGCCTCGATGAGAGCTAGCGACATCGCCTCAGGCTGCGCGTAAGGCTTACCGTCGGGCTGATGATGCAGATAGTGGAACTCGCAGACCTGGGTGTAACCGGCCTTTAGCATTTCCACGTACAACTGCGCAGCGATCGCCTGCAAGGTGTCCGGATTGATGCGCGCGGCGAACGCATACATGGTTTCGCGCCAGGTCCAGAATGAATCGTCACTAGGACCGCGTCGTTCGGCCAGCCCCGCCATCGCGCGCTGAAATGCATGCGAGTGCAAGTTAGGCATGCCCGGTAGCACCCAGCCGTCCAAGTATTGAGGCGTACCGCCCTGTGCTTGCGCAATCCGACCGCGGTCATCGACGGCGAACACGGCATCGCTACGCCAACCGGCGTCGTGCCAGAGTTGCTGTGCTTGGAAAGCATGGACCGGGGCGGCAGCGCTCATGAACAATCTCCCTATGGCTTACACATTCTACCCGTCTCACTCGCATTCGCTTCACCTTGCTTGCGGAAGGATGAAGAAATGGCTAAGAAAAATGAAAACAACCCTAAATTGGCCTTGCGTCAAGCCGTCCCCGGCGATGTCGCGGCACTGGTCGATCTGACCGCGCGTATCTACACATCTGAATGGGGGCACTCGGCGGAAATGCTGCGTTCCCAGCAGACGCACTTTCCCGAAGGCCAGTTCGTTGTCGAGTACGAGGGCAATATTGTCGGCTATTGCGCCACGTTTCGTATCGACGAATCCGTTGCTCTAAAACCGCATACATGGATGCAGATTACCGGTGGTGGCATGGCGTCGCGCCACAACCCCGACGGAAACTGGCTATACGGCATGGAAGTGGTGGTGCACCCGGATTACCGCGGCATGCGCATTGGCCAGCGCTTGTATCAAGCACGCAAGCGGTTGTGCGACGAACTGAAACTACGTGGCATCACCTTTGGGGGACGCATACCCGGCTTGTCCCGCAACATCCAGCGTTACGGCAGCGCGGAAGCTTATGTGCAGGCGGTCGTGGAAGGGCGGCGGCGCGATCCAACCTTAAGTTTTCAGTTGGCCAATGATTTCGAAATCATCGGATTGCTGCGCGCCTATGTGCCGACGGATTACGATTCGCTGGGCTATGCCGCGCATCTGGTCTGGCGCAATCCGGCGCTACTGAACCAGCCCGACATCCCCGCGGTGAAATCCATCCGAAACCTGCCCGATTCGGTACGCGTAGCAACCGTGCAGTATCAGCAACGACGCATCGGCTCGTTCGAAGAGTTCGCCACTCATGTCGAATACTTCACCGATATCGCAGCAGACTACAACGCAGATTTCGTGGCATTTCCGGAACTGATCACCTTGCAGTTGTTGTCGATCGAAAACGAAGAGCTTTCGCCGGTGGAGACCATTCGCAAACTCAGCCACTACACGCCGCAGGTGAAAGAGCTTTTCAGCCATTTGGCCGTGCACTACAACATCAACATCATCGCTGGCTCGCATCCGACCGAGCAGGAAAACGGGGATATCCACAACGTCTGTTACGTCTGTCTGCGTGATGGCTCCCTCCACGAGCGCGAAAAGCTTCACCCCACGCCTAGCGAAAGAGTCGTGTGGAATGTCACCGGCGGCGACAGTGCGGCGACGATCCAAACCGATTGCGGGCCGATCGGGGTGATGATCTGTTACGACGCGGAATTTCCCGAGGTCGCCAAGCACCTGGTAGATCAGGGCGCACTGATGCTGTTCGTGCCCTTCTGCACCGACGTTCGCGAAGGGTATCTGCGCGTGCGCTATTGCTCGCAGGCGCGGGCCATTGAAAACCAGTGCTATGTGATCCTTTCCGGCAATGTCGGCAATCTGCCGGGCGTCAACAATTTCGATATCCAGTATGGGCAAAGCTGCATTCTCACCCCGAGCGACTTCCCCTTTGCGCGCGACGGTATCGCGGCCGACTCGACGCCAAACATCGAGACCGTGCTGTTTGCGGATCTTCGACTGGAAAGCCTGGCGCGGGCGCGCAATGCGGGTGCGGTACAGAACCTCAAGGATCGCCGCTTCGACTTGTACGAAACGCGCTGGCTGACGCGGCCGCGCTGACCTCGTTGCGGCTCGCTCTGCCATAATCGGCGAATGTCCGAGCCGACCGCGCCGCCGCCCAAAGCCCCCAACCCCCGACTGCGCGCCATGCTGGGTCACGAGTTCTTCGCGCCCTATTTATGGAAACGCCGCATTGCCTTGTGGAGCGGTGCAGTGCTGGTCGCGCTCGCGGCGATCCTGTTTGCCAAAGCCAGCGACTGGGCTTATGTCTTGTTCCAGAAGATCCTGGCGTATGGGATCTGGATTCCGCTGATCCTTACACCGGCAGTGTTCGGTTTGCTCTCTTGGGTTACCGAGGGTCGCCTGCGCGCCGCGCGCGGTAGCGGTATTCCGCAAGCCATTGCATCCATCCATATCGAGGACGAGGATTTCCGCGCTCGCATGCTGGCGTTGCCGATTGCCGCCAGCAAGATGGCGTTGACGTTGATAGCACTGGTGGTCGGCGCATCGATCGGCCGCGAAGGGCCGACCGTGCATGTCGGTGCCGGTCTGTTTTATTCCTTGGGTCGACGTTTTGGATTTACGGATGCCAAAGCCATTTCTCGTTTCATTCTCGCGGGCGGTGCGGCGGGCATTGCCGCGGCGTTCAATACCCCGCTTGCGGGCGTGGTGTTTGCCATCGAGGAACTGGCCGGAACGTTCGAACACCGTTTCAGTGGTTTGCTGCTTACCGCCGTCATCGTGGGCGGCGTGGTGTCATTGGGCATTACTGGCAACTACGCTTATTTCGGCACGGTTCAAACCAGCTTGCCGCTGGGTCACGCGTGGCTGGCGGTACTGGCATGCGGTGTCGTGGGTGGCTTGCTCGGCGGTCTGTTCGCGCGCTTAATTCTGCTGAGCCGACGTGGCCCCTTAGCTGTCATTGGGCGACTGCGCGACAAGAACCCGGTGTGGTTTGCGGTCGGTTGCGGCTTGGCGCTGGCGATACTTGGCGTGCTCTCGCACAACGCGGTCTACGGCACCGGCTATGCGCAAGCGCGTGCGTTCGTGCAGGAAGCGCCGGTTACTCCGGGTCATGGTTTCAGCATCTTCAAATTGCTGGCTAATGTGGTGTCGTACTGGGCCGGCATTCCTGGCGGCATCTTCTCGCCAGCATTGGCGGTGGGTGCAGGCCTTGGCCACAACATCGCTTACTTCCTGCCGCATGCACCGGAAGCCGCCGTGGTGCTGCTCGGCATGAGTGCGTATCTCTCCGGCGTAACCGGTGCACCGCTGACCTCCGCCGTGATCGCGATGGAGCTGACCAATAATCAGAACATGGTCATTCCGATCATGGCGGCGTGTTTGCTGGCGCGCGCGGCCGCATCTATCTTCAGCCCTACTCCGGTATACAAAGATTTTGCAGAGCGCATGATCCAGGACTTCGAGCGGCAGCAAGCATTGCGTGCGGAAGCGGAGAAACAACGCGAACCCGCCTCGCCCGCGGAAGAGATCGGCCCAACCAGCGCCTATGGCGAACCGGTGGTACCCACCGCAACACCAGCGCAAGAATCCGACCGATGAACTGGGATCTATTGCTGACTAACGCATCACTGGCCATCTTTGTGGGTGAAGCCAGTCATGGGCTGATCATCGATGCGGCGATCGCCTGCCAGGACGGCCGCATTGTCTGGATTGGCTCCATGCGTGACCTGCCTGCCGCTTCCGCAGCAACCGCACGCGAGATCCATGACATGGATGGCGCATTGGTGACGCCCGGGTTGATCGATTGCCACACGCATCTCGTCTTCGGCGGCGACCGCGCGCAGGAGTTCGATCTGCGCCTCAATGGCGCTAACTACGAAGAAATTGCACGAGCCGGCGGCGGCATCGTCTCGACGGTTCGCGCCACGCGCAGTGCGAGCGAAGATGAATTATTCGCGCAATCGCTGCCGCGCGCCCGAGCACTGCTTGCCGATGGCGTGACCACGCTGGAAATCAAATCGGGCTACGGATTGGAACTGGAAGCAGAGCGACGCATGCTGCGTGTAGCGCGCCGCCTTGGCACAGCGCTCGGCATGCACGTGCAAACGACCTTCCTGGGGCTGCACGCATTACCGCCGGAATACAAAGATCGCCGCGATGAGTACGTCGCACTCGTGTGCAACGAATTGCTTCCCGCACTAGCGGACGAAGGCCTGGTGGATGCTGTGGATGCCTTCTGCGAGGGCATTGGCTTCAGTCGCGCCGAAACGCAACGGGTGTTTCAACATGCTCGTCAATTGGGTTTGTCGGTGAAACTCCACGCGGAGCAATTGTCCGACCTGGATGGGGCGGCATTGGTTGCCGAATTCAACGGGCTATCGGCCGATCATCTTGAATATCTCAGCGATTCGGGCATTCAGGCGATGGCACGCGCGGGTACGGTGGCTGTGCTTTTGCCCGGGGCGTTCTACGCATTGCGCGAAACAAAACTCCCACCCGTGGATGCCTTGCGCTCGCATGGCGTTCCCATCGCTATTGCTACCGATTGCAATCCGGGCACTTCTCCGCTGCTTTCGCTGCGCCTTGCGGCAAACATGGCCTGCACCTTATTCCGGCTCACCCCGGAAGAAGCACTTCGCGGCATCACCGTAAATGCTGCGCGAGCGCTTGGCTTATCGGACCGAGGCACGCTCGCGGTCGGCAAGCGCGCCGATCTTGTCGTTTGGAACGTGAAACAACCCGCAGAGTTGTGCTACTGGATCGGCGGCGGATTGGTACGCCAGGTATGGATCGGTGGTGCCCCAGCAACACCGGGGCATCCGCCGGCCTAGTGGGCAGCGCCACGTCGGCTGAATCGCCCCAGCAGGTCGTTTCCACAAGAAAAGGCTCGAGCCGCGCCGAGAGCCCCATAAAAAACCCCCGACTGGCGGGTAATGCTGTTCACTTAAGCGGAGCAGCTTTTCGATTCACGGGATAGCGAGTCTTGGATATCTTGACGAACCTCGGCCTGGAAGGCCGAGGTCGTCTATCCAGAAACAGGTTGCCGATTCCGGCCCTGAGTTCAGCCAGT
>JAATFF010000002.1 GCA_015655335.1 Lysobacterales bacterium | reverse complement strand
CAATCAACATCCAGCGCACACCGAGCTCGTAGAAAGTCTGCACGAGACTGAGGTTATCTTGAACCGGACACATGCCTTCAATGTCGAACACGATGCCGAGCTTACCCTCCGACTTACACAATTGGACGTCTTCCACGCAGGAAATCAGACGGAACATGGATGATCGCTTTGCAATCCACTGGCGCATGAACGAGAGCAACTGCACGTGCTCGGTCCAGGCCATATTCGCGAAACCGACATTGATCGACGCCACGGTAACGCCGGCTGCGTGATATCGATTCAGTTGCGGAAGAAAGTCCGGTTCCGCTCTCAAGGGGAGGCACCCGTGGTTGTCCCATACCAGGGCTGCGCGAAGCAGCCGTTGCGATCGACTCTCGTGTTCCTTGGCGTCCAAGACTCGATCTCCGCCTAAATCCGGGGCAGCGCGGGCGCCCCGGCACCACCCCAGAGGGTTTCGGGACACAGGATGAGGCCCTGACAATAACTGACGGGAGGGTCGCGATCTAGCTGGAGGAAGTCCGGTCCATCAAGATCAACCACGTTACAGAGTTGTCCCAACAGGAAAGCCGGCGCCATCGCCAAGGATGTACCGATCATGTTGCCGACCATGGTGTCCATCCCGGCTTCCCGCGCTGCCCGAGCCATCGCCAAGCCTTCGGTCAGGCCCCCACATTTATCCAGTTTTATGTTGAGCACGTTGAACCGCCCCCGCAGAGCTGGAAGATCTGCCAAGCACTGCGCACTTTCATCGGCTGCGATAGGGATGGGTGACTGGAGGCGATCCAGCAGCACTTCCTCGCCGATAGGGAACGGCTGCTCAACGAGCGCTACCCCCGACTCCGTCAACACTGGAAGCAGTTGCTCCAGGCTTGCGCGCGTGAAACCCTGATTACCATCGACCCCCAGCCACACATCCGGTCTGGCTTCGCGGACCGCTCGGACGCGCGCCGCATCGACGGGCTCACCTGTTAATTTAAGTTTAATGGCTCGGGCATCTGTGTAGCCCACGGCAGCGGCCGCCATTTTCTCAGGTTGATCAGCACTACAAGTGAAGGTCGTTAACAACGGCCGAGGCTTGGGAAGGTCAGCAAGCTGCCAGGCTGCCAGGGCGCCGAGCTGCGCCTCCAAATCCCAGAGTGCGCAGTCGAGCGCATTGCGTGCGCCGCCGGGCGGCAGCAGCGTTTGCAGAGACTCACGGCTGAGACCCGCTTCGATTCGGGGCTTTAAGGATAGTATTTGCCTCATCATCGACGCTGCGTCGTCCTCTTTGTAGTACACGCCCGCCGCTTCGCCTCGTCCCTCGCGGCCCTGCCCTTCCAGCCGGACCACCAGAACGTCCATGACCTCGAACGTGTAGCCTGTAATCCGGAACGGCTTGACCAACGGCCAATGCTGGATCTCAGCGTGCAAAATGAGCGGTTCCATAGGTATTGCCTCAGATCTTCAGCTAGTCTTTAACTGTAAGGTGGACGAAGTGGCGCCCGTGCTGCAGTCCTGCGCCGAAGCGGGTTGTCCCATCGGAACATAGAGGACACTGGGATACTCAGGGGTGTGGAACAAGGATACCGTCACCGCTCTTGCGTCCTCGATGGACTCGTCGGCTACGACTCCGCCACCGTTATGATTCTTTTGCGCAAAAGTGGCTTCAATCAGCCGTCCCATCGGGGCGATAATGAGCCGTAAACGATGTCCGCGGTTGATCTGACGTGACACAAAAGTGAATCGATCAAACTCGTATCGCAAGGGCTGTCGAGTGTCTATCAGCCTGGGGGATCGCAGTCCCTTGCGATACCGAGCGCGCAGCGCATCTGTACTGAGGCGGATACTGCTGCCATCGAGGGCAATCTCATGTATGGAGACGTAGAAGTCCGTGTCAGGACAATCGATTGAGATCCACGCTGTCAGCCTGAAGAATCCACTGACCTCTTGATCGTCTTCAAACGGCGCACTGTGATAAATCAGTTGTTTTCCGCGCAACGTCAGCGTGACACTTTGGTCAATGAACGAGCCGCCATCAGTTCCAGCCTCAGCATCGACTTCCGGAGCATTTGGGTCGCAAGGATCGTAGCGGTACGTATCGGGTGGCCCCGTCCCTGCTTCTGTGTCCAACAGACCGGAAGAGAAAATATCATTGGCATTGGTGGTCGAATCCAGGAAGTACGTTTTACGCGTAGCAGTCACCGCTTCGAGCGTCTCAGCATACCGCCAACGATCCGCGCCCATCACGTAGTAGGCCACGGGCTTCTCTAAAAACACAGGCTTTGGTCCGTCCCACATCGTCCATGCATACCACTCCTGATGCAGCTTGTGCATATCAATCACGCTTGCCGCTCCGAACTTCACTCCACCAAATTCGGCGGCTGGCATTCCCGTACGCAGGTGATCCCACGGGCCGATGATCAGATAATGCTTTCGAGGCGCGTCAGGTGGTGCATGACGAATGTGCTGCTTGTAGTGCTCCAAAGCCCCGGGCTGGTCGTCGTCATAGCTGCCGGTGATGGTGAGAATCGGAAGGTGTAAGCGCGCGTATTGCTCGGGGGTCGGGTTATATCGGTCCCAAAACGCGTCCGGCTCCGGGTGCTCAAGCCACTCCTGGAACTGCGCACAGCGACTTCCGATCAACGCATCGAGGTCGCGGAAGGGGCGGCCGGACTTGTGCCAGTCGCGGTAAGCTCGCGACCAGGAACGATCGTCCGAAAAGATGTTTGCTTGCGATGTGCGCCCTGCCGTCAACGTCATCCACTGAAGCACGAAGGGAAGCGCAATGTTGTTGCGCATTGGGAAGTCAAGGCCGACATACGGCGCAGCCCTGGGTACGATCGTCACCAGGTGCTGTGGGACCTCCTTTGCGCTTGCCCACTGGCAGTATCCACCATACGAGCCGCCCCACATACCAACCTTGCCGTTGCAATAGGGCTGACGCGCGACCCACTCTACGACGTCGTGACCGTCCCTTCCTTCTTGAATAAAGGGATGAAATACGCCCTCGGAATTGCCGCGACCCCGCACGTCAACAATGATGAAGGGTAGGCCTTGGCTCGCGAAGTACACACCGCGCTCGTGGAAGGTGTCGGCAATATAGGGGGTCAAAGTACAGACGCACGGTGCGGGGGAACGGGGGGCTTGGGGCAGATACACCGTGGCGTTCAGGAGGGTTCCGTCCCTCAACGGAATCTTCACTCCCCAAACCCACTTGGCATGGCTCTCGGTGCTCATTTCAGTACAGCGACACAACCTGAGTCTCCAACAAGAGCGCACCGAACGACGCACATCTGTCTGTCACAAGTACACCCGACCAGAAAGCCGGCATGGACCACAAACCTTCCGGGACCGAGGGGAGAGCATAGTCATCACGCGGTGGTGCTCGTCCCTTCAGTCTCGATGATTCTCGCGCGCGCGATGATCTGCGACTCCGCATGGGTTACCTCAAAATCGCGCGCAACTGTTTTGCTGCCACACCACAAGTGCCACCCTCCCCACAGGTATCCCGGGCACAGCACCAGCAGCGCATATCGCAAAGATTCTTCCCCGAACAGCGGGCGCAACGCATCACTGAGTGCCCCCGCTGCCAACGGCCCCAGTCCCATGCCAATTAAATTAGCGAACAAATAGATGACCGCGATAGATATAGCGCGCATCCGCTGCGGAATTAACGTCTGGATGGTGGCGAATAGTGGGCCGTTAGTCGCGGCACCCCCTATTGTGGCGACGATCAGGAGTGCAAACGCAACATGTCTGTTGGATGAGAGATAGATCAAGGCCAACAGTATCCCGTATGCCACGTTTGCGATGGCCATCACCTTTAACTGCAGCCCCTCATTGTAAGCCGCGTACCGCGAGGCCAGCACTCCTCCCATATAAGTCCCGAAAATTCCCCCCAATCCAAAGATGAGCGCGAACAAAGTCCCAAGCGGACCGGTCTCCATTCCGTAACTTCGAATGAAAAATGCTGGCTGCCACTGCACAATACCGTAGCCAAAAAAGTAAACGATTGAGAAGCTGAGCAGCAGGTGGCGGAACGTCGCATTAGTCCACAGCGTCACGATAACCTCTTTGACACGAGGCTGCGCGGTCGCGGACATGGTCTCCGATTTGTAGGTGCCCGCTAAGGTCGCTCCGCCGTGCGAAGCTGGGCGCTCGAGACGCGGCTCTTTAAGGGTAAACCAGGCGAGAGCCGATAGAACCAACCCCGGCAGCCCGAGTAACACGAACAGCCCGCGCCAGCCGTAGATCTGATTCAGCCAACCCGCCACAAGGTAACCGACGAGGGAGGCCAAAGGAGCGCCCAGCATGTAAAGGCCCACAGCCCTGGGGCGCTCGGCGCGGGTAAAATAATCCGCTATCAGCGAATGCGCCGGAGGGATGCATCCGGCTTCACCTACGGCAACGCCGGCCCGTATGACTAACAGTTGTATAAAGTTGCTTGCAACTCCGCAGAGCGCTACAGCCACGCTCCATAGCGCCGTAGTGATGGAAATGATGAGCACTCGATTGCCACGATCCGCCCAGCGGGCGATCGGAATTCCCATGACGGAATAAAACAACGCGAAAGCGATACCGGTCAGCAGGCCCAACTGTGTATCGGTGAGCCCGAGGTCGACTTTGATGTTCTGGAGAACCAGCCCCAATGCCAATCCATCCATGTAATTGAAGGCCTGTATTATCAGCAGGACGCCAAGCATACAATTCCGATAGGCAGAGACCCTCATCTGACTGAAGAGCGTTCTAGCGGCGCAAATTGGGCTCTTAAGTCAGCAACCGAGTTTCTCGCTGAACCGAGCGCAAAGCACCTGTGGTCAAGTCGGCGCT
>JAATFF010000088.1 GCA_015655335.1 Lysobacterales bacterium | reverse complement strand
GCACTTGGCTGAAGACGGCGCAGATTCCGGCCGATCGCTCCAGCACGGGCACCTTTCTGCTGGTGTATCAGCTGGCGGAGAAGCGCACCGCCGATCTGATTCGCAACGTCGCCAGCGCAAATCCACCGGCGGGCTCGAGCGAACGCAAGATCGCCGATTACTATGCCGCGTTCATGGATGAGGGGAGCATCGAAAAACATGGCCTCGCGCCGTTAAAGCCGCAGCTCGAGCAGATCGATGCCATCAAGACGCGCGACGACCTTGCCCGCGTGCTCGGCAGTCAGCAGCGCGCTGATGTAGATCCGATCAACTCCACCAACTTCCATACCGAAAATCTATTTGGCCTGTTCGTGACCCAGGGACTGGAAGACAGTTCCCACAACATGGCGTATCTGCTGCAGGGCGGCCTGGCAATGCCCAGCCGCGACTATTACCTGTCGCAAGATGCGCAAATGGCGACGGTTCGTGCAAAATATCAAACCTATGTCGCTTCGCTGCTGAAGCTGACGGGCGCATCTGACGCCGACGCGCAGGCCAAAGCCATCATCGCGCTCGAAACAAAAATTGCACAGGCGCAAGAAAGCCTCGTCGACAGTCAGGACGTGCACAAAGCCAACAACGTGTGGAGTGCGAGTGACTTCGCGCAAAAAGCGCCGGGCCTGAACTGGACGGCTTATTTCAAAGCCGCTGGCTTGGAAAATCAGCAACGGATCGATGTATGGCAACCTTCCGCCACAACAGGCCTGGCTGCACTCGTGGCAAGCGAGCCGCTTGAGACGTGGAAGCAATGGCTGCGCTATCACGTCGTGGACAATAGCGCACCGCTTTTGCCCAAGGCCTACGAAGATCTCAGCTTCCAGTTCTACGGCACCACGCTGCAGGGCACGCCGCAGCAACAGGAGCGTTGGAAGCGAGCCATTGCTGCTACCAATAACGACCTCGGCGATGCCGTCGGCCAGCTTTACGTGAAGCAATACTTCCCAGCGGCAGCGAAAGCGAAAGTCGAAACAATGGTGAAGAATATTCTCGCCGCCTTCGACGATCGCATCGATACGCTTGCATGGATGACACCCGCTACGCGAGCCAAAGCCAAAGAGAAAATCGCAACCTTGCGCGTGAGCGTGGGCTATCCGGACAATTGGCGCGATTACAGCACGCTGGATATCAGCCGTGACGATCCACTTGGCAACCATCTGCGCTCAGTATCCCTGGAGTATCAGCACCAACTCGCCAAGCTCAGCCAGCCGGTTGATAAGGGCGAGTGGTGGATGACGCCGCAAACGGTGAACGCGGTGAACTTGCCGCTGCAGAATGCGTTGAACTTCCCGGCAGCCATTCTGCAACCGCCGTTCTTCGACCCGAATGCCGACGCCGCCGCCAACTACGGTTCCATCGGTGCGGTAATCGGTCATGAGATCAGCCATAGCTTCGACAACACCGGCGCGGATTTCGATGCGCAAGGCAAAATGGAAAACTGGTGGACGCCGCAGGATGCTGCGCACTTCGAGGCCGCCACGCAGAAGCTGGTCAAACAATTCGACCAATACGAAGCGTTGCCAGGTCTGCACGTGAGCGGTCAACAGACACTGGGCGAAAACATCGCCGATGTTTCCGGGCTTACCGTAGCCTATGCCGCCTACCACAAATCCCTCGGCGGCAAGCCCGCGCCGACGGTCGATGGCCTCACCGGCGACCAGCGTTTCTTCCTCGCCTTCGGCCAGGCCTGGCGCTCGAAGATCCGTGATGCGGCACTACGCCAACGCCTTGCCACCGACGTGCACGCACCCGCCAACTTCCGTGCGCAAACCGTTCGCAACATCGATGGTTGGTACGACGCGTTCCATGTGAAGCCGGGCGAGAAGCTGTATCTCGCACCGGGTGATCGCGTGAAGATCTGGTAAGTTTTTGGATCTTTGCAAAAAGGCCGCGCTCCAAGGAGTGCGGCCTTTTATGTTTCATTGCGAGCATGGCGCTCTATTCGCGAGCGCCATGTGCATTACCACGTGTAACGCAGCCCCACCTGTCCATCGAATCCTTCGCGCTGCGCGTTGGCGCCATTGCTCAACTGATGCTCGTAACCAAGTGAACCATATACAATCAGTTTGGACAGCAATTGGGCAGTGATGCCACCCTCCAACTGTCCACGTGTGGCTTGCGGCACCATGGGCGCCGTGTTGGTGTTGTCGGAATTTGCACCAAACACTGTGGCACTGCGTCCACCCCAGTCGCGCCAGAAGTTGGTGGTGACATAGGGCGACCACACCTGTCCGCCTTGGGTGGTGATCTGCCACTTGCCGCGCAGACCCAAGCGACCGGTCGTGCCGTCGGTACTGCCCAGCTGGATTTCGCTTTCGCTGTCCTGGCTGGGACCGAAGTTGGTGTGCTGCCAGATTGCTTGCACTTGCGGTTCCAGTACGAAGCTCGAGCCGAGCTGGGGCAGCGCGAAGGGATAGCCATATTCCAGCGAGCCAACGATACCGGTGCCCTTGGTGGGCAACGTGTCGTATTGCGTGGTGGCGCGGCCGTTGTAGCTGGTGAATTGGGTGACCGCGTCCAGATACCAGCCGCTGTTGCCGTAATGGGTGAAGTACGCGCCGGCCGACGTGGCATGCAGATCGACCGTACCGGTGTTGACACGCACGTAGTCGAGGTTAGCGACGTTGGCGATCAGGCCGCGCACGCTCATGTCGGCGTTGCCATAGCTCAAGTAGCCGCCGAAGCGGTCGCTTTGACCAGGGAAAGCCTGGCCTTGCCAGATGTCTGCACCCACCTGCATGCCGGACAGATTGCCGGTGACGCGCGGCGCGGCAAATTCGAGGTACGTATTGTTCATGGTGCTGGCGAGCACACGCGCCCACACCGACGGACCAGCGTCGGTCGACGCGTCGGCCGAGGCCATCAAAGCGCTGTCGCCGATACGCTCATCCATCGTGCCGAGCGTCATCAGGCCTAGATTGGCGGCGACGGGATGCACAGCCGCGTAGGTAGCTACTTCCGGTCCGATGATGGGATACACACCCGGTGGTAATGAAGCCGGTGGCGGCGTGGCTGGCAACACGGGCAGGCCCTGCAAGGGCTCGGGTGTCGGGCTAGGACCCGGCACTACGAAGTCGTTGCGCAGATACCAGCTATTGGCATCGGTACCGTTCTGGGCGCCACGGAACAAGTCGTAGTCGAGCGCACCGCCGCGATCTTCGCCTCCCAGCTGGAATGCATTCGATGCCGTGGTGGCGCCGTTGACGGCCGACACGACAAGAATGCCGTTGCCGGTGGTTTCGCCACTGCTGGTGTTGGTGTTGTGCACGATCACCGTAGTGCTGCCGGTCGCCGTGCCGCCGTTGATCACCAACTGATCCGACGGCGAGCCATCCACACCAAGGAACGTGTTGAGCTCCAGCACGCCGTTCTCACCCACGTAGTTGCCGTGAATAGTGAGTGCACCGTAGTTGGTGTCGCCCGCGATGGCGTGTCCGGGCCAGACCGTGCCTTGGTTGGTGACGGTGGCAAAGACGTTGCCGAAGCCGGATAGCGTGCCATTGACGCCAACGGTGCTGGTAGCCGATTGGATGGAACCGTCCAGTTCCAACACACCACCCAGCGCGTTAGTGGGACCGGTGTAGGTCTGCGCGCCTTGCAAGGTCAACGTGCCAGGACCGAGCTGGGTGAGACCACCGCTACCGCTGACGATATCGCTGTAGGTGATGTCGTCGGAACGGTTGAACGTGAGCATGCCGTTGTCGGTGACATTGCCGACGATGCTGCCCGTCGCGCCTCCATTGCCAAGCTGCAACGTGCCCGCGCTGATCGTGGTGCCGCCGGTATAGGTGTTGTCGTTGGCCAGCACTGTCGTACCGTTGCCAACTTGACTCAGCGAACCCGAACCGGAAATCACGCCAGGCAAGGTCACCGTACCGGATCGATCAACCACTAGCGCGCCCTTGTCGCTCACGTCACCGACGATGCTTCCGGTCGCGCCACCATCGCCTAGTTGCAGGGTGCCGGACGCGATCGTGGTGCCGCCGGTGTAGGTGTTGTCGCCCGTGAGCACGGTACCCGAGGTGGCGGCGCTGCCTTCGTAGACGCTACCGGTACCTGAAATCACACCTGCGAATACCGATGTGTCAGAACGAAAAAATATCAGGCTGCCGTTATCGGTCACATTGCCGACGATGCTGCCGGTTGTGCCGCCGTTACCCAATTGCAAGCTGCCGCTGCCGATCGTCGTGCCACCCGTGTAGGTGTTCTCGCCTGTCAGCACCGTGGTCGATCCGTTTTGCGTCAGCGAGCCCGTCCCTGAAATGACGCCCGGAAAGGTGAGCATGTTTGAACGATTGAAAGCTAGCGTGCCATCGTCGGTGACGTTGCCCAGGATGCTGCCGGTCGTACCGCCATTACCCAGTTGCAGCGTGCCGGCGCTAATGGTCGTGCCGCCAGCGTAACTCTCGTTCCGCGTGAGGATGGTGGTGCCGGTACCGGCCTGAAGCAGACTGCCGCTGCCTGAAATCGCGCCAGGCAAAGTCGCGGTGCCGGATTGGTTGATACTCAGCGTACCGTTATCTACCACGTTGCTGACGATGCTGCCGCTGGTACCGCCATCGCCCAACTGCAGCGTACCCGCACTGATCATGGTGTTGCCCGTGTAGCTGTTATCGGCGGTAAGGATTGCGGTGCCGGTACCATTCTGCTGTAGTGCACCCGATCCCGAGATTACGCCTGGCAAGGTCACGGTGCCCGCGTTATCGATGGCGAGCACGCCGTTGTCGACGACATCACTGACGACGCTGCCCGTCGTACCACCATTGCCAAGCTGCAAGGTGCCGGCGCTGATCGTGGTGGTGCCCGTGTAAGTGTTGTCGGCCGTGAGCACGGTCGTACCGGTGCCGATCTGACCGACAGTGCCTGTACCCGAAATGGTGTTCGCAACGGTGTTGGTACCCGATTCATTGAATACGAACGAACCGTTGTCCACCACGTTGCCGGTCAGGCTGCCCGTGGCGCCGCCATTGCCCAGCTGCAAGGCAGCGCCGCTGTCGATGGTGGTGGAAGCGCCTGCACCTGTGTTGTTCAATGTGCGGGTGATGGTCAACGTGCCACTTTGAATTAGGGTGGCCGCAGCGGTGGTCGAGGTCGTGCTGGTCGTTCCTCCCAACGTCCAGTCGGTACCGTTCATCGTCAATGTCGAAAAGCCAGTCAAATTGCTCGCAGTGCTTGCCGAGCCGGTAAGCGTCAGCGTGTTACCAGTTCCGGTGCTGGTAACGTTACCGTTGAGGATCGTGCCAGTGCCCAGGGTCAGCCCATCCCCGTTGCCGGTGATGCTGATGGCCGTTCCGCCCGTGCCGGTGATCGTGCCCATGTTGATCAGGTTGACGACGTTGCTAGACGTCATAAGCACTCCGGTGATTCCCGAAAGAGTGCCTGTGTTGGTGAAAGTACCGGTGCTCGTGCCGAAATACTGGAGAGCGGCGGCTCCTGCCACAGTGATGGTGCCCGCGTTGGAGCCGGTCAGCGTGCCGGCCTTGTCGGCAACGCCGACTGCTGTCGTGGATGTACTGGTGATCTGGCCTGTCGCACCTTGGGTAAACGTGCCCCCATTGAGGTAATGCACGACTGCCGAACCGCCCGACTGAAGGATCGTGCCATTATTGGTGACATTCACACCGGCTGCAGCGGCGTATATACCCTCGCCACCGCCTGAGGCTTGGATCGTGGCGCCCTGCTCATTGATCACCGTGCCGCCATTACTCAGATATATGCCGCTACACCCGACCCGGTATTACAAGAACTCGTGCCACTGACGGTGACAGTGCCGAAATTATCGATCGTAGCGCCGCCTGCCGTTGCCGATGAAAGGGAGACGCCCATAGAAGTGCCCCCGACGCTGCCCTCAATAGTCAAATACCAATTCTGCGCATTATTTCCGCTAATGCCACTGCCGGTGATGACGCTCGTCGTGGGGACATCGAACGTTGTCGCTCCGGGACTGTAGGTTTGCAGGGCAACGCCTGACGAGGTGGGGAGGGTAACCGTCTGAGCCCGCACGGCGGACACAGCCGCCATCAGGCCCATGCCGCAAGCCAGCGCCAAAGAGGAATAGTTTGGAACATAAGAGCTGCGCTGGAAACGCTTAATGGCAGCATTCGCTTGCGTGCTCGTATGCACATAGGCCAAATCAAGCGCACGCGGGGAAAATAATGGCGTCAAGCGAGAGCTGCGGCGCTTGGCGGAAGCGCTCGCTTTCTTGCTTGCCTTTTCGTCGCTTATCCCAGAAGCGGCTTTTATCCATTGGCGAGTTGTTTGCATGGCACGTCTCCGAATTCGTCGCGGTGTTCAACCCTTCTTGTTGCACCGTCTCCGACGGCAACGCGAAAGCACACGGCACAAACCAGGTCTTTCGAAGAGGGCAAGCGTATGAAGCAGACCCTCTAGGCTATGGCAGACCTAACCTCCTAAATATCGGACTGGGCCTAAAAGATATGCACCATGGCCGCACCAAATCACCACGGGCTGCTACGACTGCTACATGAGCGTTCTTGAAGGACGCGCTTGCGCCGCCTTCTTGCTATTACGTGTCACGCAATCTCGTGTTCGCGTTGGGAGCTTCCTGCCGGGCATTCGTCGAACTCCCGCGCTCGTGCTCGCAACCCAACGAGCAGTACACGCTTAACGCGTTTGAAGCCCGCCTGTAACACCACCAGCAAGTTCCACGCGACTCGCTCGGGCACTACGCGACAACACTCGTACCACCTGACGAATCGCCCAACATCGTGGTGCTGCGTCCGCCCAATCGCGCCCGAGGTTCTGCGATACGTACCCATTCCCCACAGACGACAGAACGCCCACGCAAAGAACTGCCTCTCTCTGCATAAGAAGGCTCCATTCAAGCCATAACCCCAAAATCCCTTTCCCCGAAACAGGGACGCCCGTCATGGACGTTCCGAGAAACACAGGCCGGGTAAGCGAATGCAAGAAATCAGGTCGAGACTGGACGCATATTACGCGCGAAAGATTTTTCTGCGCATGAGTGCATGTTAATGAGGCGTGAAATGATGTTGCGCGCGCCACTCATTCTAAACGAGGTTTCAATCGATTTTGTCGGAGATTACCCGAGATGTTAGGCAATACCCAGCCCATCAATGCCTGTCATTGCCATGACATCAAATCCGGCCATCTCCGCAAAGCGCCGGCCGCGGTCGGCGTAGTCGTGGAATTGGTCGAAACTGGGCGCGCCCGGGGACAGCAACACGACACCGCCATCCGGCGTAATGATGCGTGCCATGTCGATGGCGTCGGTGAGCTTGTCGACATCGCCCAACGGGATTTCAGATTTTGCGGCGCGCAACGCGAACGCGATGCGCGGACCGTTGGCACCTTGCGTCACGATGCGCAAGCCTTTACGTGAAGCGACAACCTTTACGAATGGCGACCAATCCAGGCCGCGATCGTGCCCGCCGACGATGACGGTAACCTCGCGACCGTGCAGGCTATCGAGCGCGGCGATGGTTGCTTGCGGCGTAGTACTGATGGAATCGTTGATCCATTGCAGCCCACCGCTTTCACCCAGCGGCTGCAAGCGATGCGGCAACGCGCGAAAGCCAGTCAACGCGGGAGCCGCCGCAACAGCATCGAAGCCCATGGCTTCCAACGCTGCGAGTGCAGCGCAGGCATTCAATGCGTTGTGCAATCCAGGCACGGGCAGTTGATCCAACGCAAACACGGCTGCTTCGCGGCGGCGGATGAAACCTTCCGCCACATGCCATCCATCTTGCTGGCCGAACAGGATGCGATGAGGATGCGCTGCCGTTTTGTCGAGCAAGTAGGCTTGCTCTGCATTCACCAACAACTGGCGCGCAACATCGGCAAGCTTGAGCTTGTCGGCCACATAACGTTCGCGCGAACCGTGCCAGTCGAGATGCTCTTCGTACAAGCTGGTGATGACACCCAGCTCCAGCGTGCCCGCTTCGCTAGTTTGAAAACTGGAAAGCTCGATCGCCCACAACTCGGCATCCTGTTCGAGCAACTCAAGCAGCGGCAATCCGATATTGCCTGCCAGCGCGGTGCGAATGCCCAGTGCACGTGCAAGATGCGCAAGCAATGCCGTGGTAGTGCTTTTACCTTTGGTGCCCGTGACGGCAACCACTCGTGCTTGCGGATTTTCCGCGAACCACAGTGCGGTTCCGGACGTGAAGCGCGTACCTTGCGCTTGCGCGGTGATGATCGCCGGCTTGTACGCCGAAATACCAGGCGATTTCACAACCACGTCGTAGGCGCTGAGCACTACGGCATCGGGCTCGTTTGCATAGATACGCAGCGCGCTGTCGAATGCTTGCGCCTCGGCGACTTCTGCTTCGGTGCAATAGAGCGCGAGTGTCAGTCCTGGAACGCGATGGCGTAACGCACGGATCGTCGCGCGACCTTCGCGACCGAAGCCCCAGATGGCGACGCGCTGTCCCGCGAGTTCGGCGATGCGCATGTCAGCCGATCGCCGCGAGCGCTGCTTGCAGGCGAACGGGCACGCGATGCTCTTCCGATGGCGTCAGCCAGGGTTCCAGCACCAATTGCGCGACATCGAGTTGCGGCAATATCTCGCTGCGGAAACGCGCGATGAGCGCGTCTTCCTGCCATTCCGGCCGCTGGCTCAGCGCGTACATCGCTGCGCGCGCTTCGGCGCCCTCGCCGACGCATTCGAACGGTTTGTGGTCGCGGTATTCCAGCAGCGCGTCGAATCCGTGCGCCTGCGTGTCATCGTCCAGCAGGTTGCGGCCGAAGATGGCCAACAACCGCGGCTTGGGCAGGAACGGTGCCAGCGCCAGAAACACGAAGTGGCATTTTGGACACTGTCCGCACCAACGATCCGCTGGCTTGGGCCCGAGGATCTTGAAGTTGCGGTTGCAACTGGAGAACACATCGAAGTACGGCGTGAGTTTGGCGAACGCGCGCGTGATCGCCAATTCCGAATAAGGGCGCAGCAGGGAAAAATAGTTGAGATCGGCGGCGACGTGCGTGTCCAGTCAGTCGCCGACCAGCGCCTCGAACGCGTAGCCTTTGCTCCACTGGGGATTCACTTGCTGACCTTCGTATTCCAATGTCGCCGCCGAAGCGGAACGTTCGTTGGCAAAGGCGATGCTGTCGTAGCCGTAGAGGATGGCG
>JAATFF010000072.1 GCA_015655335.1 Lysobacterales bacterium | reverse complement strand
TCGGCCATGGCATGAACGACCCGATCGACAGCAACAAGACGGCGAGCGGTCGCGCACGCAACCGTCGCACGGAATTGCAGGTCCAGCAGTAATCGGACCGCAAGGCGTTACGGAAAAGCCCGGCGAAAGCCGGGCTTTTTCTTTATCCTCGCTCCTTAAAACCGAGTCCGTCGATGGACTCTCCCTGCGTGCCTCGCTCTTCAGAGCAGAATCCGTCCATGGATTCTCTCCACGTTGCTGTCCAGTTAGGCTCCTAAACTCATGGCAATGTCCCGCATACGGCCTTCCGCTCCGACACCCCGGTTTGGCGTCGCGCGCGTACTCAGCAAGCTGGGCGTCTGTTCGCGCAGCCAAGCGGAGCGCGCGGTGCGCGAGGGCAGGGTGAGCGTCGATGGCCGCGTGGTGCTGGACCCGGAACGTCCGGTGGATCCTGAGCGTGAGCGCATCCACCTCGATGGCGAGGCAGTCGTGGCTGCCAAACGTGTCTATGTGGTGCTTAACAAGCCACGCGGCGTTGTCGTAAGCGCTGCCGACGAACGTGGCCGCGATACAGTCTATGAGTTGCTTGCGGCGTCAGGTCTACCGTGGGTAGGCCCCGTGGGTCGGCTCGACAAAGCAAGCGAAGGGTTGCTGTTGCTCAGCAACGACAGTGTGTGGGCAGCTCATCTCACTGACCCGCGTCATCACGTCGACAAAACCTACCACGTACAAATCGACACCATTCCAGGCCAAGACGTGCTGGATCAAATGATCGAAGGCATTACCGACAACGGAGAGCGCCTCGCCGCAAAGCGGGTATCGCTGCTGCGTGCAGGCGAGAAAAATGCGTGGCTAGAAGTTGTGCTCGACGAAGGGCGCAACCGACACATTCGACGTTTGCTGGATACGCAAGGCATTCGTGTATTACGTCTTATACGCGTTGCCGTCGGCACGCTCGCCTTGGGCGATCTGGCCAAGGGGCAATGGCGTCATCTCAGTGCGGAAGAAGTAGCTGGCCTTATAGCCAAGTAGCAAAGCAAGCCCTCCCCACGAGGAGAGGGCTGTGTACTTAGCCGACAACACCGAGTGAACGTCCAACCTTGGTGAAGGCTGCGATTGCGCGCTCCAGATGCTCGCGCGTATGTGCTGCGCTCATTTGCGTACGTATCCGCGCTTGGCCTTGTGGCACCACCGGGTAGAAAAAGCCGGTGACGTAGATACCTTCATCGAGCAGCGCGGCAGCCATCGCCTGCGCTTTCTTGGCGTCGTACACCATCACCGGCACGATCGGATGCACGCCGGGTTTGATGTCGAAGCCGGCCTTTGTCATCTGCTCGCGGAAATAACGTGTGTTTTCCTGCACGCGCTCACGCAGATCGCCAGCCGAACCGAGCATATCGAATACTTTGATCGCAGCGGCAACGACATGCGGCGGCAACGAGTTGGAGAACAGATACGGACGCGAACGCTGCCGTAGCATTTCGATGACTTCCGCGCGCCCCGTGGTGAAACCACCCAAGGCGCCACCCAGAGCTTTGCCCAGCGTACCGGTGAAGATGTCGATCTTGTCCATCACGCCATGCACTTCTGCCGAACCGCGGCCATGCGGACCGAGGAAGCCGGTACAGTGGCATTCGTCGATATGCACCAATGCGTTGTACTTGGCGGCCAAGGCCGTGATCTTGTCCAGCGGTGCGATAAATCCGTCCATCGAGAACGCGCCGTCGCTGGTGATCAGCTTGGTGCGTGCGCCAGCGGCATCGGCCGCCTTCAATTGATTTTCCAGATCGGCCATATCGCAATTGGCGTAGCGAAAACGCTTGGCTTTGCATAGGCGAATGCCATCAATGATCGATGCGTGGTTCAGCGCGTCGGAAATGATCGCATCCTCTTCGCCCAGCAATGGCTCGTACAGACCGCCGTTCGCGTCGAAGCATGCGGCGTACAGGATGGTGTCTTCGGTACCGAAGAATTCAGCGATTTTCTTTTCCAACTGCTTGTGCAGATCCTGTGTGCCGCAGATGAAGCGCACGGACGCCATGCCGAAACCATGAGTATCCAGCGCATCCTTCGCCGCCTGGATCACTGCTGGATGATCGGCCAGGCCCAGGTAATTGTTAGCGCAGAAGTTCAGCACCTTGCGGCCGCCTTCCAGCTCGATCTCGGCCGATTGGGGGGAGGTGATGATGCGCTCAGCCTTGAACAGGCCTTGTTCGCGGATGGATTCGAGTTCTTGGGCGTAGCGCGCCTGGCCGGAGTAGCTCATGGGAAATGCCGAGGTGGGGAAAGCGGCATTGTCGGACTTTCGGGCGGCCCTTTGAAGGGATGGCACCAAAAACAAGTCGATATGCCTTGCGATACCAGGGCGGACGCGCGCCCCGGTTATTCATCGCGAGTCCCACTTTCCCTCAATGCAGGCCGAAATCGTCGCGGGTCGTCTTACCTTTGTCGTCGATGCCCTTGGCGTCCAGCTTGGGCGCCAGCACGAACACGCGGTTGTCGTCGATCTTTCCGTGCATGTACTGGCGCACCACGTCGGCGCGGCGTTCGGCGAGGTGGCGCAATGCGTCCTGGTCCACGTCGACATTGGCTTCCATCAGCTTGATCATCGTGTCCGGCGGCTGCGACTTGGTCATGCCGATCAAATCGCGCGGCTTTTTGAACTTGGCGTGCTTGTAAGCCTTGGTCAGGTACTTGTTGTAATCGTCGGTACCCGGTTTTACCGGAGCGGCCTTAGCCGCTTCACTGCCGATATCGTCGGCTTCTTCTTTTTGCACCATGTCGTCGACGAGCACTTTGCGCAGGCCGTCCGTATCCACGGAGGGATCGACACGGCCGGTGATATCCAGTTTCAGCGCGGGCTTCTTGTTCAGAATGGTCACGATCTGCGCCAATCGATCGTTGGCTTGCGTATCGAGCACATTCGAACCTGGCGAGAATTCGACGTAACCGAGATCCTGCTGTCCACCGCCCATCGACGACGCCAACAGACGGAACGGTGCCGTCACCGCGCGCTTGATCAGGTTGACGAACGCCTGCCAGATCACGCCGCCGATACTGAAATGCGGATCGTTGAGCGAGCCGGATACCGGCACGTGAATATCAATGTTGCCGTCCGAATCCTTCAGCAACGCCACCGCCAGTTTCACCGGAAGGTGACTGACGCCAGGCCCCTCTATGCGATCGCCGAAGGTCAGCTGAGTGAGCACGATGTGGTTGTCTGCATTCAACTTGCCCTGGTCGAGTTGGTAATGCACATCCATCGTCAGTCGGCCCTTGACGATCGGATAGCCCGCGTATTTGCCCGAGTAGGGCGTCAGATGCGTGAGTTCCACGCCATCGGCTTTGGCTTTGATATCCAAGAAAGCGACGGGCGTGAGCGGGTTGATCGTGCCGTCGATATTCACCGGGGCGTTGTCATCCAACTGTCCCTGCAAGGTGACATCCGCCGGTGGTCCGCCGGCAACCGTGCCGAACGCGCCGATTTTGCCGGCAAGCTGGGTGATGTTGGCGGTGTAGTTCGGCTTGATGAAGTTGTCGGTGTAGTTGAGGTTGCCGTTGGCAAGTATGATCTGGCCGATTTGTATTTCCGCTGGTGGCGAGGCCGTTGTGCTGGCGGTGGCGAGTGCGGTACCCGACGCGCTGCTGGTAGGCGCTGGCGTTGGCGCGGGTGCTGCAGGTTGTGGCGTCGTGGCAGGCGGCGCAGGTCCATTTTGTGCGCGTGTCACCGAAACGGGCGCTTCCGCTGGGTTGGACACGATGTCCTGCACGTTGAGGCGACCATTGCTGTTGACGATCACGCGCGCATAAAAATCGTTGACAGCAATGCCGCCGATGTCGACCTGCGGCGCACCTTCACCCATGCGCACTTTCATGCCCGTCAACGCCAGCGAATTCCAGCGCAGGAAATCGTCGTTGGTGACTTTATCCAACACATGCACGCGGCCTAACACCACGCGACCCTGATAGCTGATCAGCGGTTCCGGTTTGCGGTCGCGATAACGGGCGCGTCCATTGAGGCTCAACAAGGCGCTATCGACGCGCACGTTGAGCGGCACTTTAACCAGCGACTCGAAAGGCGCCACATCCAGTCGCGTCGCTACGATGCGCAGGTCGGCATCGAGCGGGGCAGGCTTCACGTTGCCATCGACGCGGAACTTGCCGCTTCCAATGCCGCCACTGAGATCCAGCTTCAGCGGCTTATGCATGTCGTCGGACAGACTGTCGATGGCGAACTTGTCAGCTTTGACGACGATATGTCCGTCCTTGCCGGGGAAGCTCGGATCGGTCAATGCGAACGAGCTGCCATCGATACCAAGATGCGCGATGCTCCAGTGCCAGGCCGGCGATGCAGCCTGTTTGCCGGCGCTGTGTTGCGGCGAGGATTTCATCAGATCGGTGAGATCGATCGTGCCGTTACGCAGACGGCGCGCATCGATCTTCAAACCTTGCAGCGTCACGTTGCCCAGCTGTGCCGTGCTGCTGCCGAGGTCGAGATGGTTGATCTCGGTCGTCAACGTTTGCCATGTCACGGGTTTGCGGCCGTGCTGATCCAGCGCGAAGTTATTCACGGCAAGCTTGCTGGCATCCATCGTCAACGCGATGGCTTTGCTCCAGTCTGCCTTCAGGTGTGCATCGCCATCGAGCGTGCCGCTGGCGATTTGTGCGTTGAGCATCGGCGGCGCCATCGCCACCAGCGGTTGCAAACTCACGCCGCTCATCGTTATTTCGCCGTCGAAACGGCTGGTGCTCATGAACAGGTTGCCTGTCGCGTGCAGATTGCCGCCCGCGAGTCCGGAGGTCAGATCGATCGTGCCAGGCCGCGGGGAGACTGTCGAAAGCCCGTGAATGGCACCGTGCACGTTATCCAGCGAGATACGAGCGGGCTGGGGACCACTGAGATCGGCATATTCCAAACTGCTGTTCTGCAGACTGAGCGTGGCAATTTGCGCATCGGTTGGCGGTGTTCCGGGTTTCGGTGGCGGCTGGTTCTTGCCGAGCAGCGCATCGAAGTTGGTGCGACCGCCGGCCAGTTTGGCGTAGTGCAGCTTGGCCTGATCGAGCTGTATCGCGCCGAAGTAATAGCGCGATATCAGTGGCTCCACGTCGTCCAGCGCAACGCTGCCATGCGCCAGCTCTAGCATCGGCGCATTGTCGTGCGTGGTCATGGCGAAGTTGTCGGCCTGCAGCTGGCCTTCCAGCCGCAGCTGTTGCGCCGGCTTGGTATCGATGAAATGCAATTCCAGTTTGCCGGACAGTTGGCCGCTTGAAATGGCCGCTGGCAAGGGTTCGGGAACGTAGCCCAGATAGCGCGGCAGATCGAAATGATCGAGCGTAAAACCGATGACGGACTCGTGGCTGTCCGC
>JAATFF010000077.1 GCA_015655335.1 Lysobacterales bacterium | reverse complement strand
TGAACAGCAACGGGGAATTTTCCTGGCCATCGACAAATGTTACGCGTATCCCATGATCGCCGCCAACAGCGTTTTCCGATCGAACGGCTTGGGCAAGTACCGCATCCACGACGGGAACCCCTTTTCTGGGGGCTCGGCATTTCCGGACATCACGATCAACGGACATTTCAAGCCGTCCTTGTACATCGCAACGCCCATCTCGATACCGCTCATGCCTTCGTTGAGATTCAGGTCGGTAAGGATGATGCCAATATCTGCGCGCACCGCCGCAACCTGCATGGCTTGCTCGGAACCATTGGCTGCTACGACTTCGTAGCCAGCGGCCTGAAGCATGTCAGCGGTAAGCTCAAGGACATCCCGATTGTCTTCGACGAGCAGAACAGTCTTCATGCCATCCCCACTCGAAACATGCCGAAACCGGCAACATGTTGAACGTTATTGGGCTATCACCCAACCGATAGTGAATACACATCAAGCATGCGGACAATAAATTGAAATGCCATCCGCTGATGTGAAGGTCAGGTCAACGTAAGTTTCAGCTCGCGTGAACAACCACCGTCGTTCACGCGAGCTTTCTAACTCCCCCATCGTGAAAACGAGGGAGAAATAAGCCGCTACATCACACCACGAACCGCGCGTTAGTGGCCTGCCGTGGATGGCGAAGCAGGCGGCGTTTGAGTGCTGCTGCCTGGCGCGGGCGACATCGCCGTGTGGGACGGCGCGGGGTTATTGGCAGTGGCGGACGGCGCTGGTGCCGAAGGCGTCGGCGGCGGATTCGCTGCCCCGGGTGCCGCTCCGCCGTTATCGGAATTCTGACAACCGCCAAGGGCCAGTCCCATACAGGCGGCTGCAATGGCAAGTACCGTGCGATTCATGGATTTTCTCCTGACGTGGCAACATGTTTTTGCATCGTGCCGGGTAAGCCTGTCGTCGCATTCTGGATGCATAAGTTCAAGCTAGCGGCCCTGTGGTCCGGAAACGATAACGGATTCAGAGTGACTCACTTGTATGCAAGGTTATGTGGAGTGTTTGTCAACACTTTGTTCCGCAAACCTTATGCAAACCGAAAAGTCCCAGCCCAGCCATTGAACAGCCTTTCAACTGAACATGACCCATCGCATGCACATTTCCCTCCAAATGCTGGAATCCTTGAGGACATGCAGCAGCGCTAGTCGCGTGCCTCAAGACGCATGCCACGAGGCGTAAGCCAACGCTCAATGCCCTCAAACAGTCCTTGGACCAACAGCGCCATCACCGCAGCGGGAATGGCACCTTCCAGAATCAATCCGGTGTCGTCGAGTCGTATGCCGGTGACAATGGGTTGACCGTAACCACCTGCCCCGATCAACGCGCCAAGCGTGGCCGTGCCTACGTTGATCACGGCCGCTGTCTTCACACCAGCCAGAATGGATCGCATGGCCATAGGCAGCTCCACGCGGCGAAGACGAACACCACGGGGCAAGCCCAGTGCAGCGGCGGATTCACGAAGATCCGCTGGAATCCCCACCAGGCCCGTATACGTATTACGCACGATGGGCAGCAAACTGTAGAGAAACAATGCTGCGATGGCCGGCCATGTACCAATGCCGAAAAACGGAATCATGAAAACAAACATCGCCAGCGACGGAATGGTCTGGAGCACCCCGCTCGCTGCCATGATGGCTTGGCCAAGACGCTTCGAACGCGCCGAAAACACGCCTAATGGAACGGCAAGAAGCACCGCTGCAGTCAGCGATATCAGCACCAGCTTTAAGTGTTCGATCGTGCGCTGCAGGAGTCGCGACAACAAACCAGCGCCATCGGTGTCCGGTTTCACACCGAGAAAATCGGCCGCCACGGTGGTCTCTTTTTTGCCTTGAAGCTTGACCTCGGCATTCATCTTCCGCATGGCATTTTCGTCGATACGACCCGACAATTTTCGCAGTGCTTCTACGAACGCCGGAGAGTTCTGCTCCAATGCGAGACGATACAAATAGATCGCGTCGTAGTGCGGAAAATAATGCTTGTCGTCATCGAGTGTACGTAAGTGGTAATAAGGAATCTCGGCGTCGGTACTGTAAAGATCGATCGCATCGACAGCCTTACTGGACAGCGCCCGATACGAGAGGATGTGATCCAGTCCGCGCACCTGTGTTTGCGGCAACCCATAGCGTTGTCGCAATCCAGGCCAACCATCGGTGCGATCCATAAACTCGTTCGAGAAACCGAAGCTCAGTTCGGGATGCGTTGTCAGATCGGATATGCGCCGGATGTCCAGCTGCGACGCACGATCCTCGCGCATGCCGATGGCATAGGTGTCGTTGAAGCCCAACGAATCGGTGATGCCGATACCTAGCGGTTTGAGAGCCGCACGCAAGGTCGGGATATCCGCATCAGCGGCCACATTCTTCAGCAACTCATGGGTGAGCGTGCCGGTGTACTCCGGGTAGGCATCGATATCACCATGTTGCAAGGCACTCCAGAGGATGCTGGTGCCGCCGAGTTCGCGCTGATGTTGCGCTTGGACACCCGCCTGCCGCGCCGCCAATCGTGCTACTTCGCCAAGAATCACCGATTCGGTAAATTGCTTGGAGCCGATGCGCACGGGAGTCGCACATAAGACCATCGACGGCAGCAGACATACCAACGCGGCGATGAACCAATACTTCATACCGATGGCTCCCGAAGTGTCCGCTGCGCTTCTACAAAATGCGTGACGAACGGCTCCACGGGACGCTGGCGCAAATCTTCCAGGCGGCCGTCCTGCACGACTTTGCCGTGCCGCATAAGCACGATGCGCTCGGCGAACCATGCCGCCTCGGCGATATCGTGCGTCACTACAATCACGGTTTTGCCGAGCTGATCGAAGATGTGCTTGAGCTCATCCTGCAGTTCGTGCCGAACGATCGGATCGAGTGCACCCAGAGGTTCATCCAACAACAAAGCATCCGGATTGAGCATCAGCCCGCGCATCAAGGCCACACGCTGGCGTTGACCACCGGACAGCTCGGCCGGATAGCGTTCCAATGCGCCAGACGGCAGATGAGTCAACGCAGCCAATTCTTCGGCACGCTGACGGACGCGCTCCCTGCTCCATCCCAAATGGCTTGGCAGCAACGCCAGATTTCCCAACGCCGTCAGATGCGGAAATAAGCCGCCATCCTGGATGACGTAGCCGACACGACGGCGTAGTTCCAATACATGCTCGCTTTCGAGCACCTCGCCATCCACTTTGACCTGTCCCTGGTCCGGCCACTCCAGGCCCAGCAGCAGGCGCAACAGGGTCGACTTGCCGGAGCCACTACTGCCGATCAAGGACGTTGTCGTTCCTGCGGGAAAGCTCAGCGATACATTGTCCAGCGCCATCACGGCGCCATAGCGTTTGCTGACGCAGCTGAGCTCGAACGCTTCCAATGAGGCGCTGTTGTTGGCTGGCATGCTGGCTTCGGGGAGGCAACGAAGGTTTGAATCTATCTCATCCTTGGCCGCGAGCGCGGTAATTTCCTGAGAAAAATGGCATGATTGTGCAACGCAGCATCGTATGCTCACAGAATGTTTTGGCAATCCTCCCTCACTCACCATTGGCGCCGTCTACGCGGCTCTGACCGGTTTGCAGAATGCCTACGGGTGCTGCTGGCGCTGGGCGGTGTCATCGTCTATTGCCTGCTAGGCAAACATAGCGGCGCCATGGTTTCCGCCATGCTCGGTGTGATTGCCTGTGCTCTGGCAGAGACCGAGGATCACTGGCGCAGTCGCTTCGGCACCTTGCTGATCACCCTGATTTGTTTTGCGGGCGTCGCCTTTGCCATCGAAGGGTTGTTGCCGTATCCGGTGGCATTCGCCCTCGCTTTGCCATGGATGACCTTCGCGCTGGTGATGCTCGGCGCCATCAGCGCACGTTACGCGACGATTGCCGGCGGCACGTTGATCCTTGCGGTCTACACCATGATCGGGGCCGATCAACCGCAGGGGCCGCCGATGCACTTGTGGGCCAAACTGTTGCCATTGCTCAGCGGTGCGGCGTGGTACGGCGTGCTCTCGTTGCTGTGGAGCATGCTTTCGCCGCAACTTGCCGTGCGCCATGCCCTGGCCCGTGTATTCGATGCACTCGCCGATTACCTGGATGGCAAAGCCGCTTTGTTTACACCCGTGCATGGCATAGATCGGGATGCCATGTTGCTCAGCTTCGCGATGCAGAACGAACGTGTCGTAGAAGCGCTGAACGATACGCGCATCGTGCTCATCGACCGCATCGGCATGCGGCGCCCACGTGGCGCGACGGCGGCGCGCCTGCAGCTTTATTTCAAGGCGCAGGACATCCATGAGCGGATCAGCTCATCGCACCACCCGTACGCCGCGCTTGCAGAAACGTTCTATCACAGCGATGTACTGTTCCGCTGCGAACACATGCTTAGGCTCGAAGCAGACCAATGTCGCCGCCATGCCGATGCCTTGCGTCTGCGCGTAGTACCCACCAATGGCGTCGATCTGCAGGCCGCGCAGAAGGATCTGCATGCATCGATCGACGCGCTACGCCACGACACGCCACCGCCGGCTGAGCTATTACTGGGCTCGCTCGAAGCGCTGCTACGCAATATCACAGCCATCCAGGCGCTATTGGAAGATGAAACGCCACCCATGACCTACCTCGAGGGTGAAGACATCACGCTGCAAAACCCCGGCCCGCAATCGCTGCGCGAAGCGTGGGAACGTATCGCCATCGAGCTTACGCCGCACTCTTCGCGTTTTCGGCACGCGCTTCGCCTCGCCATCGCCTTGATGGTCGGATACGGCATCTTGCATCTGGTCCATTTGCGTCATGGTTACTGGATCCTGCTGACGACATTGCTGGTCTGCCAGCCGAGCTATGGCGCCACCCGCATGCGCATGCTGCAGCGTGTGCTGGGCACCGTGATCGGCGTGGTCATCGGTTGGGCGACATTGCGCCTGTTGCCTGCTACGCCCTGGCAACTGCTGCTGATCGTACTGTCGGGCGTGGTGTTCTTTGCAGCACGATTGCGCCGCTATGCGACCGCCACAGCGGCGATCACCCTGTTTGTGGTGTTGTGCTTCAACCAGGCCGGCAACGGCTACGACGTGATGTGTCCGCGGCTGCTGGATACCCTTATCGGTGCCGCTATCGCCGCGTTGTCGATCTACCTGATCCTGCCTGATTGGCAGGGTCGCCAGCTCGATCAGGTACTTGCCAATACCTTGCGCAACGATGCGCGTTATCTGCAGCAAATCATGGCGCAATACATTCAAGGCAAGCGCGATGACCTGGCCTATCGCATCGCGCGACGCGAAGCGCATAACGCCGACGCAGCGCTTAGCGGGATGCTTGCCAACATGCTTCGGGAACCCGGTCGCCAGCGGCGTGGCAATGAAGATCTGCTCCGCTTCCTCACCATTGCCCATACGATGCTAGGTCATATTTCCGCGCTGGGCGCCCATCGGCAGGCGATTGGATCCGCACCGGCGCGTGGAACCATCACACTCGCCGGCAATCTGGTCGTCACCAAGCTTGAACATCTCGCCGATGCCCTGGCTGCCAGCACTCCCGCATCGCAGACCGACAACGGATCAGGGCAAGGCGTAACGCTACACGTGGACAGTCTTGAGGACGAAGCGGCGCGTCTGGTTCTCGGTCAGCTGGCATTGATATTGGCGCACCGCGATCGCCTAGCTACCGTGGTTCACGATATCCGGACAGGTTGATAAACCCCTTAAGCGGTCAGTAAGCGGGCTAACAAGCCTTTCACTGTCCCAAAATGGCCATCCACCACTGGACGTACCCACCGGATGCTCGGATAGTTACACTTATACAAACCCACAACTCCGAGGCGTCCGGCCTGCGGTTCCTTACGGAATACGGCTCGGCGTCCGTGGCCTTCGGGTCACCCGGGTGAACGTGGAAACGCGTCCGCCTCCCGGCTTTGGAAAGGAGCACAAACCATGTCCCCGCTGGCTGATCGCTACGGCCGCCGGTTTCCGTATTTGCGACTGTCGGTGATTCCCGCGTGCAATTTCCGTTGCACGTACTGCCTGCCGCACGGCTACCACGCTGACGCAAAAGCGAACGAGCCACTCTCGCTGGCTGAAATCACGCGCCTGCTGCGCGGATTCACCGAACTGGGCATGCACAAGCTGCGCATCACGGGTGGCGAGCCGAGCGTGCGCCGCGATCTCACATCGATCCTGCGCACCGCCAGTGCGATACCGGGTGTGACCAAGCTCGCCATGACTACCAACGGCACGTTGCTGACACGCCATCTGGGCGAATGGATGGATGCCGGCCTCAACGCGATCAATGTCAGCGTCGACAGTCTCGATCGTGCCAACTTCGCGCGTATTACCGGCCATGATCGCCTCGAAGACATTCTGCATGGCGTCGATATGGCGCTGGCCGCGGGTTTGCCATCGATCAAGCTCAACGCGGTATTGCTGCGCGATGTGAACGACAAACAGCTTCCGGCGTGGCTCGATTACCTGCGCGATCGGCGCATCAGCGTGCGTTTCATTGAGCTGATGCAAACCGGCGACAACCTGCCGTTCTTCCGCGATCACCATGTCCGCGCGACCGAGCTGGAAGCGCAATTGCTGGAATCCGGTTGGCAGCCCCTTCCGCGCGCAGTGGATGCTGGCCCTGCACGTGAGTACCGACACGCGGACTACACCGGCCGCTTCGGCATCATCGCGCCCTACTCCAAAGACTTCTGCGCCGGTTGCAACCGCTTGCGCGTGACCGCGACTGGCGACTTGCGCCTGTGCCTCTTCGGGGAGTTCGGCATTCCGCTGCGTCCGCTGCTGCAAGCAGACGAGCAGCTGGACGATCTGGTGCGCGCCATCGGCGGCCAGATTGGCCGCAAGGAACAGGGTCATTTCCTGCATGAAGGCCGCACCGGCATCACTCCTCATCTCGCATCCACCGGAGGCTGACACATGCATGAGCGCGAGGAACGCGCCCACTTTCATATGGCCGATGTGCGCCATAAACGGATCACCGCACGCCGCGCAGTTGCGGTCGGTGAACTGAGCGCAGGCGCCGAGGCGTTTGCACAGATCATTGAGCGGCGCCTGCCCAAGGGCGACGCCATGATCATGGCCGAGATCGCCGGAATGCAGGGCGCCAAGAATGCACCGCAGTTGATGCCGCTATGTCACCCGCTGCCGCTGGAATACATCCATGTGCGCTGCGAACCCGTCAGCGAACGCGATGCCATCCGCGTGTATTGCGAAGTGGCGACCTTTGCACGCACGGGCGTGGAGATGGAAGCGCTTGCCGGTGCCAGCGCCGCATTGTTGACGTTGTACGACCTGACCAAACCTGTCGAACCCGCACTGTCTTTCGGTGGCGTGCGGCTCTTGTTCAAAGAGGGCGGCAAGAAAGGATTGTGGCTGCATCCGGAAGGCATGAGCGATGTCGAGCGTGCGTACTATCAGCCGCGCCCGATGGCTCGACTGGAATCCGTCGCTGCTGCAGTCATCACACTCAGTGATCGCGCTAGTCGCGGCGACTACACCGATACGGCAGGGCCGTTATTGGTGGAACGCCTGCGCGAACTCGGTGCAGAAGTGGATCACGCCGAATTGCGTGCGGACGATCCGGAACCTTTGGCGGAACGCCTCGTTCAATTGGCGGCCAGCGGCACGCAACTCATCCTTTGCACGGGTGGCACCGGGCTGGGGCCGCGCGATCGCACACCGGAGGCACTCGCCATGGTCGCCGACCGTCACGTCGATGGCATCGGCGAACTCTTTCGCAGCGAAAGCAGCCAGCATACGAAAATGGCGTGGCTAAGCCGTGCGGATGCGGTGCTGATCGGCACTACGCTGGTGATCGCCCTGCCCGGCAGCGCGAAGGCAGTAGCGCAAGGCATGGATATCCTGGCACCGATACTCGCGCATGCATTGAGCATGGCAGCGGGCGGAGGGCATGCATGAACCAGGGCACGCTCGCCTACGAAGAGGCCTTGCGCATGGTTCTAGACGCCAGCGCTCGTCTGCCCGCTGAGGATTGTGCGGTCGCCGCGTGCCTGGGTCGTATCTTGGCCCGCGATATCGTCAGCGCGGCGGCGTTGCCGCCCTTCGACAATTCCGCAATGGACGGCTTCGCGCTGCGCGGTGACACTGACGTCGTGCCGACTAACACCGAGCTGGATATCGAAGGCGAACAAGCGGCAGGCGACGGCATTTCCCGTTCGCGCGGTGGCGCATGGGAAATCATGACCGGCGCACGCATGCCCGATGGCCTCGATCGCGTGATTCCCGTCGAGCAAACCGAACGGGTGGCATCTGCGGCACGCATACGACTGCTCGCCGACGTGGAACGCGGGCAGAACGTGCGAACGGCCGGCTCCGATCTGCAGCGCGGCGAAACCGTACTCGCTGCCGGTAGCGTTTTCGGGCCGAATCATCTGATGCTGTTGGCAGCGCTCGGTGTGGCCACCGTGTCCGTTACAGCGCGCCCGCGTGTCGCCGTGCTTTGCACGGGTCGTGAACTCGTCGACGATCCGGCACAAGCATTGGCTCCTGGGCAAATTCGCAATTCCAACGGCCCTTTTCTTGCTGCACGCGTTCCGTTGGCAGGCGCGGACGTTGTACATATCGAAACCGTTGGCGATGATGCCCCTGCATTCGAGTTAGCGTTGCAACGCGCCTTGGATGCCGGCGCGCAAGTGATCGTCTCCAGCGGCGCAGTATCAATGGGCCGCTACGATTTCGTGCCGCAAGCACTGGAACGTATCGGCGCTGAAACGCTTTTCCATAAAGTGGCAATCCGTCCGGGTAAGCCACTTCTTTTCGCGCGATTGCCTGGCGGAGCGCTGTTGTTTGGCCTCCCTGGCAACCCGATCGCTGTCGCGGTCGGTTTGCGTTTTTTCATCGAGCCCGCGCTGCGAGTGATGCTTGGGCTGCCCGACGAAACACCACGACGCGTGCCACTGGCTGTGGCATACAACAAAAAGCCGCGCCTGCGTTTTCATCTGAAAACCCGCTTGCTGATCGATGCGCAAGGGTGTCTGGCCGCGGAGGTGCTAGGCGGACAAGAGTCCTATCGCATTCGCCCGTTGGCCGAGGCCAACGCCTGGGCGGTGGTCCCTGCGGATGTCGATGCGTTGCCGGCAGGCGCGATGATCGATGTATATGGTCCGGGCCATCTTGAATTTCCTTTGCCTTACGAGAACGTTGCATGAAGGTCCGCATTAGCTTGTTTGGCGCGTTGCGCGATGCCGATTCCCGCGGCTTCATTGAGTTGGAGATTCCGGAACAGAGCACCATCGCCACCTTGCGCGAAGCATTGCAACATCACGTGCGCGACCACGCGCCCGCGATCAGCCCGAATCTGGTGCAGCGCTCGGCATTCGCTAGCGAAGACGAAATCTTGCACAACCATCGCGCCGTGCCGGAAAACGGCCAGCTTGCGATCTTGCCGCCCGTGAGCGGAGGCTGAGCATGACGGATATCTACACCGCCGTCGTCGACATCAGCCACGCGCCGCTTGATCCTGCCGCGGCGCTCGACTTCGTATCCGATCCGCGCTTCGGTGGCATCGCCACGTTTATCGGCCGTGTGCGCCAACACAACCTTGGGCGCGCTGTTACCGGCGTCAGTTATGACTTATTCGAGCCGCTGGCGCTGCGCACGTTTCAGGAGATCGGCGAGCGCGCGCGCGAAGAAGTAGGCGGTCCACTGAAACTGTATATCGCGCACGCCAAAGGTCATCTGAGCATTGGCGACTTCGCTGTCGTCATCGCCGCCGCCACAGCGCATCGCGATGAAGCTTTTCGCGCCTGCCGCCTCGCGATCGAAGCGGTCAAGCACGAGGCCCCGATCTGGAAGCAGGAACACTACGTCGATGGCGACAGCGCATGGAGCGAAGGTTGCTCCCTATGCGAAGAACATCGTGAAGCCGAGCGGATGGCTGCGAACCACGATGGAGATACACATGGACACAGCCGCTGAGCCAACGCCCTGCACCGGTGTCGTGCTCGCCGGCGGGCGCTCCTCGCGCATGGGACGCGATAAGGCCTTGCTGCCATGGCAAGGACGTCCCTTGATCGAACACCAAATCGCACTACTGCAAGCCGCTGGCGTGGATAACGTTCGAGTCAGCGGCGATCGCCCGGATTACCAGGGCATTGCCGATCCCACGGCGCACTCGGGGCCGCTAGGCGGTATCGCCGGTATTGCCGCTGCCAGCGACGATGGCGAGCTGCTGATTATCCCCGTCGACATGCCCCGCTTGCAGCCTTCGCTGTTGCGACGCCTGCTGACCGAAGCAACACCATTTGGCTGCACGCATTTCAACGGCCACGTCTTGCCGATGCGGCTGCGCTTGGATGCCGCTTGCCGCGCAACACTAGCAACATTGATGGCAGCCGCAGATGACCGCGCTCGTTCATTGCGTGCCTTGCAGGAACGCGTGGGTGCCAGCGAAATCGCCTTGAATAGCGAAGAAGCGAGACAATTGATCGACTGCAACACCGAAGAAACCTGGCGCGAGGCATGCCCATGAGAGTGCAGCTGGAAGGCCAGACATTTCGACTTCGCATCGATGAAGCCGAACTGGCGCAATTGCTGGCCGGCAACACCGTCGAAAACCGCACTTCCCTGCCCTACGGCCGTGTCGAGATCCAGCAGCTGCGCCTTGCGACGCGCCTGGACTGGCAGCGCGATGACGCCACCTGGCACATCGACCTGCCGCAGACGGACGTACACGCTTTAAGCGCACGCTTGCCGTCGCGTGAAGGCTTGAATTTCCATCTGCCGACGCCCGGCGACGCGATCCTGCAAATACTGTTCGACGTCGACGTGCGCGACAGTACTCGCCGACGCATGCATAAGCCTTCCGAAGGAGATGCGACATGACTGTCCTAAAGCGCTGCATGGCATTGCTGGTTTTGGCGACCGCGGCTTTTTGCATGACAACGGTTGCCACCGAGCCCGATCCTGTACTGCGCGTGGCGTATGCCGGCTCCATGGGTGTCGTGATGGATGGCGCGGCAGGTCCCGCGTTTTCGAAAACACACCACGCAACCTATCAGGGCATCGGCCAAGGATCGTATGCGCTCGCGCATTTATTGGCTGCGCATCAGTTGCAAGCAGACGTGTTCGTCACCATCACCCCCGGGCCAGTGCAGGTGCTGCAGCAAGCGGGACTTATCAGTCACGCGGTGCCTGTCGCTAGCACGCAGATGGTCGTTACCTATAGCCCGAACAGTCACTTTGCCGCCGACTTCGCCGCTGCCGCCCGCGGCGAGAAAAAGTGGTACGACGTACTGAGCGAACCTGGAATGCGCCTGGGCCGCACCGATCCCTCCGTCGATCCGCAGGGCGCGAATGTGCTGCTCACCTTGCAACTGGCGGCGAATTATTACCATCGCTCCGATCTGATAAAGACCATCGCCGGCGCACCACAAAACGCCACGCAAATCTTCACCGAGCCGTCCCTGCTTTCGCGCATGGAAGCCGGTCAGATCGACGCCACCATTGGTTATCTCAGCGCAGCGCAATCGCATCACTTACCGACGATCGCGTTGCCCGACGAGATCAATCTTGGCGATCCTGCAATGCAGGCAACGTGGTACGACAAAGCCTCCGTTACGTTGGACAACGGCAAAACGCTACGCGTGCAGCCGCTGGTGTTCTACGCCGCGGTGCTTGGCAACGCGCAACAACCGGCGCTAGCGCGGGATTTCGTATCGTTCCTGCAAGGGCCGGAAGGACAGGCCCTCTTTCGCGATCATGGCTACAGTCCGCCTCGCGGCGCCGGCCTGTGAGCCACACTGGGATGCAGGCATGAACACTGCCGCGCATCACTCGCGACTGCCCGCCGCAGTCAGCACACTGACCTTGCTGCTGCTGATTGCGCCGTTCGTGGGTCTTGCGCTGGTGACGCACTGGCTCGACTTCCACTTTGCCGAAGGTGATGGCAGCGCTATCGCCGTTTCACTTGGTTACAGCCTGCTGGCGCTGCTCCTAATCATCGCGCTCGGCACACCGCTCGCGTGGTGGCTTGCGCGGCATCCGATGCGCGGCAAATGGCTGATCGACGCCTTACTATTGCTGGCGCTATTGACGCCACCGCTCGCCATGGGCCTGCTATTGGCATCGATGTACGGCCCTTACGGACCTGCCGGTCATCTGCTGGAACGCGCGGGACTGATACTTACCAATTCGGCACCGGCGTTCGTCATGGCGCAGTTCTACAGCGCGTTGCCGTACTACGTCATCGCCGCACGCGCGGCCTTCGAAGGCGTTCCGCGCGAGTTGGAACAAATCGCCCTCACCCTCGGCCACTCGCCCTGGCGTAGTTTCGTCCATGTCAGCCTGCCGCTTGCGCGCCTGGGCCTGGCCGCCGCCGTGGCGTTGGCGTGGGTGCGTGCGCTGGGTGAATTCGGCGTGGTGCTAATCGTGGCCTATTACCCTCAAGGTATTCCGGTGAAGCTGTGGGTGAACCTGCAGAACATCGGTTTGAATGCGGTATACCCGCTGCTTTGGATATTTTTTCTGGTGGCGATGCCGTTGCCGCTGATACTCGGCCTCGCAACACGTCGACAACGGCTGATCTGATGCGCATCGATTACGCGATCGAACATCCTGTTGCGTTACACGCAGCGTTCGATGTCGAAGGCTTTACCGTGCTTCTCGGTGCGAGCGGCGAAGGCAAGTCCATGCTGCTGCGCGCGATTGCCGGATTGATCCCCGCCAAAGGCGAACCGTTCGGCGGGATGCCCGCGCAAGATCGCGCTGTGGGTTATCTACCGCAAGGTTATGCGCTGTTTCCACATCTGAACGCGTGGCAGAACGTCGCCTTTGCATTACGCGGTCCGCAGCGCCGCGAGCACGCGTCACAACTGCTTGAACGTGTGCACATGGCGGACTTGGCCGAGCGCTATCCGTCGACCTTGTCCGGCGGTCAGCAACAGCGTGTGGCATTGGCACGTGCGCTCGCGCGGCGACCGCAACTGTTGCTGCTCGATGAGCCCACTTCGGCATTGGATCCGGTGACGCGCGACGATGTCATCGCGGAGCTGATTGCCGAAGTCCACGACTTTGGCATTCCCGCGCTGGCCGTCAGTCACGATCCACATCTTGCAGCTGTCGCCGATCGGCTCGTGCTGATGCATGCTCGACGCATCATCCAGATCGGCACGCCGGAGTCGGTATACGCGAATCCGGTCAGCGGTGCCGCAGCAAGGCTGCTCGGCTATCGCAACGTGCATCGTGGGTATATCGAAGGCACGGCAAGCGCACCGCGATTGATGTGGCCCGATGGCGGCATGTCATTTCCGATCAATAGCCATGCAGCTATCGGCGCGCAGGTGGACTGGATGATCGATCCGGCTGCCATTCGCATCGTCGATGCACGCGACACGCTATCGGATGTGATTCCGGCTTCGACCGAAGTCCGCCATGTGAATGGTCGCATCACGCAACTAGGCCTCCGTTGCGGGCTCGGGCGTTTGTGGGTAACGGTGCCGGAAGGGATTCAGCTGCCGGAATCACTCGCGCTGCATCTGTCGCCTGAAGCCATCCGTTGCTGGACGCGAGATATCTAGTCGTCGTCCCGGCGAAAGCCGGGACCCAGTGCCTAGCTTCTTCAATTGATAAAACGCCAAAGACGCTGGGTCCCGGCTTTCGCAGGGACGACGAGCAAATTATTGGCGATTCACAGCAGCAGATTTGCTGTCCAGTTCCGACAATTTCTCAACCCCCGTCTTCGCCAGCGGCTCCAATCCTTCGCCACCTGCTGCAAGGTGCGCCACGATCTGCTTGCGCATGCCGGGTTCCCAGAATTTCTTGAGGTGATCGGCAATCGACGCCGCGCCTGCCGCATGATCCAAATCGGCCGCAAAATAATGGCTGATGTCGTTGATCATGGTCACAAGGCGTTCGATGTTCATGCGCTGGCTCCGGCAGCGTGCAGCAACCGCTGCGGATGAGTGTAGAGGACATAACTACCCGGTCGTGCGAAACCGACCAGAGTGAGGCCCGTGTTTTCGGCCAGATGAATCGCCAACGCGGTCGGCGCGGAAATCGCCGCCATAAGTGTGATGCCTGCACTCGCCGCCTTGGTCACCATTTCGTAGCTGGCGCGACTGGTTACCACCAAAAATCCCTGCTGCGGATCGATGCCGGCTTTGACCATCGCGCCGATCAGTTTGTCCAGCGCGTTATGTCGCCCAACATCTTCGCGAACCATCGCGATAGCGCCATCGATACCGACCCACGCCGCCGCATGCACCGAACCGGTTGCTGCGTTGACCGGCTGCGCGGCACGCAGCGAATCGAGCGCACGCTCAAGCGATGCCGCCTCAATGTGAGGACCGCGCCCTACCGGCGAAGGATGACGCACCGCGTCCTCAAGCATGCGCGCGCCGCACAATCCACAACCGCTGCGTCCGGGAAGCAGACGTTCGCCGCCGCTACCTGCGCGATCTTCGACGGTCGTCGAGGCCACACGCATCGCCAGTTCAACACCCTCCAGGCGTGAATTCACCTCGATGGACAGTAGTTCTTCCGGCGTCGCGATCAAGCCCTCGCTGAGCGAGAAACCCAACGCAAAATCCTCCAGATCCAACGGCGTGACCATCATGACGGCGAAGGGCACGTCGTTGTAGATCATCGCCACCGGCACCTCTTCGGTAATCGCGTCGTTCAATTGCTCGTGTTCGCCATGACGGTAGCGATCCACGCGACGCGTCACATATCCGTGACCGATCGATGTATCAGCGTGTTTCGGTAGCATCCAGCGACTGCTCCAGCAGGGATTGCTGTTCGTTGGAGAATGCCTGATAGCGCTTCTGCCATTCCGACGGCTGACTAACGCGCGTGACCTGCACCGCCGTGACTTTGTATTCGGGACAATTGGTTGCCCAGTCCGAATTTTCGGTGGTGATGACGTTGGCACCGGAACCGGGGAAGTGGAACGTGGTGTACACCACCCCGGGCTGCATGCGTTCGGATATCCGTGCACGCAACACGGTCTGGCCGGCACGGCTTTCCACGCCGACCCAGTCGTCTTCGTTGATGCCGCGCTCCTCCGCGTCGTGCGGATGGATCTCCAGTCGATCTTCGTCGTGCCACATTACGTTGGCGGTACGACGTGTCTGCGCGCCGACGTTGTACTGACTGAGGATGCGACCCGTCGTAAGGATCAGCGGATGCTTGGCATTGACCTTCTCCGACGTCGGCACATATTCGGTCAACATAAAGCGACCCTTGCCGCGCACAAATTCGCCGACATGCATGACCGGCGTGCCGTCGGGATGCTGCTCGTTGCACGGCCACTGGATCGAGCCGAGTTGTTCGATCTTGTCGAAGCTCACGCCGTGGAAGGTTGGCGTCAACCGTGCGATTTCGTCCATGATTTCGGAGGGATGCGAATAATGCATCGGATAGCCCATGGCATTCGCCAGCAACTGCGTGACCTCCCAATCGGCGTAGCGACCCTTCGGTTCCATCACTTTGCGCACGCGCGAGATCCGGCGCTCGGCGTTGGTGAAAGTGCCGTCCTTTTCCAGGAACGAACAGCCGGGTAGGAATACATGTGCGTACTTGGCCGTTTCGTTGAGGAACAGGTCTTGTACCACCACGCATTCCATCGCCTCCAGTGCAGCGGTGACGTGTTGGGTATTCGGATCGGATTGAGCAATATCTTCGCCCTCGATATACAAACCCTTGAAGGTTCCGTCGACGGCGGCTTCGAACATGTTGGGAATACGCAAGCCCGGCTCGTCGTGCAGGTGCACGCCCCACGCCGACTCGAACGAGGCGCGCACCACTGCATCGCTGACATGACGATAGCCTGGAAATTCATGCGGGAAGGAACCCATATCGCACGAACCTTGCACGTTGTTCTGCCCACGCAATGGATTCACGCCAACGCCTTTACGACCGATATTGCCGGTGGCCATGGCGAGGTTGGCGATGCCCATCACCGCCGTCGAACCCTGCGAGTGTTCGGTGACGCCCAAGCCGTAATAGATCGCCGCATTGCCGCCGGTGGCGTATAAACGCGCCGCGCCGCGCACGAGTGCAGCGGGCACGCCGGTTTCGGTCTCCATGGCTTCAGGGCTGTATTTGTCCTGTGCCACGAATGCACGCCACTTCGCAAAGGCTTCGAGCTCGCAGCGCGAAGCAACGAATGCCTCGTCGACCAGGCCCTCGGTCACGATGACGTGGGCAAGCGTATCGAGCACGGCGACGTTGGTGCCAGGCTTTAGCTTGAGATGGTAGTCCGCCTTGATATGCGGCGTGCGCACCAGGTCGATGCGGCGCGGATCGATGACAATCAACTTCGCACCCGCGCGCAGGCGCTGCTTCATCTGCGAGCCGAATACCGGATGCGCATCGGTGGGATTGGCGCCGATCACCAGCACCACATCAGTCTGCTCAACCGAATCGAAATCCTGCGTGCCGGCAGATTCGCCCAGCGTCGCCTTCAAACCGTAACCGGTCGGCGAATGACAGACGCGCGCGCAGGTGTCTACGTTGTTGTTGCCGAAGCCGGCACGAACCAGCTTCTGCACCAAATAGGTTTCTTCGTTCGTGCAGCGCGACGAAGTGATGCCACCGATCGAGAATTTTCCATAGCTCGCCTGCAGTCGCTTGAATTCGCCGGCGACGTGCGCGATCGCTTCTTCCCAGCTGACAATGCGCCACGGGTCGCTGATTTTCTGTCGGATCATCGGTGTGTTGATGCGGTCCGGATGCGTGGCGTAGCCGATGGCGAAGCGACCCTTCACACACGAATGGCCATGGTTCGCATGACCATCCTTGTTCGGCACCATGCGCACGATTTCCTCGCCCTTCATTTCGGCGCGGAAGCTACAACCGACGCCGCAGTAGGCGCATGTCGTGACGACACTGTGTTCGGCCTGTCCGCGATCGATCAACGACTTCTCCGACAAGGTCGCCGTCGGGCAGGCCTGCACGCAGGCCCCGCACGACACGCATTCCGAATCAAGGAAGCGGCTGTCCTCGCTGGCAGCGACTTTCGATTCGAAACCACGCCCCTGGATGGTCAGTGCAAACGTGCCCTGCACTTCGTCGCAAGCGCGCACGCAACGCGAGCACACGATGCATTTGGAGGGGTCGAAGGTGAAGTACGGATTGGACTCGTCCTTAGCGACGAAATGCGGATTGGTTTCGCCCTGCTTCGTCTTCGCGTAGACATGATTGGCGCCATCGTAGCCGTAGCGCACTTCGCGCAATCCCACCACGCCCGCCATGTCCTGCAATTCACAGTGGCCGTTCGCCGGACAGGTGAGGCAATCCAGCGGATGATCGGAGATATAGAGCTCCATCACGCCGCGACGGATGTCGGCCAGTTTCGGCGTCTGCGTGTTGACCTTCATACCCGCAGCAACCGGCGTCGTGCAGGACGCGGGATAACCTTTACGCCCTTCGATTTCGACGAGACAGAGGCGACAGGAACCGAAAGCCTCGAGCATGTCGGTGGCACATAGTTTCGGAATGCTGATGCCAGCCTGCGAGGCGGCGCGCATGACCGACGTGCCCTCGGGAACGCTGATGCTGCGGCCGTCGATGTCCAACGTCACCAACGTGTCTGACTTTACGCCGGGTGTACCGCGATCGATCTCGACAATGGACAGCATGATGCCTTACCTCCTCAGGATGCAGCCTTTTGTGCCGCACCTGCGAAATCTTCGGAAAAATGATCGAGCGCGCTCAGCACCGGAAATGGCACCATGCCACCCAATGCGCAAAGCGAACCCGCCACCATGGTTTGACATAGGTCGCGCAACAGCACTTCATTGCGCTCGCGCTCGGCGATGCTGCCGGCGATGATGCGATCGATCACTTCGACGCCACGCGTCGAACCGATGCGGCACGGCGTGCACTTGCCACAGGATTCGATCGCGCAAAACTCCATCGCAAAGCGCGCTTGCGCAGCCATGTCGACGGTATCGTCGAACACCACGACGCCACCGTGACCCACCATGCCGTTGATGGCGGCGAAGGCTTCGTAGTCGATCGGTGTATCGAGTCGCGATGTCGGAATATAAGCACCGAGCGGGCCACCTACCTGGATGGCGCGCACCGGGCGACCGCTTGCCGTGCCGCCGCCGTAGTCCTCGATCAGCTCGCGCAAAGTGAGGCCGAAAGCGCGCTCTACCAATCCGGGGCGCTTGATGTTGCCAGCCAACTGCAGCGGCAAGGTGCCGCGCGAGCGACCTGTACCGAAGTCGCGATAAAACGTCGCGCCGCGATCCAAAATGATAGGAACCGTTGCCAGCGTGATCACGTTGTTGATCACTGTCGGCTTGCCGAACAAGCCTTGGATAGCCGGCAATGGTGGCTTGAATCGCACTTGTCCGCGCTTGCCTTCCAGGCTTTCCAGTAGCGACGTTTCCTCGCCGCAAATGTATGCGCCGGCGGCCATGCGCACTTCCAGATGGAAGACCTTGCCGCTGCCACAAAGGTCGTCGCCCAGGTATCCAGCCGCTTTGGCGGCATTGATCGCCGCCTCAAGTGCGCGTTGCGCATGCGGATATTCGACACGCAGATAGACGTATCCATGTGTGGCACCTACCGCCAGCCCAGCGATAGTCATGCCTTCGATCAAGACGAACGGATCGCCCTCCATGATCATGCGATCGGAAAACGTACCCGAGTCGCCCTCGTCTGCATTGCATACGATGTATTTCTGATCCGCGCCAGCGTCCAGACAGGTCTTCCACTTGATACCGGCCGGAAAAGCCGCGCCGCCACGGCCGCGCAGACCGGAGTCGGTCACTGCTTGCACGATGGCGGAGGGCTCCATCTTCAATGCTGCAGCGAGGCCACGGTAACCGCCATGTGCGCAGTAATCGTCGAGGCTGCGAGGATCGACGACGCCCACGCGCGCAAAGGTGAGGCGTTGCTGGCTTTTCAGCCAAGGAATCTCTTCGGTGAGTCCCAGTGCCAGAACATCTTCGCCGCCATGCAGGAAATCGGCATCGAACAGGGCGGCAACATCGGTAGCTTGCACGGGGCCGTAAGCGATGCGCCCGTCGGCCGTTTCCACCTCCACCATCGGTTCCAGCCAATACAGGCCACGCGAACCGTTGCGCACGATGCGAACATCGAGATTGCGTGCCTCCGCTTCGGCCGCAATCACTTTAGCCACGTCCTCGGCACCCAGCGACAATGCGCTTGCATCGCGCGGCACGTATACCGTGATGCTCATGTCGCCTCCGAGTGCAGCCACGCGTCGAAACTCTCGGGCGTTACACGACCCTTCAACTCGTCATCGATCATCATCGCCGGCGAGCATGCGCAATTGCCGAGGCAGTAAACCGGTTCGAGCGTCCACGCGCCGTCTGCCGTGGTTTCGTGAAAATCCACACCCAACCGCTGCTTGACGTGTTGCTCCAGCTTCACCGCGCCCATCGACTGACAAGACTCGGCGCGGCACAAATAAATGACGCGCTTGCCTGCGGGATGCGTGCGGAAAAAATGATAGAACGTGACGACGCCATGCACATCGGCACGCGACAGATTCATTTCGCGTGCGAGTAACGGAATCGCTTCTTCCGGCACGTACCCCAACGCAGACTGGATGCCATGCAAAACGGGCAACAACGCACCCGGCTGATCCTTCAGCCGGGTGGTCACGTCGAGTACCGCTTGGCGGATCTTCTCGTCGATGGGCGGCAACGACGCAGCGTTCTTGACGGATTTCATGCCATCGACCTCAGAACAATGCGGCAGCCTTGCTGAGGGCTATCCATACGCCGATCAGGAACGGGATACCTACCAGCGCCCAGGCAACGATGCCTACCGCGCCGAAGCTTCCACGCGCGGCGTCGCCGACTGCTGCCGTAACGAGAGGCGTTTCCTGCTGCAGCGAGCGTTCGTGCGCGAGCTCCTCAGGTGTCATATGGTGCGCTTCCTTCACTGGCTTGACCAGCAAATTGGCGATAAGCCCGATGAACAGCAGACCGGCCAAAATGTACAACGTGCGGTCGTAAACCAGGTTTTTGGCGACACCCGCATCGAGCTGCGCCTGACGCACGGCGGCGATCAGGAACGGTCCGGCCACGCCAGCCACCGACCACGCCGTCAGTAGACGACCATGAATAGCGCCGACCATTTGTGTACCGAAAACGTCCGCCAGGTAAGCAGGCACCGTGGCGAAGCCGCCACCGTACATCGACAGGATCACGCAGACCGCAATCACGAACATGGCGGCAAGGCCCATGTGCCCGAGCGTTGGCAGGCTGCAATACAGCACGATGCCGAGCACGAAAAACACCACATAGGTTGGCTTGCGACCGATGAAGTCAGACGTGGATGCCCAAAAGATGCGGCCGAGGCTATTGAACAGACTGATCAGTCCGACCAGGCCCGCCGCCGCCGCCGCAATCGCGGCCTTCTGCGCAGTCGTCAATGTGATAGCGGTATCTACACCAAGTAGACGGCCGCCAAACACATCCTGCAGCATGGGGCTGGCCATCGAGATCACACCGATGCCCGCCGTCACGTTCATACACAGCACGATCCAGATCAACCAGAACTGCGGCGTCTTCCATGCGCGATTCAGATGCACATGATGCTGCGTAATCAGCTTGTTCGACGACGTAGCAGGCCCCGTCCAGCCGAGGGGCTTCCAGCCATTCGGTGGCACCCGGAAACCGAAGGCGCCAGCGGACATCGCGATGAAATAAATAATGCCCATCGTGATTAGCGTACCGGCCACACCTGGCACGTCGCCTTGCGTGAAATGGCCCATCAGCGCCACCGCGATCGGCGCACCGATCATCGCGCCACCGCCATAGCCCATGATGGCAAAGCCGGTAGCCAGACCACGCCGATCCGGAAACCATTTGATCAGCGTGGAAACCGGTGTGATGTAGCCAAGCCCCTGCCCCACCCCACCAAGCACACCGCAACCGAGGAAGGTCAGCCATAGCTGATGCATCGATACGCCGATGCCGCCGATCACCAATCCGCCGCCCCAACACAATGCGGCAATGAAACCCGCCTTGCGTGGTCCGGCGTGCTCCAGCCAGCCACCCCAGATCGCCGCCGAAAT
>JAATFF010000053.1 GCA_015655335.1 Lysobacterales bacterium | reverse complement strand
TATTCCGCGGTATCCCACAACCGCACTGCCTTCCGTATGCAGTTCTCGATTCGCTCCGCGTCTTTCTGCGCTCTACGTTCGCTGTGGTGTCCAACAAGGATGGGTTGACCGAACGGGATGTTATCCGCCAGCTTGGTTACGGCCGCCTGCGCCGCTGTCGCCTCCGCCAGCCGTTTGCCGCCGTAGTCCTCGAACCGATCCGCCCGAATTTCCGCACGATCAACTAGGGTTGTATCTTCGTCGCCCAGCTCACCACACAACGCAATGGCCAGATCTTCACGCTGCGGCGTCCACATCGGAGCAACAAAAATTCCCTGACGTGGAGCCCACGCATATCCGCACGCCTTCACCCTCGCATACGTTTCCGCATCCAATCGCGCCACCGGGTAAATCCTCAGTTTGTTGTCTTCCGGGCTGTACGTCGCTCGCATGCCCTTAAACCCATCTGCTTCGGTAGATTCAAGAGCCGGCTCCTGCTCGATGCTGTCGACGTTGCCGGTGATGTTTGTGTTTTCCATGGTCGCTCTCCGTGTTTGGGTTTGGTCGATCTGCTTCGATGAGTTCTTTCGCCGTGAATCGCGACGTTGGCTCCGTGCAATAGCGGAGACGTGCAAGGGCGAACCGTAAGCCGCAGCTCCGTAGGAGACCGGGTGAGGATTCGGCGCAGCGCACCCTTGTTCGGCTCGCGCACGGAGCAACGGTTTAGCGATGGCGAAAGAACGCGGTCGAAGCGTCAAGCGCGGCCAAACGCTCCGCAGAGCGGAGTTGGACAGGAAAACAGACTTAGCCCTACGGGCGCCTTGGGCAGTTATGCCGTGCAAGAAATTGACGGCGGAGGCCGTCACATATCAAAAGCCCGTTTCATCGCTGCAGCCTGAAGCTGCCGCGACTACTTCAACGCTGTGTGTTGCCGATGCTGGCCAGGCAGGCCAGTCGATCCATGCGTTCTGCTGGCATGCGTTGCAGGCATACACAAAACTCGCCGCCCGATCCGGTGGGACCATCGGCAATGCCGAATTCGATCAGGCCGAGTTCGCGCAGATCCTCGATGACAAGCCGAAAGCTTTCCGGTGTGAAGTGCCAGTTATGCACGTCGATGTACTGGTCGGCGTGCTGTGCATCTTGCCAGGCGCCGCGCGCGCCCTCCACCGTGTGAATCATGCGCAGCTTTCCGAAGGCGTGCTTGTGCCACGCGATGACGCCTGTGCGGCCTTTTCGCACTGCATTGGCATGGTGATCGAACACCCGACCTGGCGACGGCTTGGTGAGACGTTGCCTGTGCGCGTCCAGCGTATCTCCCGTGGACGTCACGCTCTGAAAACGGTCAAAGCAATAACGCTTATCTGGCACTACCAAAATAAGTCGGCCGTTCTCACGCAGCAACGTCTGACACTCGACAAGGAAGCCCACCAGGTCGGGGGTGTGCTCGATCACGTGGCTGGCGATAATCCACGCGTAGCAGCTTTTCCGGCCGATGGTTTCGGACATCGGCTCGCCCCGCCACACATGGTCAACTTCCTCGACGTTGGCAACGTCGACTTCCGTGTTCTGGTACTTGGCGCGCAAGGTGGCTGCATCGGCATGGTCAAGGATCTCTACGTGGAATCCACGGGCTTTGGGCGCGAGGGGGCTGTGGCTTGGACCAATCTCAAGGCCTGGACCTTCCGGCGACGCATACTGCGCGACATAGCGTTGCCGTAGCGAAGGGCGTCGCAACAGATGCCGCGCGAACCCACGAATACCTTCGCGCATCCAAAGACCGCCAAGCCGCTGATAGATGTTTCGCTTCATCTGTATCCGTAAAGAGGCGCGCCGAACGCGATGTTGAATGACTGAATGATACCGCCAGCTGCAGAAAGACTCAGATTCAAGCGATTTCGCTGCAAGCATCCACGATGCCTGCTTGCCTTTCGTCAGGGCGCCACCAGCGCGCCATGGTGCTCTGCACTGTCTGGCGATCACGCACCAGGTGCGTGAGTGCGCGGCGGGGCAGCCACAGGCTGCGCGGCGCACCGCGTGCAGCTTCGAGCTGTACGCGAATCGCCTTGGGCCTTGCGTCCAAAATCCGGCCAACCAACCGCACATCGGCGGCCGTAGCAGATCCGCCTAGAAAAATAGCAACGGCATCGCCGCTGGCAAGATCAGCGGCCTTGATGGATTCACCTGGGAACGTGTGCATGTTTGCGACCCTCCTGAAGCGGGGAGGGCGCGACGTTGCCGCCGCGCCCCGAGAATCAGCCAGCTCGCTTGCCGCTGGCTTTGGCCTTCTTGGGCGGTGCAGGTTTTGCCTTTGCCGTGGCCTTCGCCTTCGGCGCCGCCGGCTTCGCACTCGGCGTGCGGATCAGGCTTGGCACCCAGCCCGTGCCCTTGAGACGGCTTTCCGCCTCGCTGGCCAGCTCGCGGGTTTTCATCTTGAGCAATGTGGCCTTGTCGTCTGCCCTGCCGACGTCTGCCAGCGCTACAACAATCTGGTCTTTCTTGAGGTTCCGCCCCAGATAGTTCGCCGCTGTGGCGTCGAAGTGCTGCGCCATGTCGAAATCCAACGAAGCGATCAGCTTGCCGGTCAGCCCTTTGTGGCCCGATTCCAGCGCGACGCTCAGTGCGACACCGTAGGCGTTCAACCCGTCCAGCTGCGCATCCGTATAGGCAACCAAGGCGTCCCACAATTCGGGGCTCTTGGTGGGCAGACCCTTGACCAAAGCCTTGCCCTGGGCGTCGAAGCTGCTCGCCCGTGTCTGGACGTCCTCACCCATAGCCCCGATCGCTTGGCTTGTGCCGTACGCCATGCGCACATGCAAGTCTGTGGGACTACGATCCGCACCGTAGCTGCCGCGAATCTTGCCGACCGTCCAGCACGCCATGACCACCTTCGCCACATGCACGTTTTTCGCCGTCTCGCTCTGCACCGCAATGTTGCGGTGTGCGTGCAACGACCGTTCCAGCGCGTCACTGAGCGCGTTGGGCTTACGCCCGGAGGCATTGGTCTCACGTCCGCCCTGCACGCCGCCACCAGCGGCAGCGGCAGCCTTCCGGTCATCGGCCTTTACCAGTCCGCGCTCGATGCGCAGCGCGCCACCCTCAAGCGCCACAATGCAGCCCGCCGTCGCCTTCGC
>JAATFF010000099.1 GCA_015655335.1 Lysobacterales bacterium | reverse complement strand
GGTCGAGCATACGTTCGGCACACTGAAGGCCTGGATGGGCGCCACGCACTTCCTCATGCGAACGCTACCCAAGGTCGCCACGGAAATGAGCTTGCATGTATTGGCTTACAACATGAAGCGGGTGATGAAGATCATGGGAGTGAGGCCGCTGATGCAAGCCATCATGGCCTAAGTCTTCGTTGTTTCTTGCTAACTGGTTCTGACAGGATGAAGCAACGACACAACGCTGCGCTTGGCTAGGAGTTTTGCGTTTCCACACAGCCTCGACCCAAAGCGGACGTTTTTTGAGACTCGAATAGCAAAGAGTATGGGTCGCCGTGTATAAATCATGATGCAAAGGGTTGAGTCCGTGTGAGCTTCGCGGGGGCGATGACCGAAAAACGAAGCGCGTCAACTCGATCGAGCACATCACATTCAGTACGCAAGGGGATGTATGCAGGTGTGGCAACGGAGAACCTTAGGAGCACTTGCCCTCGGTGGAAGTTTCTTGGGGTTGTCGCTCGCATTCGAACAACTTTTCAATCCTGCTTCCCTGTTGGCCACGCTACTGCTGACACTTTTTCTTGGGCTTTGGACTGCCCAGGGAATCGTAAGCACTTCCAGCCTATGATTGACGGCCGTCTCCGCCCACGGAAATTCCAGCCGCGCTGCAACCGGAATCGCTTGTGCCGGAAAGGCGCACGGCATGGGCCGAAAGCCATGTTCCACCAGGTTTATAAATCAGCACTTTTGCCCTCTCCGAATGCGGTCTTTGCACTTGGCCGGTGTGGTTATAAGCTAGCTCGAAAAGCTAAGCGTATTTCCGGTTACAAGACACAGGGGATGTTGATGTTGACGAAAATGCTGCGCCTTTGCGGCTTGGTTATTTGCGCGCTGTTCGCCGGCCAGGTTTGGGCCGATACGTGCAATATGAAAGATTACGGCACGTTGCCGGTGGACATGCTCGGTGGCCAGCCCACGACCATGATCAAGATCAATGGAACCGACACACGCTTCATCCTCCGTACCGGAGCGATGTTCAGCGTGATGTCCAAATCCACAGTGTCGTCGCTGGGCCTAAGTCTGCTACCTGTTCCCGGTGGGGTCCACATGAGCAGTGCCGAAGGCAATTGGGCTGTTCACTCTACACGCGTCAAGGACTTCGGCCTTCTCGGGACGACCTACCACGATGTTGGATTCATGGTCGGCGGTTCCGATATGGGCTATGGCATGCTTGGTGCCAACCTGCTCGACGTCTCCGACGTGGAAATCGACCTCGCGCACGGCAAGGTTTCGCTTTTTTCCAGCGAGGGATGCGATGATTCGCCGCTAGCCTATTGGGTCAAAGGCCGCGACTACTACGTCGCCGATATCAAGCCGTTGGCGCACCCCAACGAGCCGTTGAACAAAACCAACGACCTGCGCACTTTTCTCGATGTTGTGGTAAATGGCAAAAGGCTGCGGGCACTGCTTGATTCCGGAGCGCCCGTCACCGCGCTCAGCCGCGATGCAGCCGAGCGAATCGGCATCGATCTCAACGGGCCGGATGTCAGAGCGAACGTCTCACCTCGCGTTGGCGCAAAGCCGATCAAAACATGGACGGTCAACATCGACTCCTTCTCGATCGGCAACGAAACCATCCAGCACAGCCAAATGCAGGTGGCTGATGAAACGTTCGGCGATCGCCAGATCAGCATGTTGCTCGGTGTGGATTTCCTCCTCGCCCATCGCATGTACATCGCCAACAGGCAGGAGAAGGTTTATTTCACCTACAACGGTGGACGCGTGTCTGCCTTGTCGGCAGCCCCGGGCGACAGCGATAAGGCCGACACAGCGACACCCGGTGACGATAAGGGCGCGGCGCCCAAGAGCGCGAGCGATTACGCGCTGGCCGGCGAAGCACATCTGTCCCGCGGCGAGCCCAAGGTCGCAATAGCCGATCTGGATGAAGCGATCCGCCTCGCCCCTGACCAGGCCAGCTATTACTTTGCCCGTGCGAAAGCGCACGCGGTCGATCACCAGCGCGATGCGGTGCTCGCCGACCTGGATAAATCGATAAGCCTGGATCCGAAAAACGTCGATGCTCTGCTGATGCGCGCTGAGGTTCACCTTGCCAACATGGACTCCACCGCTGCCGCAACCGACGTGGCGGCAGCGACGCCGTTGCTAACGACAGGATCAGCACAAGCGCGCCTGACCGCCGGCCTCGACATACAGCTCGAACAACCCGCTGAGGCATTGCCTCTGCTCGACGACTGGATCCGCTCGCATGACAATGACCCTATGCTTGGAAGCACCCTCAGCGAACGCTGCTGGGCACGCGCCCTTAGCAATCAGATGCTCGACGATGCCTTGACGGATTGCCGCAAAGCCATCGGGCGCGATGGCGAAAAGCCGGCCTATCTCAACAGCCTCGGCATGGTGCAGTTGCGGCTCAGACACTATCCCGAATCGATCAAGGCCTATCAGCAGACGATCACACTACTGCCTCGTTACGGCTGGGCACACTATGGCCTTGGACTGGCACAAATCCAAAACGGCCAAGCGAATGCGGGCAACGCTGAGCTGGCAACTGCCCGCATGATCAATCCGCAACTTCAGGCACGTGCAGAGAAGTACGGCTTGACCGCGGCGACACCCTGAATAGCAAGGGGCTTATGTATCTGCTGATCACGCCAGACCTCCTGCCGCTTTCTTGCTATGGCATGGTGGGAACGGGCGCGTTCCATAGTTAACGTCACAAATACGGCAAATTTGAGGTGGTCGGATGCACATTCATCAACTCGCTTGTTCACGCGCGGCGATGCCAACCCAGGATTCATGTCCGTTCGCTTTCCTACGCTGGATAGCACTTCGGAGTTTGAGCCGATGCTGGAAATTTGGACGGCCAGTCCGCAACCGTAGGTTTGCCTTAGTCGGGTAATTCCACAATATCCTCAGTTACCCTAATTCAGCCGCTTGCACCTGCTGCCTAACTATTCAAGCGGACGGCTGCGTTGCCGCTTAACTCCAGCGTTGAATGTCCGCCATCCAAAGCAGACCTTACGATACTCAGTGCCGGCCACTCCGTATGCCGAATATCAGCTTACCGCCGACGGAGACATTCGCTAGCATCGCCTGATAGTGATTGGACGGGCGGCGAAGCGATGCGATATTTCTTGGTCGGTCAGTTTCCTTTTTGCGATGGGGAACGGCACCCCGCACCGCAACATCGTTTATTGAAGCGCGCGCTCTCAATCACGATGCTGCTTGCATTAGGCCTGGTCACAACGGCTCAGGCTGATACGCCCGAGTCGGCACGTTGGCACCGTGAGGCACAGGCCGTCACCATTACGCGCGACGACTGGGGCATCGCCCATGTGCATGGCAAGACCGATGCCGACGCAGTGTTCGGCATGGCCTATGCGCAGGCGGAAGACGATTTCAATCGTGTCGAGACCAACTACCTCAACGCCATGGGCCGCCTCGCCGAAGCCGAAGGTGAATCGGCGATCTGGCGTGATCTGCGCATGAAGTTGTTTATCGATCCCGTTGAGCTGCAGCGACAGTACGCGGCCAGCCCGAGTTGGCTGCAGGCGCTGATGAATGCATGGGCCGATGGCTTGAACGACTATCTCGCCACGCATCCAGAAATGCATCCGCGCGTGATCAAGCACTTCGAGCCGTGGATGACCTTGAGTTTCAGTGAAGGCAGCATTGGTGGGGATGTCGAACGCGTGGGGCTCGATCCCTTGGCGTCCTTTTACGGGCATGACGCCGAAGCGACAGCAAGCGTGGTGACACCATCGAGTTGGGCTGAACCTTCCGGCTCGAATGGCATTGCCATTGCACCCAAGCTCACCGTTGACGGTCATGCGTTGCTGCTGATCAATCCGCACACGTCCTTCTACTTCCGCTCGGAACTGCAGATGTCGAGCGACGCGGGTCTCGATGCATACGGAGCGGTCACTTGGGGGCAGTTCTTTGTCTACCAGGGTTTCAACCAACATATCGGCTGGATGCATACGTCGACTACCGCAGATGCAGTGGACGAATTCGCCGAAACCATCATGCATAAGGATGGCAAGCTGTTCTATCGCTACGGCAGCGCGTTGCGACCGGTAAGCGTGCGTCATATCAGCGTGCCCTATCGCAAACCGGATGGCACGATGGCCGAACGCCGCTTCACTGTCTACGCGACGCATCATGGTCCGATCGTGCGTGAGCAGGATGGCAAGTGGATCGCGATGGCGCTGATGAACAAATCCATGCAGGCGTTGGAACAAAGCTGGCTACGCACCAAGGCCGATGACTATGCCAGCTACATGAAGGTAGCTGCGCTGCAGGCCAACTCGTCGAACAACACCATCTTCGTGGACGATAAAGGCGAAATCGCCTATTTGCATCCGCAGTTCATTCCTCGTCGCGACGATCGTTTCGATTACACCAAGCCCGTCGATGGCAGCGATCCGGCAACCGATTGGAAAGGTCTGCTCGCGCTCAACGAGCTGCCGCATCTGCTTAATCCGCCAAACGGCTGGATCATGAACACGAACGACTGGCCGTACTCGGCGGCAGGTCCTTACAGTCCCAAGCGCGAGGACTATCCGCGCTACATGGATATGGTCGGCGAGAATCCACGCGGCATTCACGCGACCATGCTGTTGACCGGACAACGAGACTTTACGCTCGCATCGCTGATTACCCTCGCATTCGATTCGTACCTGCCGGAATTCGCGCGCCAGATTCCGATTCTGGTGGCCGACTACGATGCGTTGTCCGCGACGGATCCGCTCAAGCAAAAGCTCGCCGGTCAGATTGCCATGCTGCGTCACTGGGATTATCGCTGGGGTATCACGTCCATGCCCACGACACTGGCGGTGTTCTGGGGCGACATTCTCTGGGACAAAATGGACAAAGCCGATAACGCCGAAGGTGTGTCGATCTACGACCTCATGTCACAGAAAGCCGGTGCAAAAGCGCGGCTCGACGCCTTATCCGAAGCCTCGGATCGTTTGGAGAAAGATTTCGGTAGCTGGGGCGTGCCGTGGGGCGACGTCAACCGCTACCAGCGTCTCAACAGCGCTATCGTGCAGCCCTTCGACGACACCATGCCGAGCATCCCGGTGCCTTTCACCTCATCGCGTTGGGGTTCGCTCGCGTCGTTCGGCGCGCACCGCTGGCCGGATACTCGCAAGTACTACGGAACCAGTGGCAACAGCTTCGTAGCCGTGGTGGAGTTCGGCGATAAAGTTCACGCGCGTGCCATCACCGCCGGCGGCGAAAGCGGCCATACCGACTCTTCACATTTCAATGACGAAGCCGAGCGCTACACGACCGGCAATTTGCGACAGGTTTATTTCTGGCCGGAGGAGCTGAAAGGGCACGTCGAGCGCGTCTATCACCCGGCGAATGATGCTGGAAAAGATGGAAGATCGCGTTCGGCTCTGGCTTGCGTTGTCGACGAGCTTGTCGTGTCCGCTTTCAACTACGATCACTGTGTTGAGTGACGGGTTGCAACTCCGATAGCCGTTCCATGTATATCGCTGGAAACTGCTCCATAGAATCGTGTCATTGCTACGTCATAACCCCAGGGGTGCAAGAACATGGATTCGATCCATAAGACGGCAAGAGTGGCGGGCGTGCTGTATTTGGTTACCGTCGTAACCGGCATATTCAGTCTTATATACGTCCCGTCGCGCATCGACGCACACGGTGACGCAACGATGACGGCTGCCCATATTCTGACGTTTGAGTCGTTATTTCGACTTGCCATCGCGGCAGGTGCGATGGGCTATGCCGCCTTCTTGATATTGCCGTTGGCGCTCTACAAACTGCTCAGCTCAGTAAGCAGGGATGCGGCTGTGCTGATGGTGGCTTTTGCTGTGGATGCGTACTGATTTATTTTGTCGCGCTGGCGAATCAGCTAGACGCTTTGTCTCTTCTGGAAGACGCCCAATACACAAAAATATTCACGCCCGATCAAGTGCACGCCAAAGTCATATTGTTGATGGATGCGTACGACAATCGGGTTTTCGTTTCCGAAATCTTCTGGGGACTGTGGTTGCTGCCTTTCGGCTATCTCGTCTTCAAATCGGGCTTTCTTCCCAAAACCCTTGGCGTGTTACTGATGCTGGGTTGTTTCAGCTACTTGATCGATTTCTTCGGGCGACTGCTTTTTCCTCACCACGCTGTGCCGGGTTTTGTCATGTTGCCGGCAAGTCTTGGGGAGATAGGTATCTGTTTGTGGCTCACGATCATGGGCGCACGCAAAGAGGTCGCGCGCATGTCGTGACCGACTCCGAAATCAAACCGTTCCCACATTATCCCTTCCATTGCATTGGAGAAGCCATGTCTACGCTTATGCGATTTGCCTCAGCATGCGCACTGTCGATGCTGTTTCCTTTGTCTGCCGTGGCATGCGGCAATAAGTCGGCCGATCCGGTCGAGGTAGTTCAAGCGCAGGTCGATGCTTATAACGCACACGATATCGATGCGTTTGCTTCGTGCTACGCGGACAGCGCCACTATCAACAACCTCAGCGGTAAACGCCCGGCGATTGTGGGCCTTCCCGCGCTAAAGAAGGTGTATGCCTTTCTTGCGAAGGAACCTAAGGAATTCCATGTTGTGATCGTCCAGCGTGCCGTCACGGGTCCAACGGTGGTCGATCATGAGCGGGTGATCGGTCTTCCTGCGGACAAGGGACAGCCGGAGGCGATCGCCGTTTACGAAGTACGCAATGGCAGGATTCAAAATGTATGGTTTCCGCCGAGCAGCTAATCAGGCATCGGCAAGTTGGATGGCGCGCGGCATTTTCGCTATCGCGTCGCTGAGTGCCGATCATCGAAACAGCACAGTCGTAAGCGGGATGAGAGAACGACATGGTGCCGTTCGGTTAAGGCCGGCATCGCCGGCCTTAACCGCAATACATCTGCCGAGCGCCCTTATCCGGGCGCTAAGCTGAATCAGGGAGCCTTGCCTGCCTGAATATTCTGCACGATAGCCAGCGACTTCTTCACGTGTTGATCTGGCGTGAGGTGGTCGCCCTCTGAGGAAAGCGTGGCAACGATCTGGCCGTTGCTAGCGATAACGAACGTTACTCGCTGGATAAAAGCATGATCGATCGTTGCACCACGCACATCGTTCAAGCCCGACTGTGCCGCGGTTGTCTTCAAGTCATAAGAAGACGCAACCTTGCTATCGGCATCGGAGGCGACAGGAAATTTTCCAGCGCAATAATTCGGGTCGGAAGAAAACTGATTGAGTCGTTTGATGCTGTCGGCCGATACGCCGATGATCGTGGCGCCCGCTGCGTCGAACTTTTCCTTGTTGCTTGCAAAAGTGTGCGCTTCGAGATCGCAGCCACCGGTGTAAGCTGACGGATAGAAATAGAGCACCACCGGTCCTTTCTTAAGAGCGTCCTTGAGCGAAAAGGTAAAATCTTTACCGGCCAGGCTGGCCTCAAGGGTGAAGTCGGGTGCCGTGGTGCCCGACTTGAGCGCTGCAATGGATGGCATCGCCAGGAAAAGTGCAGTCAATGCGCCAAGTGCAACCGGTACTGCAAAACGCTTTTTCATAGTTAACGCCCTCCGAGTAGATAGTCAATTTAGCAAAAGGCACGTTCGTAAATCCGTGCGCGATGCCTGTTCAAATAAGTCTGCGCCAGCGAACATCCCGTTCATGGAAAGACGCTGTCGCACGAGTATCCCAAACGTGCCATGTCTCTATATATATGTGGCAGACGGCGTGGATAGACCTCGCCGAAGGTATTCGCTGGACGTGGCTATGGGGTTACACCATGGATTCGATAGGCGACTTGAGCGAAGCGTTAAGCCCCATGCCGGCGCGAAAACCCATGGTCCATCTTCTGGTAAATCTGCTCGTTCTGCTCGTTCTGCTCGATGGCAGCCTTTTCTTCGTCGTCAGGTTCATGTCCTACTACGCCCATGCCCGATCCCATCACCATCATATCGGCGGAAAGCGGCGAGCAAATCGCCACCGCACGCGAACTGTTTCTCGAGTATGCCGCCGCGATCGGCGTGAATCTTGAGTACCAGGGATTCACCGCCGAGCTTGCTGCGTTGCCATCACCCTACGTGCCGCCTCAGGGCGCACTGATCATTGCCAAGATCAACAATGAGACGGCTGGCTGCGTCGCTCTGCGGCGCATTGACGAGCAAGTCGGCGAGATGAAGCGTTTGTACGTAAGGCCAGCGTTTCGCAGCTGGGGGCTTGGCAGGCATCTGGTGGGTGAGGCCATCCAAGCCGCTCGCCGCGCGGGTTACGCGGCGCTTCGATTGGATACGCTCCCGAGTATGGCGGCGGCGCAAGGGCTGTATCGGTCGTTTGGTTTCTCTGAGATTGCTGCGTACAACATCACGCACTTATCCGGCACACGCTTCTATGAGCTCAGGCTGTCTGTTTAACAAGTCATCCGCGTCGCTATGTGCCGTTTAGCTCAGGTGTTAGAGGCACGTGCCTGCGGCACAAGCACCGCAGATGCGCGTTCTGCTCAGGTTTCGAAATAACGCGGCCGATCCAGATCGGCAATCAGTCCAGGCTGCTTCGGTTGCCAGCCCAGCAATTCTTGCGTTCGCTGACTCGAGGCCAGGTTGTTGATCGCCGCAAAGTGCGTGAACCAGCCGAAATGATCGGCGGCTTCCTCGGATGTTTTGCTGACGACCGGTACATTCAAGCGACGGCCGATCACGCTGGTGATGTCTCGAAACGGCACGCCCTCTTCGGCGATAGCGTGATATCGGGCTCCTGCGGAACCCTTTTCGAGCACGAGTCGGTAAAGATGCGCCGCATCGAGCTGGTGCACCGCAGGCCAGTGATTGAGTCCGTCGCCGATATAGGCCGCAACACCCTTCTCACGGGCAAAGCCGATGAGGCGTGGAACAAAGCCGTGATCGCCATCGCCGTGAACCGACGGCGGAAGACGCACCACCGATACGCGTACACCCTTTGATGTGACCGAAAACGCGGTCTCTTCTGAAACACGGGGAATGGCGCGATGTTCCGACGGAGGCGGCGTGTCTTCGGTCGCAAGGCGACCCGGCGTAAGCAGCCCGGTACCGGATGTAACGATCAGGGGGCGATTCGAACCGGCGAGTGCCGCGCCGAGTGCTTCGATAGCCAATCTGTCCATCTCACAGTTGGCCGCGAATTTCGAGAAGTCGTGATTAAAGGCGGTATGAATCACACCATCGCAAGCTTGGGCGCCCGCGGCGAGACTCTGGAGATCTTCGAGCGCGCCGCGATGCACATCGGCCCCAGTCGCTGCAAGCGACGCCGCGCCTGCATCCGAGCGAGCAAGGCCGAGAACCTTGTGTCCCGCGTCGAGCAGCTCTTGGACAACGGCGGAACCGACGAATCCCGTCGCACCGGTAACAAAGACACGCATCAAGAAGTCCTCCCGATTTGGATGGAGGTCATCGTGGGCGCATAATCTATCAGGGTAAAGTAGTGACGTTATACCGGTATAAACACTAACAGGACGCGCATGCCAGCGGCGAACGACAACCTGCTTGGAACCTATCTGAAGGATCGGCGCACGAAACTCGATCCGGCGGCGCTAGGCTTTCCATTAACGCGCAGACGTACGTCTGGATTGCGGCGCGAAGAGGTCGCGCAGCGCGCCAGCGTCAGTGCCACGTGGTACACGTGGCTCGAGCAGGGGCGCGGTGGCGCGCCTTCGGCCGATGTGCTCGACCGAATCGCCCGCGCTCTGATGCTGACGGATGCCGAGCGCGAACACATTTTTCTACTCGCGCTAGGCCGTCCACCCGAAGTCCACTATCAAGCGGTCGAGGGAGTGACGCCGCGACTGCAACGCGTGCTCGATGCACTGGAGCTCAGCCCGGCTGTGGTGAGAACATCCACCTGGGACATCGTCGCGTGGAATCGCGCTGCATCGGCGGTGCTAGCTGACTATCGAGCGCTGGCGGTCGAGCAACGCAACGTCCTCCGCCTCATCTTCTGCGATGCTCAAGTCCGAGCCAAGCAGCCTGATTGGGAAAGCGTCGCGCGGTTTGCGGTGGCTGCGTTCCGCGCAGATGCGGCGCGAGCGGGTGCATCGCGAGAAGTGCAAGCACTCGTCGCCGAGCTTAGTCATCTCAGTCCGGAGTTCGAGGCGATATGGCGCGACAACGACGTGCGCACGCATGGCGAAGGCACCAAACATCTGAAGCATCCGCTCGTTGGGCTGATCGCGCTGGAATACTCCGCCTTTGCCGTGGATGGTCGTCCCGATCTGAGCCTGGTGATCTACCATCCCGCAACCCAATCGGATGCGGACCGAATCCGATTGCTGATCGAATCGCAGCCTAACGCCGCGCGATAACGCAGACGTTGTTCGACAAAGCGTTCCCGTCTTGTGGGTGCTAACGCACGCTTTCGCAAACCAAAGCGGATAGTGCATGGCAGTCGTCGCTATTCCATCTGCCCGCGTGCATACCGCGTTGGCGGCAGTCCGACATAGCGGGTAAATGCGACGCTAAACGTGCTTGCGGAACTGTAGCCAACGCGGCTCCGACCCAACGCGGATACTTCTCTCCGCGATGGAACGTGCGGGTCACGCGCTGTGAACTATCCGGCGACAAGGGTTTTAGACCGGAGCAGCGTCGACAAGCCCACTCTCGACATCAGACCTGCGTCGCGAGTGGCCGCACGATGATCTCGTTGACGTCGACGTCGGTGGGTTGTTCGATCACAAACTGAATGGCGCGGCCGATGGCATCTGGCTCGATGGCAATCTTTCGGTAGTCCCGCATGCGTTCGCGTGCAACAGGATCGCTGATGGTCTCGGCGAGTTCGGATGTGACGACGCCGGGATATACGCAGGTGCAGCGGATTTTTCCACTCTCCTTGCGCAGCCCTTCGGAAATGGCGCGCACGGCAAACTTAGTCGCCGAATAAACAGCCGCCGTGGGCTGCACGACGAATCCTCCGACGGAGGAAACATTAATGATTTGGCCATGTCCTTGTGCCTCCATCCGCGGAAGCACCGCAGCGATGCCATGTAGGACACCTCGAATATTGACGTCAATCATCCAGTTCCATTCATCGACCTTCAGCGATGAAAGCGGCGAAAGCGGCATCACCCCTGCGTTGTTCACCAACACATCGATGTGGCCGAACGCTGATTCTGCAAAGGCGACAAAAGACTCCATGTCATCGCGATCTGTAACGTCCAGGGCGCGGAACCGAACAGCTCCACCGGCTTGTTCAATATCGGAAGCGATCTCTTTGAGTCGTTCGATGCGTCGCGCGCCCAACACCACGCGAGCGCCATTCGCCGCGAGGAGACGAGCTGTTCCTTCGCCAATACCGCTCGACGCCCCGGTAATAAGAACCACTTTCTCGCTTAGTCCCGACATGGGGATCTCCTAATCAGTGAACGGGGCAAATCCCCATCCCTTCACGATAGTGTCAGGGCCGTCTTGCGATAACCCGCTATGATTGAGATGGACCATTGAGCTGGATGGGATGATGCGCCCGAGTAGCCTCGATAACCTGGCTGCCTTTGCCGCGGTCGCGCGTGCACGGAGCTTCACGCGTGCGGCGGCTGAGCTGCGGGTGTCCACCTCGGCCTTAAGCCACACTATCAAGGGGTTGGAGGCAGCCCTGGGCGTTCGCTTGCTCCAGCGAAACAGTCGCAGTGTTTCGGTTACCGCCGCGGGAGAGCGACTGCTCCAAACCCTGCAGCCCGCACTATCGGAAATTGATGTGGCGCTCGAAGCATTGCTCCGCGAGCGCGATGTGGTATCCGGGACTGTGCGCTTGACCGCGACACGACACGCGTACGAGACGGTTGTCCGCCCCGTGCTTCCCCAGCTTCTGGTAGACCATCCGCACGCAGCAGTGGAAGTGCTGATCGACTATCAGCTGCGCGACATTGTCGCGGACCGATTCGATGCGGGTATTCGGATTGGCGAGAAGCTCGAGAAAGACATGATTGCGCTGCCAGTGGGGCCGGATCTGCGTATGGCAGTCGTCGCGTCACCCGGGTACCTGGCGCAATACGGCACGCTTCGCACTCCTCAGGATCTCAGCGCGCATCGCTGCGTGAACTACCACATGATGACAATTGGCCAAACCTACGATTGGGAGTTCGAACAGGACCAGCGTCAATTCGATATCCAGGTCACTGGGCCTCTGACGTTCAACGAGCCTGAGCTCATGCTCGAAGCTGCGCTCGATGGGCTAGGCATTGCCTACATTCTGCAAGATCACGCAAACGCGTATTTGGCAGAAGGCCGGCTGATTCGTCTATTCGAGGACTGGACGCCGCCGTTTCCTGGATATTTTCTTTACTACTCGTCTCGGCGACAGGTGCCTCCCGTGTTAGCCGCCTTGATTTCGGCACTGCGGGGACGCAGCTAAAGAGATGTCGATACGCACGAAGTTCAGGTGCAACTGAAGTCGCAAGCTGGGAATGTCAGCTTGAAACCGATAACAATTACTTACGCGTGCAAGAGCTGCTGCCACCTGACGATGAACGGAGGGTCACCATGATGCAATCCGAACGCCCTGTAAAAATACCGGATGCATCGCATCCCATCTCAATAAGTCATGCATCAGCACGTGTCACCATTTCGGTGGCTGGCAAAACCGTAGCTGATTCGCGTCGGGCTTTGACGCTGCAAGAAGCGAATTATCCTCCGGTGTACTACATCCCGCGTTCGGACGTGGATATGTCGCTGCTGGAACCGACGCAGCACACAACCTACTGCCCTTATAAGGGCGATTGCTCGTACTTCAGCATTCCCGTGGGCGGAGAGAAGGCGTTGAACGCGGTATGGTCGTATTTACACCCGTATGCCGCAGTCGAGGAAATTAAAGAATATCTCGCCTTCTATCCCAATCGGGTCGATTCGATCGTTGAAGCTTGAGACAGTACGGTCCTCACGCTTTGAGGAATCGCGCTATGTTCATTGCGGCTAGTTCAGTCGTGTCGCGTCTCTGTGATCAGCGCCTGCTTTCGGACGCCAAATAACCCGTTGCGCCGTTCGGGCGAACGGTCGAAGACTTAAATCTTCACCGCGCCCGCCCGCTAAAAAATGCACTCAAAAAAACGCCGCCCAATGACGAACATGGGCGGCATTTGTTCGAACGTGGATTATTTGCCGCGCTCTCAGTTGAGAAGCCACTGCTGAGGCGCTAATCCGTTGTCTGTCCATATTTGCAATTGCGTGCCGTGAGTGGTCGAGCCGCCGGTGTCGTCAAGCATGAGCGAGCCAGACGCCTGGTTCATCAGCTTGTACGTGCCGTTGCCGAGATCCATGAACATCCAGTTTTGATTGGCGTTGCCCGCGCAACCCCACAACGTGACCAAATTCCCGGGCGAAGTGCTGCCGCCGGTGTTGTCGACGCACAGGCCGGTCTGCTGATTCTGGATGCTGTAGTAGCCTGCGCCTTGCGCGTGAACGATCCAGTTCTGTACGGGTGCGCCGTTGCAGTCCCACAGTTCGGCGCTGGTATCGTTAGCGGTCGACCAGGCGGTATTGTCCAGACACAGTGACGTGTCCTGCATGTTATGGAAAACATGGGTCGAGCCATCGACCGGCAGCTGATTCCAGGCTTCGCTTGCAAAGTAGGTGATGCAGCCACCGTTGTTGTAATCCGATGCAAGCTCAAGAATGTTCGAGCCATCGGTGGCCGGCAACAATGCCGAGGAGTAGTTCGGGCAGTAGTTGTCATACGCAGTCGGCACCTTCACCGGCGCGGCGATGGTGTACCACGAACCCGCACCATCGACGTTGGTGTTGACGAACAGTACCTGGCCATTAGATGCGGAGACACTCCCGCTCGATTCATACATCACCTGACCGACCAGCACGATGGCACCGTTGCTGGAAATGACGGATGGACTCCATCGATTGAGCGGCGCATGTTCGAAATACTGACCGGACGTGGTCGCGACTTTGGTGCCGGTATTCGTCGGGTCGCCGAAATTCCAGCCGTCGGTGGACGTACGGTAGAACACCGTGCATGCAGCCGGACCGCACAATTCATAACTCATGAAGAAGTGGTTGTCCGGCAGCTTGCTGACCGTAGCCATGCCCGGTCGGTCCGATTGCACGGTGCTTGCCACCGTATTGGTTTGGTTTTGCCAGGTTTGTCCATCATAACTGCGGATCTGGGCAAGCTTCTGGCTGCAGCACGGATCCGTCTCGTCCGACCAGAACATTACCAATCCGCCATCGTTGGCGACATCGAATTCCGGTTCCCACAGGCCATGCGAACTATCGCCGCCTTGCACCGGAGTGCTGTGATAGGTCCATGTCGCACCTTGATTGGTGCTGGTGTAGACCTCGATCGCATAGGCGCTTCCCACCGTGTACGTGGCGGCGAACATCAAAGTGCCGGCGGACAAAGAACCCACTTGTTGGGGAAGTTCGTAGAGCGTCGCACAACATTGCTCCGTGCTGCCGCTGATCGTCGACACCGGGCCAATGAGGTTCCAACTGCCGCCGTTGTTTGTGCTCTGGAAAATAATACCGTTGGTGCTCGCGACCAACATGCCGTTTACCGATGCGGGTCCGTGTTCCAGGCGAACAACGCGCGGGTAAAGCGTGCTGCCGGTGAGCAGCGTACCCGTCGCGGCATGGACAGCTTGCGCGCCGGTACCGAGTGATAGAGCGAGCAACAGAACAAACAGGGAACTCCAAGTCGACCAAAACTTCGGATGTTTCATACCATCTCCCTTGTCGCATAGCGACACGTGATGTGTTGATGAGTGCAGCACCGAAAAGTCGTTCTCGATTTGTATGCAGCAACCGGCCGGAATTCACCGGCCGGGAGTTCCCAACAGAAAAAGTATCCGCAGAAATTCAACGCCCGATGTCGCACAGCCGATGGCCGCTCATCAGGTTCCGTTCGATGTGTTCCAGGGTGACGCCCTTGGTCTCCGGCACCAGCCAGAACGTCAGCACAATGAAAACGAGGTTGAGCGACGCGTACAGCCAAAATGTCGCGGTATGACCGAAGCTGTTGAGCAGGGTGAGAAACGTGGCGCCGACGATCATGTTGGCGATCCAGTTCGTAAACGTCGAGCAGCCGATGCCGAAGTCGCGGCCCTTCAGCGGTTGCACCTCCGAACACAGTGTCCAGATAAGCGGGCCGGCCGACATCGCAAAACCGACGATGAAGACCAGCAGCATGCCGACCGTAAACAACTGCATTGCATGCGAGACGACACCGACGCCCATCATCGTGCCGACCACGCCCAGGCCGATGGCCATCACGGTGAAGCCGGTATATAGGATCGGCTTGCGACCCCATTTGTCGATCAGGCCAATGGCGATAAAGGTCGCCAGTACATTGGTCAGGCCGACGATGGCCGTAAACCACATCTGCGACGTGGTGTCGTAGCCCATGTCCTTGAAGATGCGCGGCGCGTAGTACATCACCACGTTCATGCCGGTGAACTGCTGCATCAACTGCAACAACACGCCCAATCCCACCGAGCGGCGGAAATTGCCGTTTTCCAGAAACAGGTGCCAGCCGCGTTGCGGCGTGCGCAGCTGTTCTTTGATCTCATCGGCCTCGCGCTTCACGACCTCCGGATTGCCGCGTAGCCGCTGCAGCACATCGAGCGCTTCGGCATCGCGGTCGCGCATCATCAGCCAACGCGGACTGTCGGGAAGGAAGAACACGCCAAACAAGAACAATGCGCCAGGAATGGCGATGACGCAGAGCATCAGCCGCCAATTTCCGCTGTAGCTAAAGGCGGTATCAGAGAGAAACGCAACCAGGATGCCGATGGTAATCATCAGCTGATACAACGAGACCATGGCGCCGCGGATGAATTCCGGCGCGACCTCTGCCAGATAAAGCGGCGCGGTAAACGTCGATATGCCGATCGCCAAGCCCAGTACCACACGTGCGGCGATCAACGTGTAAGGCGACCATGCAAATCCGCAAAGCAAGGACCCGACAACGAACAACACAGCGCCCAGGATGAGCGAGCGTTTGCGGCCGAGCGCCGCCGACATCCATCCGGCCAACAGCGCGCCGAGAGCGGCGCCGAACATCATGCCGCTAACGATCCATTCCACCATATGGTCGGAGATCGCAAAGTCGCGCTGGATAAATTGCGTGGCGCCCGATATCACCCCGATATCGAGACCGAACATCAATCCAGCGAGCGCGGCGAGTACGCAGGTAAATACCGCAGTGGTTTTCGCGTGCGCCACAACGGGCGTAGCAATGGCATTCATGGATGACTCCCCAGTCGGATAGGCGGTGCGGATGCCTGGATGGGCATCTTCATGTCGATGTCGTGGAAAACATGGCGTGACCGGCTCATGCTGCGCGGCCGGCAAAACGCGGTTCGGGTATGCCGATGAACGGTACGTCGACGGCGAACACGCCGCCGGCATAGGGGTCCTTCGCCAACGCTTCGACCGTAAGACCGTCGCGTGCACTGGTGATGTAAAGCGTGTTCAAGTGTCCGCCCCCAAAGGCGACGCGGGTCGGTTGCCGGGTCGGTACGTCGACGACGACATCTTCTTTTCCATTACGGTCGTAACGCACCACGCGCCCCAATCCCCATTGCGCGTTCCATAGGCCGCCTTCGGCGTCCACGGCGGGGCCGTCGGGGTCGCCGTTGAGATGGGATATATCGACATGGACGCGTATATCCGAGATTCGGTCGCCGTAAGTGCAGCGATGCACAAAGCCGGTTGTCGAATCGCAGTAGTACATCGTCGCGCCATCGGGACTGAAAGCGATGCTGTTGCTGATGGCTACCGGACCAAGGGCCAACGGCTCGAGTACGAGGTCGGCGTTCAGTCGATAAAAACTGCCGGCAGCGCGACGTGTTTCGCCGGGCGCCGGCTCGTGCAGCGTGCCGAATACGAATCGACCTTGGCGATCGCATGCGCCATCGTTGAGGCGGGTTGGCAAGCCGGCTTCTACGTCGGCGATCCTGATCAGTTCGCCGGTTTCCTGATGAAAGAATGCGAGACCGCTGGCCAGGCCTAGCAACAACCAATCATCTTTCTCGCACAACGCGAACGATGCCAGTCGCTCGGGCATTGGCCATTGGCGCGTGCTGTTGTCGGCGGGGCGAAAGCGCCAAAGGACGGACCGATGAATGTCGGTCCAGTAAAGCGCCTGTTGGCGCGCGCACCACGTCACACCTTCGCCCAGCGTGTTACGCACATCCAGCACCAGCGCAGCGCTGAATGTCATGCCCATCCGCCGTCGACGATGAAGTCCTGGCCAGTACACATGCGACTATCGTCCGCGCCGAGGAATAGCGCCGCTCGCGCAAGATCGTCCGCTTGGAGATAACCGGGCATGCACTGCTTCTGTTGTATTTCCCGCTCGCCCGCTTCGTCGAGCCATAGCTCGCGCTGCTTGTCGGTAATCACCCAACCGGGGACCAGCGTATTGATACGGATGCGATCCTTGCCCAGTTCGCGCGCAAGACCGTTGACCAATCCGTGCACGGCGGACTTGGCCATGGCATACATCGGATAACCAGCGTTCTTGATCATCCATCCGGTGGACCCAAGGCAAATGACCGAGCCGCCGCCGAGTTCGCGCATGCCTGCTACGACCGCCTGCGTGGCGAAGTACTGATGGCGAAGATTCACGGCAACGCTATGCTCGAATTCCTCGGGCGTCGTGTCTTCCAGGCGATGGCGCCGATCGTTGGCGGCGTTGTTGATGAGCACACTGATCGTACCGATTGTCGAACTGGCGTCTGCGATGGACTTGCGCAGCGCGTGCACATCCGTCACATCGCAACGCAGAAACACCGGCGCATGACGTGCGTCGGATATCGCCTCGCACAAGGCCGCGGCGCCCTTTTCGTCGATGTCGAGAAATGCGACGCGCGCGCCTTGCTGCGCAAAGTGTGAAACAAAAGCCGCGCCGATACCGGTAGCGCCGCCGGTAATCAAAACGGAGCGGCCAACAAGACTGGGGTAACTTGCAAACGAGGACATGTCGAATCTCGCAGGGAAAGGGTGCTTACCACTCGGCCACACTGCCGTCGCTATGCCGCCAGATGGGATTGCGCCAACGATGGCCTATCGCAGCGCGCTCGGTAACGTACGCCTCGTTGACTTCAATTCCAAGGCCAGGGCCGCCAGGGATCGACACGAAGCCATCTTCATAGGCGAATACGCTGCGGTCGGTCACGTAGTCGAGCAAATCGTTGGTCGCGTTGTAATGAATGCCAAGGCTCTGCTCCTGGATGAAAGCGTTGTGGCAGATGGCATCGAGTTGCAGGTTCGCAGCCAATGCGATCGGGCCGAGCGGGCAATGCAACGCCAGCGCCACATCGTAAGCTTCGGCCATCGCCGCAATCTTGTGGGTCTCCGTGATGCCGCCGGCGTGCGATGGATCGGGCTGGATGATGTCCACGCCACCCGTGGCGAACACGCGCTTGAAGTCGTAGCGCGAATACAAGCGCTCGCCCAGCGCGATCGGCGCCGGCGAAATCGCGGCGAGTTCGGGAATAGATTCCAGATGATCGGAAAGCACGGGCTCCTCGATAAACATCAGCTTGAAGGGAAGGAGCTCGCGCATCAACACTTTCGCCATGGGCTTGTGCACGCGTCCATGGAAATCCAATCCGAGCCCGATATCTGGACCGACTGCATCGCGCACAGCCTGCACGTTTTCCAGAACGCGCTGCACCTTAGCGTGCGTGTCGACGAAATGCATTTCTTCGGTCGCATTCATTTTTACTGCGGTAAAACCGCGGGCTACCGCATCCTTCGCGGCTTTGGCGGTGTCGGCGGGGCGATCGCCGCCGATCCACGAATACACGCGAATCCGCTCGCGCACGGGACCACCAAGCAACGTATGCACCGGCACGCCAAGGTGCTTGCCTTTGATATCCCACAACGCCTGATCGATGCCGGCGATGGCGCTCATCAGCACAGGGCCGCCGCGATAGAAGCCGCCGCGATACAACACGCTCCAGTGATCTTCGATATGGCGCGGATCCTTGCCGACCAGGTAATCGGCCAGTTCTTCGACGGCGGCAGCAACGGTATGCGCGCGGCCTTCGACGACGGGTTCGCCCCAGCCGCTGATTCCTTGATCGGTATCGATGCGCACGAACAACCAGCGCGGCGGAACGAGAAAGGTCGTGAGACGAGTGATCTTCATGCGTGGGTTCCTTCAGATGCGATGCCTGCCTTCCAGGCCTGTGCAAAAGCGTGGGCGCGGCGACGAATGTCGTCCGTATCGCGTCCGGGTACATAAAGCGCCGAGCCGAGACCGAAGCCGCCAGCGCCCGCGGCGATGTAGGGCGCCATGGTTTCGGGCGTAATGCCGCCTACCGGCAACATCGCCAGATCGCGCGGGATAACGGCGCGCCATGCTTTGAGCACGGCTGGCGTAAGTTGTTCGGCGGGAAATAATTTGATCGCATCGGCACCGGCGTGGATCGCCGCGAACGCTTCCGTGGGCGTAGCAACACCAGGCACGCAATACAACCCGGCGCGCTTAGCGGCGGTAATCACGGCGACATCCGCATGCGGCATGACGATCAGGCGACCGCCCGCGGCAGCGATCTGCGCCACGTGTTCGATACGCAGCACCGTGCCGGCTCCGATCAGACAGTGCTCGCCAAACGCTGACGCCAATTGCCGGATGCTATCCAAGGGTTCAGGTGAATTCATGGGCACTTCGATGACGCGAAACGCGGCGTCGCGCAGCGCATGACCCACATTCAGCGCTTCGTCCGGCTGCACGCCGCGAAGAATCGCCACCAGGGGAAGTGTGTCCAGCCAAGCGCGAATCATGCGTCTGCTCCCGAAAATAAATGAGGTGTCGCCCGCGCGACCAAGCCGGCCGCCAGCGCCAATTGCCACAATCCTTGTGCCGCTGCGTCGCCTATCACGCGCGGCGGCGCATAACCGAAATACGCCGCCGCTACCATATAGCGATCGCACAGAGATGGTTCACCGATCAGGCACAATGGTGCGGAGCTGTTGCCATGATCGCGCAACAAGGCGATGCGGAATTCTTCTCCGATCAGGAGTCCAGACAGGAAATCCGGCACGTCGCTGGGATCAAGCTCACCGTTGAGCATCAGCGCACGTGCTGAGAACAGGCGACTGAACGCGCCCGCGGCACTTTCTTTGGCGTTGCGCAGTCCGGCAACGAATGCATCGTTGGGAAACGATCGCGTGTTTTCTGGCGATACGCCGGCGCCGAGGATGGAATGCTTCATCAGCAACGCGTAGATTTCGCCCGTCATCACCGTGTCGTAAGCGACGATGCGGCCATCGACAACAGTCGCCCATTTGCTATGCGTGCCAGGCAGCACGAATCGCGCATTGGCGCGATGCTGCGGTTGTTGCGCCAGTGCGCCGACGATCTGTGTTTCTTCGCCGCGCATGACATTTGCCGGCTCGCGCTGGCGTAGCCCAGGCACGATCCATAGTTCACGATCGGCGGATGCCGTGACGCGTTGCCTGCCTTGAGCGATGGAAGGGGCATCCGCTGGCACCTCGATGTAAGGCACCTCGAGCCAGCCTTGCCGGCTGCCCACCATGCCCGCTGCGATAACGGTGCAAAGCGGCCAGCCCGATGTGATGGCCTGTAGCGCCGATGCAAAGCCGCCGTCGGGCAAATGCCGAATACCCCACGGTTGCTGGCGCGAGGCCACAACGTTGCCATCGGCATCATAGAGATATGCACGCAGGCTGCTGGTACCCCAATCAAGACCGATGAGCCGAACGTCCATATTCATGCCGGCTTCCTGATGCGGCGCTTGCCGGTCATGTTGGCGCGCGAGTCGAGAATCATTTGTTGCATCGCGCGCCGCGCCGCTTCGGGCTGTCGACGACGTATCGCTTCGAACACTTTACGGTGATAAGGCAGCGAGTATTTGAAGTCGCTGCTCTTGCGCGCGGATAAGACGAAGTAAGAGCCGAGTGCGGTCTCCACCACGGAAAAGAGCGAGACCATCAATTCGTTGTTCGTGGCGTTGAGCACAGCTTCGTGAAATTCCAGGTCGGCTTCCGCCCATTCGTCGCTGTTGCTCGAGGCCTCCATGGCGAGATAGGCCATTTCGAGGCGCTCGAACTGCTCGGCGCTACAGCGGCGTGCTGCATAAGCGGCGGCGGCAGGCTCGATAATCTCCCGCATCTCGACCAGCTTCTGCACGAAGGCCGCGGGCGGCATCGATGCGCAGCGCCACGCCAATACATCGGCATCGAGCTGATGCCAATAACGCTCCTCGCGGATGCGGGTGCCGACTTTCGGGCGCGCTTCGATCAAACCTTTGGCCGACAACACACGCATGGCCTCGCGCAATGCCGTTCGGCTGACGGCCATTTGATCCGCAAGCACTTCTTCGCGCGGCAGGGCTTCGCCTGGTCGAAGTGCGCCACTCACGATGCGCACGCCAAGCTCCTGCGTGACGTGACCATGAAGATTGCGGGCGTTCGAGGCTCTCATGGTTGCTCTTTCGTGGTCTCAGTGTGGGAACGATCGTGTTGCATTGCGAAAACGTACATGGCTTCTTGTCTGGGGTGGAGCGATAGGACGTCGTTGCGAAAGTCGGCTTTCCAATTAGTCGTACCATACGCTTATATAGTCAGTTTTCAGCGATATCGTTCGGCTCGACAGGTTGGGCGTTTCGCTACAAATAGGAGTGCCTATTGATCGCTTTGCGGTCATGTTGCAGCGCGTAAAGCCCCTCGAGCCGCTGATGTATATAATCATACAATATGCGCAGAAGCGACTGCGCGTTCAACCCGACAAAATCTGTAAGGGGAAGGCTTTGATGAAGCGCGCTGTCTTGCTCGGTTTTGCTTGCACTGTGCTGGCAGCGTCGTTGCCGACCATGGCGATGGCTGCCCAGGCAACGCGTGCGTCGTTCGGTCTAACCGAGGACGGCCGCAGCGTGGATATCGTGACGCTAACCAACAGGCATGGCATGCGCGCACGCGTCATGAGCTATGGCGCGTCGCTGCAGTCGCTACTGGTACCCGATCGCAACGGCAAGCTGGCGGATATCGTGATCGGCTATGACACGTTGCAGGGGTATCTCGACCGACGACAGTATTTCGGTGCCACGGTGGGGCGCTATGCCAATCGCATCGCGCACGGCAAATTTACCTTGGATGGCAATGCTTACAACCTCACTCTCAACGATGGCCCTAACTCGCTGCATGGCGGTACCAAAGGCCTGGACATGCAGTTGTGGAAGGTGGTCGACGTTAAGCAAGGTTCATCGGCCAGCGTAACGCTTCAATATGTGAGTCCCGCGGGCGATCAGGGCTACCCAGGGACGGTCACCATCACGGCAACCTATGCGCTAAGCGACGACAATCAGCTGACGATCGACTACGCCGCCACCACCGACAAGCCAACCATCGTCAATCTTTCCAATCACACTTATTGGAATCTGGGTGGGGAAGGCTCGGGCACGGTAATGGATCAGCAGCTGATGATCCCCGGCGATGCGGTCACGCCTGTCGATGCTGCCTCCATACCGAACGGCGAATTTCTTCCGGTGGCAGGCACGCCCTACGACTTTCGCGCGGCCAAGCCAATCGGCAGGGATATTCGCGATGGCCGTTCGCAGCAGTTGCTGTTCGGCCATGGTTACGACATGAACTGGGTGATCAGTCGTAAGGAAGTCGCGCAGCCGCGCGTGGTGGCGCGCGTGGAAGATCCGCGTTCCGGTCGTGTGATGACGTTGCTGTCCGCAAAGCCGGGGCTTCAGTTCTACTCCGGCAACTTCCTCGACGGCACCACTGTCGGCAAGGCGAGCCATATCTATCGGCAGGGCGATGCATTCGTGCTCGAGCCGCAACTGTTTCCCGACACGCCGAATCATCCTGATTTCGGTTCTGCGCGTCTGGAGCCGGGCAAGACATATCGCAACACGATCATCTACCGCTTCAGTTCCGGCAGCGGCGCGGTGCGTTGACGCAATACCAATGACCTCAGCAAAGGGCGAGACCGAACGATGAAGCTTGGGCGATGGATGGGATATTTAGCGGTAATGCTGGCGATGACGGCGCCGTTCGCGGCGGCGGCCGATTCGCAACCGTGGAGCGCGGCCAAGGCGAATGCTTGGTACGCCAAGCAACCATGGCCGGTGGGCAGCAACTACATTCCATCCAATGCCATCAATGAGCTGGAAATGTGGCAGGCAAGCAGCTTCGATCCCAAGCGCATCGATCAGGAGCTGGGTTGGGCGCAAGGTCTCGGCATGACGACCATGCGCGTGTTTTTGCATAACTTGCTGTGGGAACAAGATCGCGCGGGTTTCAAGAAGCGCATCGATACGTTCCTCGGCATTGCCGCGCGCCACCATATCAAGCCAATGTTCGTGTTGTTCGACTCGTGCTGGGATCCGAACCCCGTGCTGGGTCCGCAGCGTCCGCCGATTCCCGGTGTACACAACTCGGGGTGGGTGCAGGCACCCGGTACGCAGGTACTGGACGATCCTTCGCGTTATCCGCAACTGGAAGCGTACGTGAAAGATATCGTCGGCAGCTTTTCGCATGACGATCGCATTCTCGCGTGGGATGTGTGGAACGAGCCGGACAACGACGGCGGCGGCAACTACGCAGCCGAAGAACCCAAAGACAAATTCCAGCGTGTGGCGCAATTACTGCCGCAAGTCTTTGCATGGGCGCGCAGTCAATCTCCGGTGCAACCGCTGACCAGTCCCCTCTGGAAAGGCGAGGATTGGTCCAAGCTCAATGCGCTTAACCAGATCGAGCAGACGCAGCTTACGCAATCGGACATCGTCACGTTCCATAGCTACGATTTTCCCGAAGTGTTTTATCGGCGCGTTCAATCGCTGCGTGGCTATGGCCGTCCGATTATCTGCACCGAATACATGGCTCGCAGCGCGGGGTCGACGGTGGATAACACCTTGCCCATCGGTAAAAAGCTCGATATCGGCATGATCAACTGGGGTTTTGTCTCGGGAAAAACGCAGACGATCTTACCGTGGGATTCCTGGCAGCGACCGTATACGATGCAGCCGCCGGTGATCTGGTTCCACAATTTGCTGCAGCCCGATGGCACGCCATATCGCCAACGCGAAGCGGAGATCTTCCGCGCGTTGAGTGCTGCACCGAAAGGTGTCGTTCCGGACAACGCAGCCATGTTTCCCGTCGCGGGCGCGGCGGTGCAGTGACATGAATCGGAGTCGATCCATGTATTGCCGTCTCGCACGCGACTGACGTTACGGCCCTTCACACAAAAGGCCGCACGGGCGCGGCCTTTTGGTATCACTGAATGCTTCTGATCATATAGTATGACTAATAGCAAAATTAGGCCTTAAACTTATATCACCACATACCGAATACAGCCGACTCAGCGGCGGGCGGTACTAGAGGAGGGGAGAAGAACATGAAGCGCAATACGGTTATCACCTGCACCATGACACTGCTCGCCGCAGCGATCGCATCGTCGTTGGTTCCGGCATTTGCCGATGGCACATCGGCTACGCCACAACCGACGACGACCAATCCGCCAGCGACACAACCAGCCAACCAGCCGACAGCACAGACGGCTGACAGTACGAAAGGCACGCAAACGACGAACACGGCAGCCACAGGCGACGGTGCCCAGAAGAAGCCGAAAAAAGTCGACGCCTCGACGCTTTCGACAGTGGTGGTCACGCCGTTACGTTCCAGCTTGGGTTCGGCGGCGGAAATGAAGCAGGACTCGCAGAACATTGTCGATTCGATCGTCTCCGAAGATATCGGCAAGCTACCGGACAACAGCGTCGCCGATGCCATGCAACGCATCACCGGTGTACAAATTGCACAAGGCTTCCAGGGCGAAACCGACACGGTGGTGGTACGCGGTCTGCCGAACGTGGTGACGACGTTGAACGACCGCGAGATCTTCAGCAGCACCGGTCGCCAGTTTGCGTTTCAGGATCTACCGGCCACAGCGGTCAAAGGTGTGCAGGTCTATAAGACCAGCGATGCCAGCTTGCCTGACGGTGGCATCGCCGGCCTGGTCAACATGCAGCTGTATCGTCCGCTCGATTTCCAGGGACCGGAAGTTGCCGCCACCATCACCGGCACTAACAGTGCGGAAGCCGCGCGCACCGATGGCAATGCCAGCTTGCTGTTGAGCGATCGCTGGCATACCGACGCCGGCGATTTCGGCGCGTTGATCAACGCCAGCATCAATACCCAGCATTACGACTACAAGACGGTGTGGGGCGACTTTCCGAATCTGCTGCAAAATGCAGGCGGCACGCCGGTCCGCAGCCCCAACGGCAACCTCGTCGAAGTGCCCAATCAATTCGGCGCCGACTACAACATCGGCTATCGCCGTCGGCCGGAGGTCAACTACGCGTTGCAATGGAAGCCGAACAATCAGACTGAAATCTATGCCGAGGGTTTGTTCGACTACGATTACGACAGCTACAACCAACCGTTCTTCTTCGATGGCCCGAACGGCACGTCGAAGCTGAACTCCTATACCGTCGGCAACAACTGTTACGCGGATGCTTTGCCTGGCGCTTATTACGGCCAGAGGGTATGCGACGCCACCAGCGCTAGCTGGACTGGCAACGGCTATGCCGCAACCAGTACGCAGACGCATCAGGAGCACGGCCACGACTTACAGAATTCGATCGGCGCGAAATGGCATAACGATGTCTTGAGCCTGTCGACCGATTTGTCCGATACGGCATCCTCGTTCGAGGAGAACACGCTGATCGTGGATACGTTCCTCAAAGGTCCGCTCACCACCGTGTGGACCGGCACCGGAGGTAACCAGCAGAACTGGTCGATCGCCGGCAGCCCGCAAAACAATCCCAACAACTACTACCTCAATGGCTTGTTCCAGACTTGGGATGACGAGCGCGGTAGCGAGCTGGCATGGCGTGCCGATGGCGTGTACACGTTTGACTCCGGGTTCTTCCAGAACCTGCAGTTCGGTGTGCGCGCGGCGGATCACAAGTCCAGTGCCGACGGCAGCGTGCAAAATTCGATACCGCCGCCTGGCGGCTCCGGTAACACCGCCGATCCGAATCCTGCCAACCAAGTGCTGGCCCGCTTTCCGTCCAGTTATTTCTGCGCGATGCCAAGCAGCCCCGCACTCGCCGGCGGCTGGTTGACCGGCTGCTACAACTATCTCGTCGGCAACGCCAATGCAATCCGATCGTTGTACGGCACTAACCTTGGCTTGGCACCGATCGATCCTGGCCGTTACTTCAATATTGACGAGAAGACGTACGCCGCCTATCTGCAAACGGCTTACGCCACCACCTTGTTCGGCTTGCCGCTGGATGGCCTGATCGGCGCGCGCGTGGAACAAGTGCATCGCGATCTCGATGCATACTCGTTCAATGCAGACACCGGTCTTTACACACCGCTGCAATTGTCTACTCACGCACCGGTGTATCTGCCCAATATCAGCGCGGTGCTGCATTTCACCGACAACCTGCAAGCACGCTTCAATGCGGCCAAGACCGTTACCTACCCGGATTTCGGCGATCTGAACCCCTCGATCTCGCTAAATCCTGGCACGATCAACCGCGCCGGTGCCGGCACCAGTGGCAACGCTTATCTCAACCCGATCCGCTCTACCAACTACGATCTATCGCTCGAGTGGTATTTCGCTCCCAGCAGCTACGCGAGTGCCGGTGCGTTCTATCGCAATATCAACGGCTACATCCAGAGCTATCAAACCAATGAAGTGATCGATGGTCAGCTCTACCAGATCGTTTCGCCGCAAAGCGCCGGGTCGGGTTATCTCGAAGGCATAGAGCTTGCGTACCAGCAGTTCTTTGATTTTCTGCCGGGTATCTGGAACGGCCTCGGCACGCAGCTCAACTTCACCTACATCAACGGGTCGACCAAATCGCCGGAATACATCGGTGGCCCGATGGTCAGCGCGCCGCTGCAGAATGTTTCCAAAGACAATTACAACGCGGTGTTGATGTACGAGAAGTACAACTGGTCGGTACGTCTGGCCTACAATTTCCGCAGTCGCTATATCGACGGCTTCAACGCGCAGAACGTCGCTAGCGTGAACGATGAAATCGTGCCGGCGAATCAGGTCGACTTGTCGATCGGCTACAACCTCAATAGCCACAGCACGCTCGTGCTCCAGGCCACCAACTTGCTTGGCGCAGATCTGCATGAATATTGGGGCGACGGCACCACGCGTCCGCGCGATATTCGCTTCCAGGATCGCACCATCAGCCTGGGTTTCCGCTTCAAGCTTTGATTCATCCCAGGGAGCGCTGCACGTGTGCGGCGCTCCTTTCTTTGTTACGGATAGCGGCTACTTCATCGATACTTTTTCCCAACGCCGGGTTGGTGTCCCTCCCCCTTTTTCACAACCCGGCCTTTTCTTTTACGCCATGTAAGGAATGGTCATGCGTGCTCGAGCATCTCGATATCTAGCCCTTCGCCCATTGTGTTTGTTGCTTGCCGTGGCGTGCGCTGCACCGGTGCTGGCACAGGACCGAGCGCCGGACGTTGCGGTGGGGCAATTCCTTGCCAACGGCACCGGCTATGCATCCGTTGCGCGGCTGGAGCAGCCGTCCGATGCAAGCGCGACTGGGCGATTGCTGCTTGTGTTCGAGCAGAACGGCGTAGCGGGCGTGCCGCTCTATGCGAGCGACGATGCCGGCAAGACCTGGCACTTCATGCTCAACGTCACCGATCAGGAACACGCCGGCGATCCCGCATGGCAACTGCGTTGGCAGCCCAACATTTCAGAGATGACGCGCGATAGCGGCGATCTGAAGCGCGGCACGTTGCTGCTTGCGGCCAATGCCACGCGCGGCGACGCGCATGGACACGTCGCGGCGGAAGATCTGCAGCTCTATACCTCTAACGATTTAGGCAAAACGTGGCATTACCGCAGCTCGATCGTGCGCGGCGGTGGTCATCCGGAGGACAAGGACAACCACGGCGTGTGGGAGCCGAATGTTCATATCCTCGATGACGGTCGCATGATCGTTTACTACTCCAGCGAACAGCACAAGCGCGATGGTTTCAATCAGATCCTCGCGCACAAGCTGTCCAGCGACGGTGGTAAAACGTGGGGTGATGAGGTAGCCGACGTCGCGATGCCAGGCGGCGTAGAGCGTCCTGGTATGGCGGTGGTTGCGCAGTTGCCGGATCATCGTTATGTCATCAACTACGAAGATATCGACGGCCCGAACAACGGCCAGATTTATTTGAAGTTCGGCCCTGATGGACAACGCTTCGGCGATCCATCCGACCACGGCACGCCAGTGCAGACCGAAGGCGGCGCATGGCCGGCCGCGTGTCCAGTGGTGAGCTGGTTCCCGGTTGGCGGCGCACAAGGCGTCATCGTGGTATCTGCCGAACGCGCCGGTGGCAACGGCGATGCGGCAGGTCGCAGCCTGTATTGGAACAACAACGGCGGCCGCGGCCCCTGGTGGGAGGTTCCAGCGCCGGTGCAGAAACTCACCGGCAATATCCACGCAGGATGGACGCAGGCGCTATTGCGGAAAAAAGACGGCAGCTTTCTGCACATCACGTCATCGGCCACGCCGGAGCACGCATGGAAGGCCGCGTACAACGTCATGCTTTACGCGGATGCACCACTGAACTTCAATCGATACGAAGCCGAGGATGCAGCACGCACGAATGCGGCGGTCATCGAAAATCCGAAAACATCCAATCGACGTATGGTGCGCATCGCGGCAGCACCGTACGGCAAACTCAGTTTCGATATTCATCGGGACCGCGGAGGCGCGCATGTACTACGCCTGCGTTATACCGATATGGGTCTTCCCGCCACACCGCGTGTCACCGTCAACGGTGCGTCGGTCGCAGCCACAGGTAGCAAGGCGGACGACGATAGTGGTTGGAACCTGATGGACTTGAACGTCGATCTGCGCGACGGCGACAACACCATCGCCGTGGACGGTGCCGAGCACGTGTTTGACCTGGACTATATCGAGCTTGACCCTGCGCCGTGATGGCAGGGTCGGCTTAGCTCGTCTTTCCGCTGCGCCTCTTTTTGCTCAGGTTTTCGCGTGTATCGGCGATCACTTTGAGCATCGCTTTCTGTGCGGCCACGGGTTGCTTGTCTTTGATGGCAAGCAGCACGGCGCGATGTTGCGGCAGCGAATATTTGAAATTCGCTGCCGTGTGGGCCGACATGGTGAAGTAGCTGCTAAGCGCCGTTTCGATGACCGAAAACAGCGAAACGAGCAGCTCGTTTCCGGTTGCGGCGAGAATCGCTTCATGAAAGTCGAGATCGGCGCTCGTCCACGCTTCCGGATCGGGCGCCGCTTCCATGGCGTCGAACGCATCCTGCATGCGCTTCAGCTGTACGGCCGTGCGGTGACGCGCGGCGCTCGCGGCAGCAGCGGGTTCGATAATTTCGCGCATCTCGGAAAGCTTTTGCACGAAGTCTGCGGTAGGCATGGCGCTGCAACGCCACGCCAGCACGTCGGCATCCAGCTGATTCCAGAAACGTGCATCGCGTACACGTGTCCCGACCTTCGGGCGCGCCTCGACCAATCCCTTCGCCGACAAAACCTTCATGGCCTCGCGCAGCGACGTGCGGCTTACGTCCATGTCGTCCGCCATCGTGGCTTCGGGTGGTAGCACTTCGCCTTGTTTCAGCTCTCCACCCACGATACGCAGCCCAAGTGCCTGCACCACATGTCCATGCAGGTTCCGCGCCGCGAGTGGACCTGCGCCACTGCGAACGCGTCGCGAAAGTACGGATCGAATAGGCCGCGTGGCGTCGCCGTCCTTGCCGCCTCGAAAGGATGTCATGCAATCGTTCTCCAACAATCCAGGCTGAAGTAAGGGCCGCTGGACGTCATCGTCGAACCCCAGCGGCAAGTGAGAGATTCAACCTGCCACGCGATGGCCGAAGTGCCGTGTTATGCAGCTTCGTCAATCATACAGGGGTTGCCCAGGCGTAGGGCTCGCGCCCGTCGGCAGGCAAGTAGGCGATGGCTGCTTTCGATCAGGGGCAGGTTTCGTAGCGTGATGTCACTGGCGGAATGTAACGACGGCTTTGCCAGGGCCATGTCCCGTTTTGTTCCGTTCGATGACGGCGC
>JAATFF010000011.1 GCA_015655335.1 Lysobacterales bacterium | reverse complement strand
TGTTCGTCTTCACGCTTCACAGCGGTCTGTACGGGCGTGCCTAGCGATTGTTCCACGCGGTCGAGCAAGCCGATCAGATCCAGCGGCGCACCGTCGACAAAACGCACCAGCAATCGCGCGACGCTGCGCTGGGCGTGAGGCGTAGCGACAATCCCCTTTTCGCTGCCCAGCCACGCCAGCACCGCGGCATGATCCAGCGCCTTGCCAGCCTCGAAATCCTTGGCGAACTGTTCCTGGATCAACTGACGCGACAGCGCCGCCGACGCAGGACAAGTCGAGGAATACACCACTTCGGTGCCCAGCTCCATGCGGAAACCGTCCGCGCATAGGCTCGCCTCGATAGACACCGGATACGCCCGCCAGCCGCTGTTATCGCTGCGCAGCGCCGTGCGGCGCACGAGCTGATCGAAACGAATGCTCAGGCGCGCGCGATCGGCCAGATCCTTGTGCGATTCCAGAAAGGCGCGCAGCAAGGACTCGAGCATTACTGCATCGACTGTCTTGGTACTCAGGTACTCGTCCACCAACAGATACAAGCGCGACATGTGGATACCGCGCCGATCCGGGCGAGTGAGATTGACGAAGGCACCGACCTGGGCACTGGTGCGCTGTACGTCACCGTCGCCGGCGTCGAAGCGGACCGGCACCTCGATGCCGTCCATACCCACCCAATCCAATGCGCCAGCCAGATGCGGGTGTGCCTGGGCGGCGACATCGGGCATCAGACGAACGGTATTTTCGTGGCTATGCATGGGGTATTCCTGTGACAACCGGGCGATCGACCGCCGCGAGACCCTCTTATGTTGGGGCAGCTTGACGCGTCGCAACAGGCCCCTGGCAAGAAACAGTGCGTTTTGCCGGGGTCAACGGTTCACGTATTTTTGCCAATACCGCGCGGCCTGCCAGGCCCGAAGGGTCGCCAAAAAACCCCCATCTGGCACGCCTTGCTGCAGCACGGCCAAGGGCTCGCCTGCGCGCACGGCCTTGCGCACAAGTCGCTCGCCCTGGCCTGCCTCCAGCGCACGGAATACGCTGAGCGGACCGGCGAGGCCGGCAGCCTCGTTCCAGATCGCTTGCAGATCGTCCAATTGCGACCGGATGGCTTGATCGCGGGCCTCGCTACGCTCGCGCAGGCCGGCGCGGCTCAAGCTGAATCGCGCCAGCCGGGCCATGGGCAACGGCAAGCGGTCCCGATCCGCATCGTCCTGGAGGCGGCGCAACGCATAAAGGAGATGACTCAAGGTTGCCACGCGCGCAGCGCGCGCCGGCGACACAGCGTCGCCGTACCACCAGTGGGTTTCGAGCGTCGCCAACGCGCCGTGCAACGCCGAAGCGGCGTTGAGCTGCGCCGCGAAATCCACGGCGGTGCCCTCGTCCAGTTGCGCCATGGCGGCCAACACGGGCGCCAGCCACTGCTCCTGCGGTATGGCATGCGCACGGTCGTCGTCGAACAAGACGCGCGTCAGAGGATGCCGCCCACCGCTCGCCGCGGCGCCGCTCAGCTCTTCCGCCCACCAATGGAGCTTGGTCGCCGCTACTTGCGGTTCGCGGATACCGTAGGCCGCGGAGAGCAGCTCCTGCTCCAGCGCGGCGAGTGCGACATGCCCCGGGTATTTACCGGGCTCGACAAAAACCAGCGCCATGCGCTGCTGCGGTTGAACCGACAGCCATTTGTCGATGTAGCTTTGCAAGGCGCCGTGCTGGGAAACTCCCTCGCTCACGCGGGAACCTTCAAGTGAAGCAGTTCGGCCAGTTGGCGCGGATGTTCCAGCACGATGTCGGCACCCCAGGCATGCGGATCGCCGCCGTCGAGATAACCCCACTGCACGGCCACGGTGAACAACCCGGCGTCGCGGCCCGCTTGCACGTCGCGACGATCATCGCCCACAAACAGACAACGCGCAGGGTCGAGTCGAGCGCGCTCGCAGGCTAACAGCACGGGCGCCGGATCGGGTTTGCGCACGGGCAGCGTGTCTCCCGAAACCACGGCGCAAACGCGGTCGCTCCAACCGATCTGTTGCACGAGATCGTCGGTGAGATAACCGGGCTTGTTGGTCACGATGCCCCAGGCCAGCCCGCGCTGTTCCAGTGCATCAAGCAACGGATCGACGCCCTCGAACGGGCGCGTATGCCGGCACATCATCGAGTGGTACAGCTCGAGGTAGCGAGGCATGCGTTCCAGAAGTGCCTCGTCGCTCTCGTCGAACGCGCAACGCAGAATGGCGCGGGAACCGCGCGAGACAACTTCGCGCACCGCAGCGTACGGCGCAGGTGGGGTGCCGACTTCACTGCAGTAGGTAACAAGTGCCGCATGCAGGTCCGGTGCACTGTCCAGCAAGGTGCCATCAAGGTCGAACAACACGCCCTGAGGCGATTCAGGAAGTGATTTCATGCTGGTTTGCGCGCGCTCAAGAGATAGTTGACGGCAGTCACCTGGCTCAACCATGCCTTGCGGTTGAGCGGGTTGTAACCGAGGCCGCTGACGTCCTCCAGCTCCAACCCGGCTTGCCGCAGCAGACGGCCGAGTTCGGACGGCTTGAGGAATTGTGCATAGTGGTGCGTACCACGCGGCAACATGCGCGTGATGTATTCAGCGCCGAGTATCGCCGCACCGAAAGCAACAGGCGTGCGATTGAGGGTCGACATGAACAGGCGCGCACCGGGTTTGAGCATGGCCGCCAGATCGCGTACGAGCGCTGCCGGATCGGGCACGTGCTCGATCAGCTCCATGCAACACACCGCATCGAAACTGGCTGGTTCGGCTTCGGCAAGTTCAGTGGAGGATTGCTTGCGGTAATCCACCTTGAGGTTCGATTCGTACAAGTGCAGCCGCGCGATCTCGATCACTTTCAATCCAAGATCAATGCCGACGACATCGGCTCCAGCGCGCGCGAGCGCTTCGCTGAGTAGGCCGCCGCCGCAACCGACATCGGCAACCTTGGCGCCTCGCAACGACGCGCGCGCGGCTACGTAGGCGGCACGTACCGGATTGAGATCATGCAGCGGGCGCGATTCGCCATTCGGGTCCCACCAGCGTGCCGCCAGTTTGTCGAAGCGGGCGATTTCGTCGTGACTGACGTTTTGCGTGGTCTGCATCATCGAACTCCTAGGCAACTCGCCAAGCTTAGTGCGCGTGCCATGCGTATAAGGTGATATCCCATCCACCGCTGGTGTGTGCCGGATCGCTATGGGCAATGTCCATAGCCTCTTCCATCGATTCGGCGCGTAGCAAATAGGCGCCGCCGGACTTGTCGCCAAATGGACCGGACAATTCATTGCGCCCTTGTGCGCGCAGGTCTTCCAGAAATTGCTGGTGCAACGGCACTACGGCAGGATCGAAGTGCGGGTGCCGGAGGAGGATGACGAGATAGCGATTCATGTCGATGCCTCTGAAGATCCGTATGACGTTTAGATCGCGGCGATACGCTCACGCCAAGCATGGGTGCGGGCGAGCATGCCGGCCGTATCCATATCGATCAGTTCGCGAGCGGCCAGCTTGCGTTTACCGGCTATCCACACATCACTGACCTGGTGGCGTCCGGTCGCATAGACAAGCTGTGAAACGATGTGAAACAGCGGCTGCGTTTCGAGATCGCTGAGCCTCACTGCAGCCAGGTCCGCCTGCTTGCCGGCCTTGATCGAGCCGATGCTGGCATCCAGACCAAGTGCCTTCGCGGCGTTGATGGTGGCGGTGCGCAGCGCGAAGCCGGCGTCGAATGCTGCGGCATCTTCGGCGACCGCTTTCGCAAGCAGGGCCGCCGTGCGCATCTCGCCGAACATATCCAAATCGTTGTTGGACGCACAGCCGTCCGTACCGATGGCAACGTTCACACCGGCCTTGCGAAGCTTCTCGGCCGGACAGAAGCCCGAGGCCAACTTCAAATTGGATTCCGGACAATGCACCACGGACACGCCCGCTTCGGCGCACGCAGCAATTTCGCCTTCGGTGAGCTGGGTCATGTGCACGGCAATCAAGCGATCGTTGACCAGCACCAGCTTCTGCAGCCGTTGGAACGGACGCAGGCCGGACTTCTTTCGTTCTTCGTCGACCTCGTGTGCGGTCTCGTGCAAATGCAGATGCACGGGGATGTCGAGCTGGTCGGCCAACACGCGAATGCGTTCGAAGGACTCGTCCGAGACGGTATACGGTGCGTGCGGCGCAAAAGCGGTGCGAATCAGCGGATCATTGCGGAAGCTGTCGTGCGTTTCGCCTGCACGTTCAAAATATTCGTCCTGCGTTCGAGCCCATGCCGAGGGAAATTCGATAATCGGCAGACCGACCACCGCACGAAAACCAAGCTTGCGATACGTCGCCCCGATGGCATCGGGGAAGAAGTAATTTTCGTTAGCGCAAGTGGTGCCGCCGCGTAGCATTTCAGCGACCGCCAGCTCCACGCCATCGCGCACGAATTCCGGACCCATCACTTTGGCCTCAACCGGCCAGATGTGCTGCTGCAGCCAGACCATCAGCGGCAGATCGTCGGCAACGCCGCGCATCAGCGTCATCGGATTGTGCGTGTGCGTGTTGATCAGACCGGGGATCAGCACGTGTTCCCCCAGTTCAACGCGTTCGCGAGGTGCATAGGCGATGCGTGCCTGCGCAATCGGCAGGATGTCGACGATGCGATCGCCATCGACAGCCACGGCATGATGTTCGAGCACCACATCGTGCGGTTCGACCGGCACGACCCAGCGGGCCTCGATAAGGAGATCGACGGTCTGCGGGGCGTTCTGGCTCATCGTTATTCGCCTTGCGGGGAGTGATACGAGATGGGGCGGCACATCTTACGATGCCCGCCCCGTGTTTTAGCTCGTCGTCCCCGCGAAAGCGGGGACCCAGTCGTGAATGACGTTGTGCGAAGCACTCGAAATAAGATTTTGTGTGCTTCGCACGGATACTTCACTGGATGACCGGCTGCGCCGTTGTAAAGCGCCTCCAGCTTTCGCTGGGATGACGCATCGGCAAAGCCGCGCTAAAGCGCGGGCCGATACGTCACTTCACGCGACTGACATATTCGCCAGTACGCGTGTCGACCTTGATCATCTCGTCCTGGTTCACGAACAGCGGTACGCGCACCACCGCGCCGGTTTCCAGCTTGGCCGGCTTGCCGCCGCCGCCGGAGGTGTCGCCACGCAGGCCCGGGTCGGTTTCGACGATCTTCAACTCGACGAAGTTCGGCGCCTGCACCGAAATCGGACGGCCGTTCCACAGGGTCACCACGCACTCTTCCTCGCCCTTGAGCCACTTGGAGGCATCGCTCATCGCGGCGGCGTCAGCCTGGTGCTGCTCGAACGACTCCTGGTGCATGAAATGCCAGAACTCGCCGTCGCTGTAGAGAAATTGCATGTCGGTATCGACCACATCCGCGCCCTCGAAGGATTCGCTGGATTTCAGGGTCTTTTCCGTGGTGCGGCCGTTGAGCAGGTTACGGATGCGAATACGGGTGAAGGCCTGGCCCTTGCCCGGCTTGATGAACTCCGCCTCGACGATGACAAAGGGATCGCCGTCCACGATGATCTTCACACCGTTCTTGACGTCGTTGAGACCGTAACTGGCCATGCACTTCACTCCGATAAGGAAAACCGCTGCCGTCAGCGGCTAAAATAGGGGTCTAAGGGGCCAGCAGGCCCGCATAAGGCCGTACATGATAACCGCAAGCCCCGGCGCCCGCATTACATCGCCCGCCCTGGCCGATTGGCGACAACTCTGGCGCGACTCGGTCACCGACAGCCGCGAGCTGCTCAGCCTGCTCGAATTAGGCCACCTGGCGAGCCGTCTGCCGGCAGAGGACGCCGGTTTCGCATTGCGCGTGCCGCGTGGTTTTGTGGCACGCATGCGTCCAGGCGATGCTGCGGATCCCCTGCTGCTTCAAGTGTTGCCGCAGTTGGCGGAACAAGAACACGTGCCCGGCTTCGTGACGGATGCGGTAGGAGACCTCGCCTCACGCGAGACACAAGGTGTCCTGCACAAATATCAGGGCCGCGCGTTGCTGATCGCCAGCGGTAGCTGCGCCATCAACTGCCGCTATTGTTTTCGCCGCCACTTTCCCTATGGCGATGAGATGGCCGCGGCCGGCCAATGGCGCCAAGCGCTGGAGCACGTGCGACAGGACACCTCGATCAACGAGCTGATCCTGTCCGGCGGCGACCCCCTGGCGCTGGCAACCGGCAAGCTTGAGGAACTCAGTCGGGGCCTGGCCGATCTTCCTCACATCACACGCCTGCGCATCCATACACGGCTGCCGATCGTGTTGCCCGAGCGCATCGATGCTCCATTCGTCGAGTGGCTGCGTGCACTGCCACTGCAAAAAATTGTGGTACTGCACGCCAATCACGCTAACGAATTTGACGATCCCGTGGATGCCGCGTGCGCACGTTTACGCGATGCCGGCGCCACACTGCTCAATCAATCGGTACTGTTGCGGGGGATCAACGACGATGCCGGTACGTTGGCGGCGCTGTCCGAGCGCCTGTTCGCCGCTGGCGTTCTCTCCTATTACCTGCATCAACTCGACCGGGTGCAGGGTGCCGCGCATTTCGAAGTGAGCGATACCCAGGCACAATCGCTGGTCGAGGCTTTGCGCAGCCGGCTGCCGGGGTATCTGGTGCCCAAGCTGGTCCGCGAAGTGGAGGGTGATCCATCCAAGCGGCCGCTCTAAGTCCCTGTCTGCCCATGCGCTTCGTCACCAATGGGTGAATTGCCGCTGGCAGGGTTGTACGGAATCCGTTAAAACGGATAGGCAGTGCCGGCTAGTCCGCATACACCTATCTCGCGAGCAGCCATCTACAAGGAAGCACGACGCGCCCATGAAGACAGACTCCGTTATCAAGATCCTCTTCATCGAAAATTCGGTTGAGGACGCGGAACAGATCATCACGTTATTGCGCAACGCGGGCATCGCGGTCCGTCCTGCGCGGGCAACTACCCCCGAACAGATCCATTCGGCGCTCGAAGAACTCGGTCCTGACCTTGTGCTCTTCAATCCTGGCGTGAATGGCCTTCCGTTGCGCAACGTCGCGCAGCAGATCGACGCCAGCGCCCGCGATATCGCCCTGATTGCCTGCGTATCCAAGATGGACGATCAGGGCATCGCGGACATGTTCCAGGACGGCGTGCAGGGTGTGGGCTCACGCAGCCAACCCAAGCAGATGATCACGGTGATCAAGCGCGAATTCGATTCGCTCAATACGCGTCGGCAAGTGCGTCGACTGGAGTCGGCGCTGCGCGAATCCGAGCGCCGTTGCGACGCGCTGCTCGATTCGTCGAACGATCCCATTTCCTACGTGCACGAAGGCATGCACGTGCGCGCCAACCGGTCCTATCTCGATACATTCGGTTACGAAGACTACGACGACCTGCTTGGTCTACCCGTGCTGGATCTGATCGGGCCCGCCGACGCGGATGCATTCAAGAACTTGCTGCGTGCGTTGTCGCGCGGAGAAAAAGCCGAATACCGGCTAGAACTGCACGCGCGGCGCGCCGATGGCAGCACCTTCCCGGCCACGGCCGAATTCGCCCACGCTACCTTCGAGGGCGAGACTTGCCTGCAGATCGTGTTCCGTCGACAGCAGGTCGATCCGGCCATGGTCGAGCAGTTGCAGCGTGATTCGGTCACCGGGCTCTACAACCGCGCACGCACACTGGAGTTCATCGATAACGCCGTGGCGGCGGCCAGCGAAGGCCATAAGGGTCAAAGCCTGCTGTTGATCGAGCCGGATAACTGGGCTCACATCGTGAGCGGCATCGGCCTGGGCAAAGCTGACGAACTGCTGGCCGCTTTTGCGCACCGTGTAAGCATGCTGCTGGGTCAGGAGGATGTGGCTGGATTGCTGGCCGAACATACGATCGGCGTGATCCTGCACACCGATAACGACGAGGCGATCCGTGAATGGATCGGCGGCCTGCAGCAAGCGATCGCTCGCGAGATCTTCGATCTGGGCACGCAGTCCATCACGCTCACCATCAGCACCGGCGGCAGCCTGCTGGGCGAGAAGAACGCCAATACCGACATGCTGCTGAACCAGGCCAGCCAGGCCCTGCGCAGCGCGCAGAGCCAGGGTGGCAATCGCAGCGAGCTGCACGATCCCGCCGCCCGCGAAAAAGCCGACGCCGAACGCGAACGCAACTGGCTGGGCTTGCTGCGCCAGGCGCTTACCCAGAACGAATTCATGCTGTATCACCAGCAGACCATCAGTCTGCAGGACGCCGAGGGTGACTACTCGGAAATCCTGCTGCGCATGAACGGCCCGCAAGGCGAGGTGTCGCCGGGCTTCTTCATGCCGATCGCGGAAAAATACGGCCTCAATGCCGAGATCGACCGCTGGGTGCTGACCCAGGCGATCAGCGCACTCAAGACGCGCGATAGGGCGGGCATCCCTACCACCTTTTTCGTAAAACTCACCGCCGACTCCCTGCAACAGCAGAGCAACCTGTTGCCGTGGCTCGACCGCACGCTAAAGCAGGCCAATTTGAAAAACGGCCGACTGGTCCTGGAAATGACCGAAAGCAAGGTCGTCACCATGCTGCGCCCGGCGCAGGAATTTATTACCGCGTGGAAGAACCTTGGTGGTTACTTTGCACTCGAACAGTTCGGATCGGGACTCAATTCCTTCCAGCTGCTCAACCATATCCAGGCCGATTATCTGAAGATCGACCGCAGCTTCATGGCCGACCTTCCGCAGCATCCGGAAAACCAGAAGAAGATCACCGAAATCTGCCAGCAGGCGCACGAGATGAAGCGCCTGGCGATCGCCGAATGGGTCGAAGATGCAGCCAGCACATCGCTATTGTTCGCCTGCGGCGTGGATTTCGTGCAGGGCAATTTCTTGCAGGAGCCGCAGCCGCTGCAAGTCAACTTTTAAGCAGCGCCTCGGGAATCGAGGTCCAGATCGAATCCACAAAAAAACCCGCGGAGCGATCCGCGGTTTTTTTGTTGCGTCGTAGTGCAGTGGCTTACTCGCCGGTGAGCGAGGCGCCGATGTTTTCCTTGATGCGAGCTGCCTTGCCTTCCAGGCCGCGCAGGTAGTACAGCTTGGCGCCGCGCACTTTACCCTTGCGCTTGACCGTTACCGATTCGATGCTTGGGCTATGCGCCTGGAACACGCGCTCCACGCCCGTGCCATGCGAGATCTTGCGCACGGTGAAGGCCGAATGCAGGCCGCGGCTGCGCTTGGCGATGACGACGCCTTCGAACGCCTGGACGCGCTCGCGGTTACCTTCCTTCACCTTCACGTTGACGATCACGGTGTCGCCAGGGCCGAACTGCGGCAGCTGGCGGGTGATCTGCTCGGCTTCGAACTGTTCGATGATCTTGTTCATGGCAACACCTGTCTTTTCTCAATGATTGCGGCCTTCATCGACCGCATCGTTTTGCCGTGCTTGCTCTTCTCGAGCGTGTTCACGGCGGAATTCATCCAACAGCGCACGGGATTGTGCATCCAGCGCGCGCTGCGCCAATAAATCGGGACGCCGCAACCAGGTCCGTCCCAGGGACTGCTTCAGGCGCCAGCGGCGTATCGCCGCGTGATCACCAGAAAGCAACACCTCTGGTACATCGCCCAGTGCGTCATGCACCGGCTTCGCATAGTGTGGACAGTCCAGCAGACCGTTCGAAAACGAATCCTGCTCGGCCGATTGCGCGTCGTTCAACGCGCCGTCCTGCAAGCGGCCCACCGCGTCGATAATCACCGCGGCACCCAACTCGCCACCGGATAACACGTAATCGCCGATGGAAAGCTCCTCGTCGACCTCGTGCGCCAGCAGACGCTCGTCCACACCTTCATAACGTCCGCAAAGCAGAGCGATGCGCGGCAATTTCGCCAGCGCTTCCACCCTACCCTGCGTCAGCCGCGCTCCTTGCGGACTGAGATAAATCACATGCACCGGTTCGGGTGCTGCCTCGCGCACGGCCTTGATAGCTGTACGCAACGGCTCGATCAACATCACCATGCCGGGGCCGCCGCCGCAGGTGCGGCCATCCACGGTTCGGTAATTGTCGGTGGCGTAATCGCGCGGATTCCAGGTTTCCACCTGCAACAACTCGCGTTGCTGCGCGCGTCCTACGACACCTACAGCGGCGCACTGACGCATGAAGTCGGGAAACAACGTGACGACATCGATGCGCATCGGACCCTCAATTCTCACTGCTTAGAATTCAGGATCCCAGTCCACCACCATGCGCCCACCAGATAAATCCACCGAACGCACATAAACACCTTGGACGAAAGGAACCAGCCGCTCGCGCTCGCCATCCCTTACGACCACCACGTCGTTGGCGCCTGTCGCGAACAAGTGACTCACCCGTCCCAACATCACGCCTTCCGTGGTGACGACCTCAAGACCTTCGAGATCGACCCAGTAGTACTCATCTTTGCCGGGTGACGGCAGCAGCTCGCGGGCCACGTAGATATCCTGCCCGACCAGCGCCATCGCACCGTCTCGATCATCCACGTCAGGCAGTTTGGCGACGAGGCCTTTGCCTTGGGGACGACCCGTGATTCCCGCAATCTCCACGTCCTGGTCCGGCGCTGCATGGAGCAGCCAGGGCTGGTACTTGAAGATCTGCATGCGGGGCTCGGTCCAGGATTCAACCTTGATCCAACCCTGCACGCCGTACAATCCGACGATGCGTCCCACCAGGACGCGTCGACCGGCTGCGGTCATGCTCAGGCAGCCTGCTTGCCGGCTTCCTTCACCAGCGAGGCAACCTTGTCGCTCAGCTGTGCGCCCTTGGCCACCCATTCCTGAACGCGCGCAACGTTCAGCTCAAGGCGCTTGTCCTTGCCCGAGGCCGTCGGGTTATAGAAACCTACGCGCTCGATGCTACGACCATCACGCGCACTGCGCTGATCGGTCACAACGACGTGGTAGAACGGACGGCCCTTGGCGCCACCGCGCGAAAGACGAATCTTAACCATAGTAAAAACTCCAGAGTTGCCGGCATGCCCGGCAAGCGCGCGCTAGAACGGACGCGGTAAACCCGATATTTTAATGAAATCTGAGGAAAAAGGAAGGGGTTAGCCCATCTGCAGGGTTTACGACCCGCTTCAGCGCATCGGCGGCAGACCGCCACCCATTCCACCCATACCCTTCATGGCGCCTCGCATCTGCCGCAGAAGGCCTTTGGTGCCGCCTTTGGAGAGCTTGGACATCATTTTTTCCATTTGCATGTATTGCTTCAACAGGCGATTGACATCCGCCGGCTGGGTGCCCGAACCGCGGGCGACGCGGGCGCGGCGCGAGCCATTCAGCAAGTCGGGATGACGGCGTTCTTTCTTGGTCATCGAACTGATGATCGCGACCATGCGCTTGATTTCGCCGTCGTTGACCTTGGACTTTACGTTCTCAGGCAGGTTGGAGACGCCCGGCAGCTTGTCCATCAAGCCGGCCAGGCCACCCATGTTGGCCATCTGTTCGAGCTGATCGCGCATGTCGTTGAGGTCGAAGCGCTTGCCCTTCATGACCTTGGTGGCGAGTTTCTGCGCTTTTTCCTGATCGACTTTGCGTTCGACTTCCTCGACCAGCGACAGCACGTCGCCCATGCCGAGGATGCGCTGCGCCACGCGATCGGGATGGAATGGCTCCAGCGCGTCGGTTTTCTCGCCTGCGCCGAGGAACTTGATCGGGCGACCGGTGACATAACGCACCGATAGAGCCGCGCCGCCGCGCGCATCGCCATCGGTCTTCGTCAGCACCACGCCAGTGAGCGGCAATGCCTCGGCAAATGCCTTGGCGGTATTTGCAGCGTCCTGGCCGGTCATCGAATCGACCACGAACAGGGTTTCGATCGGCGTGACCGCGGCGTGCAGCGCCTTGATCTCGGCCATCATCGCTTCGTCGACATGCAGACGGCCGGCGGTATCCACCAGCAACACGTCGATGACTTCCTTGCGTGCAGCAACGAGGGCTGCCTTGGCGATATCGACCGGATTCTGGCCAGCTTCCGAGGGGAAGAACGTCACGCCGACCTGCTCGGCCAGCGTGCGCAGCTGTTCGATGGCGGCTGGGCGATACACGTCGCAGCTCACCACCATGACGCGCTTTTTCTTACGCTCGATAAGAAAACGCGCGAGCTTGGCCACGGTAGTGGTCTTGCCTGCGCCTTGCAGGCCAGCCATCAGCACCACGGCCGGTGGCTGCTGGGCGAGATTCAACTCGGTATTCGCGGTACCCATGACCGCCGTCAGCTCTTCGCTGACCACCTTCACCAGCGCCTGACCCGGCGAAAGGCTCTTGAGCACCTCTTGTCCGACCGCACGCACCTTTACGCGCTCGATCAGCGCCTGCACCACCGGCAGCGACACATCCGCTTCCAGCAGTGCAATGCGCACTTCGCGTAGCGATTCGCGGATGTTTTCCTCGGTTAACCGACCGCGACCGCGCAAGCGATTGACGGTGGTGGAGAGGCGTTGGCTGAGCGACTCGAACATGGCGATGGGATCGGAAAAGGCTGAGCGGATTGCCAAATATACCAGAGACGCCCGTTTCCTCATGAACGCGCAGGCTGGGCCTTGATCCAGCGGGCGATGTCCTGAATAACCTTGGCATCCACGCGACCCGGCTTGTCGTTGTCGTCCGGCGATGGCGGCTGACTGGCTGGCATGAACATATGGCTTAGTCCGGGATATTCGATGAGCGTGACGCGTGGATCATGTGCAAAGGCTGCTTGCCAGGCGGCGAAGTCCTCTTTCGGGAACACCTGAATGTCGGCACTGCCCTGCACGAGCAACATCGGCTCATGGAGATGCTTGGCGGTCGCCACAGGATCGTAATCGCGGACGCTCAACCAGTAACTGGCCGGCGCGTGGAAAAAATCGCCCGCCGGCGGATGCGCGGGATCGGCATGCGCAAGAATGTCGCGCTGCTTGATCAGCGGCGCCAGTTTTTGATCGATCTGCGCGGCCGGGACACCTTGCAACGATGCTTGATAACGCGCTTGCTTGATAATCGTGTCCAAGCCGAATGAGGGCGGCGCCGCCATCATGATGATGCCCGCAAGTTGCGGATCGCGCTGACCGATGCGCGGCGCCATGAACGCGCCAAGGCTGTGTCCAAGCACGAAGACTCGCTTGGGATCGATATGCGGTTGTTTCGCGAGCAGTTGCAGCGCAGTCACGGCATCGTCCGTCACTTCTTCATCGACGGTGGCGTGGTCGCTGATCATCTTCAATCCGTAGGCGTAACTGCGCTTGTCGTAGCGCAGAGATGCCACACCTGCGGCGGCCAAACCATCCGCCAGATCGCGAAATGCCTTATTTGGACCAACAGTCTCGTCACGATCGTGTGCACCGGAACCAACTAGCATGACGACAGCGGGAAAGGGACCATCACCTTTAGGCAACACCAGGGTTCCTGGCAACGGCCCCACCGGTGACGCCACTTGAATCGCGCTCGCGATACCGGTGGCCGATTCGGATACCGACGTTTGAACCTGGGACGATGCATCAGCCGGAACAACCCGGAACATCGTGATGCGATCCTGCGCATCGCAATTGATTGCTGCCGTGAGCGATTGATTGGCAAAATCCAAGTCAGCAGTGAGTAGTGTGCGATCGCCCACCGTACGCGGCTGCAAATCGCCCAGCTTGCGAAACGCACCGGCAGAACTTTGCAATTGTACCCAAGCGGATTTCAATGCTGCCGGCGTCGCCTTGGCAGCAAGGTCCGGTGCGAAATGCGTGACTGCATGATCGTAGTCGCCCGTCGTAAACGCGGCGAGCATGGATTGACCATGGGCTCGACAGGCGGCCGTAGGCTCGGCCGAAGCGCATGCGGCAACCAGCAGACCACACGCGCCGATGAGTATTGCGATCTTCTTGGCGTACATAAAGGCTCCTGTTGTATATCAGTGGTGATGTTGCACGCGCCGATAGACGACATACGAATATGCCACGGGGATCAGTGCGGCTCCCAGGATCACGCATAGGGAAAACATGATCGGCGCGTTGAGAAGTGCCGCGATGACGACAATCAGTCCCGCCAGCATGAAAATCCGGCCACCCACACGATGGGTGCGCTCCCACACTTCGTCGCTCGCAAGCGTCCACGGTGTCTTGATGCCCATGAAGAAATTTTTGCGCAGCTTGCCCATGTAATTGCCGAGGATCATGAGCAACACGCCAACCGGAAGCATCCGGATAACGAGCTTTCCAACCGGATGTCCCGCTGCGTTCAACAAAATGCCCAACGTAGCGACGAACACGAAAGCCTGTATGGCAAGCATCAACACCACGAACACCGACACAAACGGCTTGATTTCAAAACCGCGGGGCGAGATGGCCGGCAGCACGACAGTCAGCAAGCCCAATCCCGCCATGACGAGCATAGGCGTGGCGACTGCCTTGATCGGTGTCATGTAGCCGTTGATCTGTCCATGCGCATTCCAATGCACGGCTACAAGCGCAGGCATCTGCGGATACAGCCATAAGAACGCGGCCAGCAACATCAGCAGAAAAAGACCGGATAAAAACAAACTGCGTACGGGTTTCATCGCTTGCCTCCTCGTCCCCCACCCGACGGAATCAGATCGAGCATCATCCGCGTGAGGTCTTCCATCACGGTGCTGTTTAGGGAATAGACGATGTACTGGCCGCGCCGCTCGGTACGCACCAGATCCGCCTGCTTGAGCACGGCGAAGTGATGCGACAGTGACGCGCCGGTAATATCGAATGCTTCGCCGATTTCGCCCGCGCTCATCGCCCCACCATGCAGCCGCTTCAGAATCGCGCGGCGAGTGGGATCGGCCAGGGCTCGGAATACGGCTTGCTGTTTCACGGCTCACTTTCGGTTCAATCGACGCGTAGATATTTAGACAAATATCTAAATATTGCAAGTGCCGGTCGATTTGCCGCGTTCACCCTGTCTTTGCCCTGTGCCACACTTACCCGCGATGCTAGCCGCCCTCTCGATCTTCGCCATTGCTTGCTACCTGCTCGCCAGCGGGTTATTGGCGCGACCGTTGTTCGCAGGCAGCACCAAGACGACGCCGACGTTCGTGCGCCCCGCCCTAGCGATTGCGACGGTTGCCGTGCTGGCGCATGCAACCGGCCTGCTGGCGATGCACCGCGGTGCGCTGGATCTGCATTTCTTCGCGGCACTCTCCCTAGTGGCCTGCGTGGTATCGGCGCTAACCCTATTGGTGAATTTCACACGACCTGTCGCCACGCTCGGGGTGATTGTTTTCCCGCTCAGCGCACTTTTACTGTGGACCGATAGCTTCCTTGCACCACCCACCGCACCGGCCTCGATGGACTGGCACATCAAGCTGCACGTCACGGTGGCGCTGCTGGCTTTTGGCGTGCTTTCCATCGCCGCTGCGATGGCCATCTTGCTGGCTATCCAGGAACGGGCGTTGCGGCATCGTCAGTTGGGACCGTGGCTGAGCGCACTGCCCCCGCTGACCTTGACCGAATCACTATTATTCCGGCTGATCGCCGCGGGTTTTGTATTGCTCACGCTCACCTTGCTGACCGGTATCTTGTTCGTGGACAACTTGTTCGGCCAGCACCTCGTGCACAAAACGGTGCTGTCGATTGTCGCGTGGCTGGTATTCGGCGCCCTGCTTTACGGCCGCTGGCGCCATGGCTGGCGAGGGCGTAGCGCCGTGAATCTCACGCTGATTGGCATGGGGGTATTGGTGCTCGCGTTCTTCGGTTCGAAGTTCGTGCTGGAAGTGATTCTGCACCGCACGGTGGACTGAAACACCGCCTCAGCGGCAAGCATCGATGGCTTGCGCCAAACGCTCCACACCGATCACTTCCATGTCACCGACACGTCCTTTTTTGGGTGCGTTGGCCTTGGGTACGATGGCGCGCTGAAAGCCGTGATGAGCCGCTTCCTTCAGGCGCTCCTCACCATTGGGCACAGGGCGGATCTCGCCAGAAAGACCCACTTCGCCGAAAGCGACGGTCTTCTCTGGTAGCGGTCGATCACGCAACGATGACAACACCGCAAGCAACACCGGCAAATCGGCGGCGGTTTCTTGTACACGAATGCCGCCGACAATATTCACGAACACGTCTTGATCGTACGCGGCCACGCCGCCGTGCCGATGCAGCACCGCCAACAACATGGCGAGACGATTTTGCTCCAGACCCAGCGTGACGCGGCGTGGATTACCCAGGGAAGATTGGTCTACCAGGGCCTGCACTTCCACCAGTAGCGGCCGCGTACCTTCGCGGGTAACCATCACGGCACTGCCCGACGTCGGACCGCTATGCGCGGAGAGAAAAATCGCCGATGGATTGGGCACTTCGCGCAACCCTTTCTCGGACATCGCGAACACACCCAGTTCGTTCACCGCGCCAAAGCGGTTCTTGAACGCACGCAGCACGCGAAAACGGCTTCCGGATTCACCTTCGAAGTACAGCACCGCATCCACCATGTGCTCCAGCACACGTGGACCGGCAATACCGCCTTCCTTGGTAACGTGGCCCACCAGAAACACCGACGTGCCGCTCTCTTTGGCGAAACGCGTAAGTCGAGCGGCAGATTCGCGTACCTGACTCACCGAACCCGGTGCTGCGGTAAGCATCTCGGTCCAGATTGTCTGGATCGAGTCGATGACCAACACACGCGTCCGTGTGGCGGCAACTTGCTCGAGAATGCGCTCGACGCCCGTCTCCGCCAGCGCATGCAACGGCCGCAGCGGCAGATCCAATCGTTGCGCCCGTGCAGCGACCTGCGACAGCGATTCTTCGCCGGTCACATAGACGCTGGGGAGCTTTTCGCCCAACACACCGAGCATCTGCAGCAACAGCGTTGATTTACCGATACCCGGATCGCCGCCGATCAACACCACCGATCCATCGACCAGGCCGCCGCCGAGAACGCGATCCAGCTCGCCGATGCCCGTTAGCGTGCGCGACTCCGCAGTCACCAGAACTTCGGTCAGCGGCGTTACGCGTGGTGCGGCATTCGCAGCGCCCGCATAGCCGCTTTGGCGTGTCGCCGTCACGGACTTCTGTGCCGATTGCACCACGAACTCCGAAAGCGTATTCCACACGCCGCATTCGACACACTGGCCCTGCCATTTGGTGTGTTCGGCACCGCAATCGGTGCAGACATAAGCAGTTTTGGCTTTGGCCATGGCGTTACACGCGTGAAATCGATGCGTGGAGCTTAGCGTGTGGCGGTCGCAGGCGACGAGACGTCATTGATCGTCTTCGACGAACAACACGCGGCGCGTCATCCCGCAGGTGAGGTCATAGCTGATGGTTCCGGCTTGCGTAGCCACCCATTCCACCGGCAACTCCGGCCCCCACAACACGACGCGGTCGCCCACCTTCGCTTCGGGCGCCTCGCGCAAATCCAGCGTGATCAGATCCATCGACACACGCCCGATCAACGGCACGCGGCGGTTGCCGATCAGCACCGGCGTACCCGCCACAGCGCTACGTGGATAGCCGTCACCGTATCCGACTGCAGCAACGCCGACAGGCATGTCTTCCGGACATTCCCACAGACCGTTGTAACCGATGCGTTCACCGCGCTGGATCGTGTTAATGGCGATCAAACGAGTAGACAAGGTCATGGCCGGACGAAAACCGAAATCGGCGCCGCTCTTGCCGTCCACGACCGAAAGACCATAGAGCAATCCGCCCGTACGCACCCAATCCGCACGAGCATCGGGCCAGCCCAGCACCCCGGCGGAGTTGGATAGCGAACGCGGTCCGGACAGTCCGCGTGTCGCGTCGCGAAAACGCTCGATCTGCAGTCGGGTCCGCTCACCGTCGAACACTTCCGATTCGGCGAAGTGCGTCATCAAGCCGATATCCGGATCGATGCCCGGCATCGTTGCCAGCTGCGCATGCACCGTGGCGGCCCGCTCGGGGGCGAAGCCAAGACGGTGCATCCCACTGTCGACTTTCAGCCACACACGAAGGCGCCCGCGCGTGGGCGACGCTTCGGATAACCAATACAACTGACTTTCATGATGGATCGCGGCGTCAAGGCCCAAGCGTTGCATCTCGGCGATATCGCCCGCCTGGTCAGGACCGGACAACACCACGATGCGCTGCCGATGACCGGCCGCACGCAGCCGCAGACCGTCGCCGAGCGACGCCACGGCGAACGCATCGGCGGCACCGTCCAATGCACGCGCCACGCGTTCCAGACCGTGTCCGTACGCATCGGCCTTGACCACGGCCATGACCTTGGCCGGCGCGGCCAGTTCTCTGATCCGCGCGAGGTTATGGCGCAGCGCGCCGAGATGAATGGTGGCGACAGTTGTACGGCTCATGATCCTGACATGGTCGAAACCGGTGCTCTCCCGAGGCGGAAACGCATTCGCGTGCTGGCCTGAGGATTTAACCGCTACATCATAGGGTAACGGCTGTCGGGCAAAGGATCAGGGCAACAAGATGGCAAAGCGCAGGCAAGATCGCCAGGTGAAAGCCATCGCTCAGAAATTGCCCACGTAGCTATCCGGGCTGTAGTTCTCGAACTTGGTGTAGTGGCCCAGGAAGGTCAGTTTCACCGTATCGGTGGGGCCGTTACGCTGCTTGCCGATGATGATCTCGGCCAATCCTTTGTCCGGCGACTCTTTGTTGTAGTACTCGTCGCGGTAGATGAACATGATCACGTCGGCGTCCTGCTCGATAGCGCCCGATTCGCGCAAGTCCGACATCATGGGCCGTTTGTCCGCGCGCTGTTCCAACGAGCGATTCAACTGCGACAACGCAACCACCGGCACGTTGAGCTCTTTGGCGAGACCTTTCAACGAGCGCGAGATTTCCGAAATTTCGGTCGCGCGATTTTCCTTGTTGCCAGGAACCTGCATGAGCTGCAGATAGTCGATCACGATCAGACCGAGACCACCGTGCTCGCGATGCAGACGTCGCGAGCGCGACCGAAGCTCCACCGGCGAGAGGCCCGGCGTATCGTCGATAAAGATCTTCGCTTCGGAGAGCAGC